>JALYVS010000723.1 GCA_030853115.1 Actinomycetota bacterium
CCGATGGCCCGCGGTGCGGCCGCGCCGCGTCCGGCCCTGGCGGGGGCCGCCCTAGTGGCGGCCGGCGCCGGGCTAGGCGCCACCACCGCGCTGACCATTACTGCGGAGAGCGTCAGCCAGCTGACCGCGGTCGGCGGCCTGGCGACTTTCGCCGGCAACCTCACTGGTATGGCGGGGACTTACCTGGCCCTGCTGATGGTGATGCTGGTGAGCCGCATTCCCTTCATCGAGAGCGTCTTCGGGCAGGACGGACTGCTGCGCTGGCACCGCCGGCTTGCTCCCTGGCCGATCAGCCTGCTGGTAGCGCACGCCGTGCTGATCACCGCGGGCTACGCTCAGGCTGCCCAGGTCGGCCCGTGGCATGAGGCCAGCACGCTTATCTTCTACTATCCTGACATTCTCGCCGCCGCCGTAGGGCTTGGCCTGATTTGCCTGGCCGGAGCAATCTCGGTCCGGGCTATCAGGCGGCGGGTCCGGCGGGAGACCTGGTGGACGGTGCACCTGTACCTCTACCTGGCGCTGGCGATCTCTTTCGCGCACGTCATCGTGCTCGGCCCGTCGTTTACCAACCACCGGCTCACCCAGGTGATTTGGTCAACGGCCTGGGCGGGCACGGCCGGGGTGGTACTGGCCTACCGGGTGGGCCTGCCCGTGTTCCGCAGCTTCTGGTACCGCCTGCAGGTCGCCGAGGTGCGACCTGAAGGCCCAGGAGTGGTCTCCATCACCTGCCGGGGCCAGCACCTCGATCGCCTCGCGGTGTCCGGCGGGCAGTTCTTCTTCTGGCGCTTCCTGACCAGGGATATGTGGTGGCAGGCGCACCCCTACTCGCTGTCCGCGCTGCCGCAGCCGACTTACCTGCGGCTGACCGTCAAGGCCGTCGGCGACCACTCCGCCGCGCTGGCCCGGCTGCAGCCGGGTACCAAGGTCGCCATCGAGGGGCCCTACGGGACCTTCACCCGCCTGTCTCAGCGCCGCGCGCACGTCGTCCTGATCGCGGCCGGGATCGGCGTCACCGCCGTCCGGGCACTGCTCGAAGACCTGCCGCGCAGCACCCGGCCAGCCGTCATCCTGCGAGCCACGCGGCGAGCCGACCTCGCTCTCGGCACGGAAATCGCCGACCTAGTCAAGCGCCGGGGCGGCCAGTTGCACGAGCTGACCGGCGACCGCCTGACCGCCTCCATTGACCAGTACTCGCTGCGCCACATCGTCCCCGACGTGAAGGAACGCGACGTCTACATATGCGGCCCAGAAGGGTTCGTGACTAGCGTCGTCGAGGTCGCGAAATCACTCGGTATCCCTGACGAAGCCATCCACCATGAGGCATACGCCCTGTGACCAGCATAAGATTGCGGCCATGAAGCAAGCGTCGCTGCTAGTCCTCGCCGGAACCGTCGCCGGGTTCGTCGGTGTCCTCAGCTTCCATACCCGCCAGCTCCCGCCGACGGCGTTGAGCGGCGTCCAAGCTGCGAGCGGTCCTTCCAGCGGGGCGCCCTCGAACGGGGCAGCCCCGGGCCGGGCAGCCTCGGCCACGCCCGGGCCGACCGCGGGCCACGCCACCGTCCGCACCGCCGTAGGTCCGAGCGCGCAGTTCGGGTATGGCCTACTCGAGGTAAAGGTCACGGTCCGCGGGACCCGCATCACCAACGTCTCCGTCCCCGTCCTGGAGACCGCCGAACCGACGTCTCAGCAGATTAGCGAGCAGGTCATTCCCATGCTCACGGCCGAGGCGCTGTCGGCCCAGAGCGCCCGCATCAACGCGATCTCAGGAGCCACCTACACCAGTGAGGGCTACGCCCAGTCCCTGCAGGCGGCCCTGGACAACCTGCACATCAAATGACCCGGGTGATCGAGCCGGGCCGGGGTGGTCTATCCGTGACGGGCGCGCCGCGGTCTGCGGACGGCCCATGCGATGAGAAGCGCGAGGCAGGCCACGACCACGATCGCCGCCGCCGCCGCCGCCCAGGCGACCGTCCGGGCCGGGGAAGCCGCGGAGCGCGTCGCCCCTGCCCGCGCGGCGGGCACCCCCGGCGCCCGCGCCGCCGACCTCCGTGCCGAC
>JALYVS010000275.1 GCA_030853115.1 Actinomycetota bacterium
GCCCGCGCCCGCGGCCCCGGCGCGGGCGAGGGCGCCGGCTTCGGGCTGGCGATCGTGCGCAGCATCGTCGAAGCGCACCAGGGCCAGGTGAGCGTGGTCAACACCCGGGAAGGCTGCCGTTTTGAGGTGCGGCTGCCGGTGCTCGCCGGCTGAGCGCGGCCGCCGTTCGGGCTGAAGATACGGGACGGGTAATCGACCGAGGTGGTAGCACATGGTGACGGCGTTGGCGGCGGGTGCGGCGGCTGGCCTGGGCATGGGATACGTGCTGCAACGCGGTCAGCTGTGCTTCCACTCGATGTTCGCCTTCGCCCTGGCTGGGCGGACGCTGCTGCTGCGCGGCTGGCTGCTGGGGGTCGCGGTCGCCTCGGTCGGCCTGTCCGGGTTCTACCTGACCCCCTGGTCGCGGGGCCTGAACACCGGGCTGCCGTTCGCCCCGGTGTCAGACATCGCCGGCGGCCTGGTGATCGGGGCGGGCATGGTCGTGGCGAGCTCCTGCGTATCAGGCCTGTTCTACAAGCTGGGGTCAGGCATGTACGGCACGCTGGCCGGGCTGGCCGGGTGGATCGGTGGCGAGCTGGCGGCCCGGCACGTTCACCTGCCGGGCCCCACTGTGCTGGGAGCGGGGCAGGCCGCTACCTTCGCGGGGGTGATCGGCGTCCCGCGGCTGGCGCTCTCGGTCCTGTTCCTGGCGCTGGTAGCGGCGGCACTGTGGCGGTGGCGGCCGGCCGAGCAGCCGGCCTACCCGTGGCAGTGGAAGGCTCCGCAGCTCGGCGTCGCGCTCGGACTGGTGACCATCGCGGGCTGGGTGCTGGCCAAGGTCGGCGGATCCGGGTTCGGCCCGAGCACCGTCGGGGCGTCAGCCAGCGTGGCGTCCGGGTCACCGGACTGGTGGCTGATCGCCTTCTTGCTGGCCATCATCGCAGGGGCCGCGATCGCGGCCCGGACCGCAGGCGGCTGGCAACTCCGGGGCGAGACGCCCGTACGCTACGGCCAGCTCGCCGTCGGCGGCTTCCTGCTGGGGGCGGGCGGCTGGATCGCGGGCGGCTGCAACCTCGGGCACGGCCTGTCCGGAGCGGCCCAGCTGAACGTCTCATCGTGGGTAGTCGTCGCGTCGATGGCCGCCGGGGTCGCGCTGTCCGCGGGAGCGGTCCGCGCCGTCGGCGGCTGGCGCCCCGCACGCCTGGCCCGGGCCTCGCCCTGAGACGATGGCACCTATGACCATGCGGCGAAACGGAGGCTGGGCGCGAGCTGCCGTAGCCCTGGCCGGCGCCATGGCGGTGGCGGCGTACCTGCTTCCCGGACTGCCCGACCCGGCCGCGCACTGGCCGATGTGGGACGTCAGCACGTACTGGTGGGGCGGGCAGCAGGCCGCCCGCCACGCGGCCCTGTACAACCCCGGCGCAGCGTACAGCTTCACCTACCCGCCGTTCGCCGCCGCGCTGTTCGGGCTCGCCGCGGACACATCGGCGGACTGGCTGAAGGCCGCCCTCACCGCCGGGAGCAGCTGCGCGCTGCCAATTTTGTGCTGGCTGTCGCTCGGCGCGGCTGGGGTACGGCGCCGGCCGGAGACCATGTTCGCCGTCACCGCGCTCGCGCTCCTCACCTTCCCGGTATCCGAAACACTGCACCTGGGCGAAACCGACCTGATCGTGGCCGCGCTGGTCGCAGCCGACGTGCTGGGCCGCCGCGACGGCGGCTGGTGGCAGGGGATCGCGACCGGGCTGGCCGCCGGCCTCAAGCTGACCCCGCTGATCTTCATCGCCTACCTGGCGATCACCGGCCGGGTCCGGGCGGCGGCCACGGCCGCGACGGCGTTCGCCGCCACGGTGGCCATCGGCCTGGCCGTGCTGCCATCGCCGTCCCGCACGTTCTGGCTGGACGGCGTGTTCCTGAACGCCCGCCGGATCGGCATCACGGCCAACCCGGCCAACCAGTCGCTGTCCGGAGTGCTGGCCCGGCTCGGCGGGGACCTTGACGCGGGCCGGCCCTGGTGGCTGGCCGCCGAGCTGGCGGTCGGCCTGGCCGGGATCGCGATCGCCGCGCGGGCGCACCGGCACGGACGCCAACTCGCCGGGGCAACATGCTGCGCCATCACCGGCCTGCTGCTCTCGCCGATTTCCTGGACCCACCACTGGGTATGGGCCGTGCCGCTGCTGGTCGCGCTGACCACCGCGGCGTGGCGGCACCGCTCACCGGGGTACGCCCTGGCCGCGATCACCGTCGCCGTGGTCTTCTCCGGGAAGATCCCGATGCCATGGCCGGGCCATCCGCCCGGCCTGTGGCCGCAGCTGGAAAGCGACCTCTACGTGCTGTGCGGCCTGGCCGTACTCGCCGGGACCCCACTTACCAACGCCACGATGAAACCGCGGACCCGCCCCGGCCCGGAGCATGCGCACGATCCCGGCCGGGCCGAGTACAGCCTGCGGACGCTGGCCGGCGCGGCCAGGCCAACCGCGGCCAGGCCATCCGCGGCACGGATCGTAGCCGCCCGCGACCGGGCCGTCGACGGCTAGGTCACCGGTATCGGGCCGAGGCCATGACGGCATGCCGTCTGGCAGCATGACCGAAGAACCGCGGCGAACCGGCTGCCGGGGATCTGCCTGGCGACAGCATGGGCGTCGGCGGCGCCGTCCACGTCGAGGCGGTGCGGCATCTGACGCACTCGCAGTCCGGCGCCCGTCAGCCGGACCAGCTGCGCAGCGCCGGTATGCGCGGTGGACATGGGCACGCCCAGCAGCACCAGGCCCGGATCCGGCCGCCGCGGCGCTGTTGCGTTGGTCGATCGCGGATGACCGGAGACTGGTCTGGTGACTGCACCTCGCACGACCTCGGTCTTCGCAGGCTTCCGGTTCCCGCCCGAGGTGATCTCGCTCGCGGTCCGCTGGTACCTGCGCTATGGCCTGTCCTATCGCGACGTCGAAGAACTGCTCGCCGAACGCGGCATCACCGTGGATCACGTCACCGTCTACCGGTGGGTGCAGCGGTTCACCCCGGAGTTCATCGAAGCTGCCCGGCCGTGCCGCCATGCCCCTGGTGACCGCTGGTTCGTCGATGAGACCTACGTGAAGGTGGCCGGCAAGTGGACCTATCTGTACCGGGCCGTCGATCAGTACGGGCAGGTCATCGACGTCCTGCTGTCCATGCGGCGTGACCTGGCGGCCGCCCGGCGCTTCTTCACCCGGGCGCTGCGCGCCGGCACGGTCCCGGTGGAAGTCACGACCGACCGCGCTCCTGCATACCCACGAGTTCTCGACGAACTGGTCCCCTCGGCTCTGCACATGGTTGAGCGGTATGCGAACAACCCGGTCGAGGCAGACCATGGACGGCTGAAGGCCCGGCTGCGGCCGATGCGCGGGCTGAAGCGTCACCGCTCTGCGCGGATCTTCGCCGCCGGTCATGCCTTCGTGCAGAACCTGCGCCGCGGCCACTACGACATCGCCACCGAAGCTCTCGACCGCCACAGGCTGCGCATCGCATTCGACGACCTCGCGCTTGCCATCTGAACCCAGCGGCGCATCCGGATCATGTTTTCCACCCTGTCAGGAAGGCACAACGCAACAGTGCCGTCTCCCGCCATCCGCAATCGACCAACGCAACAGCGCCGCAGGAACTGCGGCCACGTGGTCCGGCTGCGCTGAGGCGCGGGCGGGATCCGCAGCCGTTTCAACACCCGCCGCACCGTAGAGGCCCCGACCCGGACGCCGAGGCCGAGCAGCTCGCCCTGGATCCGCCGGTAACCCCAGCCCGGATTCTCCCGCGCCATCCGCTCGATCAGCACGCGAGCTTTGGCATCCACTGGCGGCCTGCCGCCCCGGTGCGGACAAGTCCACCGCCAGCGGACCAGCCGCCGCTGCCAGGCCAGCAGCGTGGCCGGCGTCACCAGCCGGCTCAGCAGCAACGGCCTGGGGAGCAGCCGGGCCAGGACGGCGAGCACTGCCCGGTCAGCCCAGTCCATTCTCGGTTTCGGATGCTGCCGCCGCAGCACCGCGACCTCTTGGCGCAGCATCAGCAGTTCGGCGTCCTTCGAGGCCGCGGACCGTGCGATCAAGGCTATCCAGCCGCCCAGGCGGATGAAGACCAGGTAGAGCATCCGTACCGTCACAAGCCTGCGATCCTGCCAGCAGGGCGGCCACCTCAGCAGGAATACTCGCAGCTCAGCCACCTATACCCGTCTCGGAACCCCACAAGCGTTCGGCGCGCAGCTCGAGTTCGTATTCGGCGGCTGCGGCCAGCACCGCGATTGAACCGGCCTTCCTTGGTGCCTACGTCGAAGTTCTCGGTCAGCGACTTGACCGTGATGCCACGGCCGCGCAACTCGCCGATTGTCGTGAGCACGTGCACATCCCAACGGCCTCACCGGTCGGATTTCCAGAACACCAGCGTGTCGCCGGGCTGCGGGGTCCGCCAGCTCACTCGAGCGGCAAATCCAGCGCGGTGTCGCGAAGGCAGGAACACAACTGGGCGACGGCGTCCGAGGGCGGCCCGGGAAGCCGGGCGATCGAGGCTCGGCGTCGGATCGGTTCGCTGTCGGTGACACGGACGAGACGGACGCCGCGCGGCAGCACGGAAGCCAGGTACGGGGGGACCGTAGTGACGCCGTGGCCACGCGCGACCAGGGTCAGTTTGGTCAGCCAGTCGCGGGCTTGGTGGGCCACGGCCGGGCGCTGCTGCAGGGCGGGCCAGGCGCCGAAGGCGGGCTCGCGGGAGGTGTGGGGACTGGCTACCCAGGTGGCGACGGCGAGCTCGGCGAGGCTGGCCCGCCCCTCGGGTCCGATCGCGCTGTCGGCGGGGACCGCGACGACGAGTTCGCCCTCGAGTAGCACGGTGAGCTCGAACGGCGGATCCTCATCGTCGGGCGGCGGGTACGGCGGCTGCGAGCCGATGACGGCGACATCGAGTGTGGACGCGCGTAGCCCGGCGGCGAGCGACGGGGTCGAGCCCTCACGCGTGACGATGTCGACGTGGGGCGCGCGTCGGTGCATCAGCTCGAGCGTGTCCGGGAGGAGGGCGGGCCCGGCGCTGGTGAACACGCCGAGGCGCAGCACGACACGGCCGGTTTCGGCGGTGCCGCGTATGAGTTGGCCGGCGCGGTCGACTTCGTCGAGTGCCACCGAGGCGTGGTGCAGCATCGTTCGGCCGGCCGCAGTGATGCGGACCCCGGCGGCGCGGCGCTCGAACAGCGCGACGCCCGCTACTCGTTCTAGCGCTGCGATTTGCCGTGACACTGCGGACTGGGTGTAGCCCAGGGCCGCGGCCGCCGCGGTGAACGAGCCGTATTCGGCGACCGCGCGAAGCACCCGCAGTGAGGTGGACGTCCACTCCATGCCTGCGACGCTACCCGACGAGCCATGCGAACTACGCATGTGGCACCTTCCAAACTGTCGTTTGCCGCATCGCGGATCCCGGCGTTCACTGAAGGGGTTGGAGCACGAGCCGACGGTCTGGAAAGGACTGATTCACATGCCCATGACGAAGGTCTATCTGCGCACCGGGAGCACCGCCGAGCGCAAGCAGGCGATCTCGGATGCCATTCACCGCTCGCTCGTCGAGGTGCTCGGCATCCCCGAGGACGACCTGTATCACGTGTTCCATGAGCTCGCTGACGAGAACCTGATCTCCGCGCCGGCGGCGTTCGGGCTCGAGCGGCGCCGCGAAGCCGTGTTTATCCAGTTCTACTTCGGTCCGCGACCCGCGGAGGTCCTGTCCGCGTTGTACAAGTCGGTGGTCGCGAACCTGCAGGAGGCCGCCGGTCTGGAGACCCGTGACATCTACCTCAATGTCGTCCCGTCGCCGTCGGAGAACTGGTGGGCTGACGGGCGCGTCCTCGATCCGAACACCGGCTTCGACGAGCGGATCGACCGCGCCAAGGTCCCGGGCCAGTCGTGAGCACGCCCGACGGGCCCCACGGGCTCGGTGGCCGGCTCGCGCTGCTGCGGGCTGACGAGCTAAACGACGACCAACGGGCCGTGCACGACCAGCTCGAGATGTTGGTCGGCCCGGAGTCCCGTCACGACGGATTCATCGCGCAGCTAGACGACGGCCGGTTCATCGGGCCGTTCAACGCGATGCTGCGCGCACCGCACGTGACCGCCGGTTTCGGCGCCTGGGTGCGCGCCATCGCCCAGGCCGGCCTCCCCGACGACGTGCGCCAGGTCGTGATCCTCACCGTTGCGGCCGCATGGCGGGCCGATTACGAGATTTACGCCCACACCGCTGCCGCACGCGTCGCCGGAATACCGGACGAGGCGGTCACCGCCATCCTCGCCGGCGAGCCTCCGTCCGGTGTGAGCGCCGCCGCCGCCCTCGCCTACGACCTCGTCCGCGGTCTGCTGCACGCGCAGGACGTGGCCGATCCAGTGTACGGCGAAAGCATCCGGATCTTCGGCGAGGGGGGCACCATCGCGATCCTCGGCCTCGTCGCTCAGTACCAACTCGTCTCATCTCTGCTCGTCTGCTTCCGCGTCCCGGCGCCCTCGACCATCGCCGGGCAGGAGGTCCACATGCCGGTTAGCGACGCCGCAGACACGGCATCGCACGCAACATCGGAACCGGGGCCGGACGCGGGGCGGCACAGCGTCGCCGTCGTGTGGCTCCCCGGCGAGGACGCCGAACCCGTGGTCGAGACGATCGAGCTGCCCTCACCCGGCCCGGACGAGGTGCGCGTGCGCGTCATCGCCGTGGGCGTTAACCCGACCGACTGGAAGAGCCTCGAACGCACGGCGGGCCCGCGTGACGCGCCGGTGCGCCTGGGCCTCGAAGCGGCCGGCGTCATCGATGAAGTGGGCTCGGCCGTGCACGGCGACCAGTTCGCCGTCGGTGACGCGGTCATTGTCTTCCCCGCCCGCGGTGCGTACGCCTCGGACCTCGTCGTGCCGCTCGCATCTGTGCTGCGCAAACCCGACACACTGAGCTTTCCGCAAGCGGCGAACCTGCTGCTCGCCGGCACCACCGCAGCCGAGATGCTTCACGTCGTCCCGGTCGACGACGGGCAGACCGTCCTGGTCCACGCGGCGTCCTCGGCGTGCGGCATCAGCCTCGTACAACAGATCGCAGCCCAGGACGTGCGCGTGCTCGGCACGTGCTCTGCTCACAGCGCCGACCTCGTCGCCTCCTACGGCGCGATCCCGATCGAGTACGGGTCCGGACTGGCCGACCGCGTGCGGGAAGCCGCCCCCGACGGGGTCGATGCGGCCTTCGACTGCGCGGGCACCGACGAGTCCATGCAGGTCTCCACCGAGCTGGTCGCAGACCAACGCCGCATCATCAGCATCGTCGACCAGGACAAGTCCAGGCCTTCGGCGTGCGCTTCCTGGACGGTCAGGATGCGGTGAGCTTTGCCTGGCGCCACGCCGAGCGGCAACGGCTCGTCGACGCTGCGGCCGCCGGCACGCTCACCGTCCCGATCGCCCGCGCCCTGCCGCTGCGCTCGGCCGCCGAAGCCATCGCCATCTCGAAGGCGGGGCACCCGAGCGGAAAGCTGGCTCTCACGGTGGAAAGCAGCTGACCGCGATGACACGCTGGCACCCGCTCCAGGCCGCCGACGGCTCGTTCTTCACCGGCGCGCCGCAGCGCTAGCCTGCCGGTTCAGTCTGGCTCCGGGGGATGCAATTAAGGTGCTGGCAGCCGCGGGCGCGGCCCGTGCTTGCCGTGTCGCTGGCCGGGTGCGGCGGCCCGTCGTACCCGCACGCGTGGTGCGGGCCGGTCATCGGGACGCTGACATCCGCCGGCGGAACCCAGACGGCGCTGGAAGCGTCACTAGGCGCCGACCAGCATGCCGGCGCGCTCGTCGGGCGGCTCCTGAACGGCCTGTTCGCGTACGGCGCGGCCCGCGAGGGAAGTCAGCGGCGGCCTGGTCACCACGTCCAGCAGAACATGGCCGCCGAGCACCAGAGGCCCTGACCGCGGTCGGCACCGACATGAAGGCCATCGGCCGCCAGTGCGGCCAGCCGCCCGGCGCGTACCGGGCCTGGAAGATCTAGCCGGCGAGCTGGGCGCGCATCGCCGTCAGGTCGATCGTGCAGGTGGTCCTCTCCTGCTGGCGATAGTGGGAGTGTCGCCGGGCGGGGCGGCAGTTGCGCTGGAAACGGGCTGCCGCCAGGTCAGTCTCCGCTGCCGGCCTTGCTGCTGCGGCGTCCTCGCGGGGCCGGCCGGGCGC
>JALYVS010000276.1 GCA_030853115.1 Actinomycetota bacterium
TCCCCGCACCGCCTGCCGGGGGCGCCGGCGGCCCGGCTATTCTTCCCCAATGCCGGATATTCGCGATGTGATCCCGGGTACCCGGATCAGCGCTGGCCAGGCCTCGGTCGCCGGGCTGCAGGCCGAGATGGCCGCCGGTCGGCTCACCTCGGCGACGCTGACCGCCTTCTACCTGCAGCGCATCGACCACCTGAACCCCGCCCTGCACGCGGTCATCACGGTGAACCTCGATGCCCCGGCCGAGGCGACCGCGAGCGACGAGGCCCGCGCGGCCGATGGCCCGCGCGGTCCGCTCGAAGGCATTCCCGTGCTGGTCAAGGACAACATCGGGGTCACGGGCATGCCGACCACGGCGGGATCGCCCGCCTTGCTCGCGGCCGAACCGCAGGACGCGTTCGTGGTCCAGCGGCTGCGCGCGGCCGGAGCGGTGATCATCGGCAAGGCGAACCTGTCGGAGTGGGCGAACTTCCGCTCGACCCATTCCACCAGCGGCTGGTCCACGCTCGGCGGGCAGACCGCCAACCCGTACGCGCTCGACCGTAACCCGTCCGGGTCGAGTTCGGGCTCGGCGGCGGGGGTCGCGGCGGGACTGGCCCCGCTCGCGGTCGGCACCGAGACCGACGGCTCGATCCTGGCCCCGGCCAGTACTTGCGGGGTGGTCGGCATCAAGCCCACCAGCGGCCTGGTCAGCCGGCGGGGTATCGTGCCGATCTCGCCGGTGCAGGACACCGCGGGACCGATGGCGATGTCGGTCGCGGACGCGGCGGCCCTGCTGTCCGTGCTGGCCGCCGCCGACCCCGAGGACCCGGTCGCCGACAGCGAGCATGACCTGGCCGAACGGTCCTGGCTGAGTCATTCCGGCCGGGTTTATCCGGCGTGGCTGGATCACGCCGCGCTGAGCGGGGCCAGGCTCGGGATCTGGCGGGACGTCTCGGGCCAGGCCGGACCTGCGACCACCGCCATCTTGGACACGGCCGTGGCGAAGCTGCGCTCGCTCGGGGCCGTGGTGACCGATCCGGTGACGCTGCCCGGCGCGGAGGCGATCGGCGAGCCGGAGTTCACCGCGCTGCGGCATGAGTTCAAGTACGGGATCAACGCCTACCTGGCCTACCTGGCCGGCGTCGGCGCCGGCGTGGGCCTGCCCGGGACGCTGGCCGAGCTGGTCGAGTTCAACCAGCGGAACGCGGACCTGGTGCTGTCCCGGTTCGGCCAGGAGCTGTTCGAGCAGGCCGACGCGACCAGCGGTGACCTGGCCGACGCCGGGTACCTGACGGCGCGCCGCGAAGCCACCAGGCTCGCCCGCCAGGCCATCGCCGTGCCGCTGGCCGAGCACGGGCTGGAGGCTATCGTGGCGCTGACCACCAACCCGGCCTGCCTGACCGACTACGTGCTCGGCGACCACGGCGTTTTCGGTTCCACCAGCCCGGCCGCGGTGGCCGGCTGCCCGTCCGTCACCGTTCCCGGCGGGTTCGTGTCCGGGCTGCCAGTGGGCGTCTCGTTCTTCGGGCCCCGGTGGACCGAGCCGCGGCTGATCGCTGTGGCCTATGCCTTCGAGCAGGCGACCGGAGTCCGCCGGCCCCCCGTGCTGCACGCCAGCATCGGCTAGCAGGCGCACCCGGACCACTCCCGGGTGCCGCCGGAGGTGCCGGTGGCCAGGTCCGGGCCGCAGGATAACCTGGCGAGCATGGAGTCTTGGCGTGGTGCGGATGTCCCCGTGCTTCCGGGAAGCGGTCCGGCGCCCCGGCTGCACGACACGGCCACCGGGGAACTGGTCCTCGCCTCGGCGGGCCCGGTGGCCACCTTCTATGCCTGCGGCATCACCCCCTACGACGCGACGCACATCGGGCACGCCGCCACCTACACCGCCTGGGACCTGCTCGTCCGGGCCTGGCTAGACGCGGCCCCAGAGTCCCCCGGGCCCGCGCGGGCCATCCCGTCGCCGTCTCGGTTCACCGTCATCTACGTGCAGAACGTGACCGACGTCGATGATCCGCTGCTCGAGCGGGCCACCCGGGACGGCGAAGACTGGCGTGAGCTGGCCCGCCGCGAGATCGAGCGGTACCGCCAGGACATGGAGGCGCTGCGCGTCCTGCCGCCGGCCCACCTGATCGGGGCGGTCGAGGCGCTGCCGGTCATCGAGCGGTTCAGCACCGCTCTGGCGGACCGGGGCGCCTTGTATGACGTGGACCAGGACGTCTACTTCGCCAGATCGGCGGACCCGGAGTTCGGCCTGCTGTCCGGGCCCGGCACGGCCAGCGGCTTCAACCCGGCTCAGATGGCCGACCTGGCCGCCCAGCGTGGTGGCGACCCGGGCCGGCCGGGGAAGAAGGATCCGCTGGACTGCCTCGTCTGGCTGGCTGAACGGCCCGGCCAGCCGTCCTGGGACTCGGCGTTCGGACGCGGCAGGCCCGGCTGGCACGTCGAGTGCGCCGCGATCGCCACCGAGTACCTGGGACCGGCCTTCGACGTCCAGGCCGGAGGCTCTGACCTGGTGTTTCCGCACCACGAAATGAGCGCGTCGCACGCCCGGGTCGCGCTGGCTCCGGTGGACGGCGCGTTCGCCCGGGTGTACGCGCACGCCGGGATGGTCAGCTATCAGGGCGAGAAGATGTCCAAGTCGCTGGGCAACCTGGTGTTCGTGAACCGGCTCCTGGCCGACGGCGTGGACCCGATGGCGGTGCGGATGGCCCTGCTGGCGCACCACTACCGTTCGGACTGGGAGTGGACCGACGCTGCCCTCGGCGCCGGGCAGGCCCGGCTGGCCCGCTGGCGCTCCGCGCGGGCTCGAGCCGAGGCTGCCGTTCCTGACGTACCCGCGGAGCCAGATCCGGTGACCTCCGGGGGCGGGTTCAGTGCCCGCGAGGCCGGATTCGGCCTGCCCGGCGCAGATCCGGTCCGTGTCGCCGACGGGGTGCTGGCCGGGGTACGGGCCCGGCTGCGGGACGACCTGGACGCGCCCGGCGCGCTCGCCCTGGTGGATCGATGGGCCGACTCGCTGCTGGCCAGGGCGCCTACGCAGATCACCGCCGCGGACGTGGCCGGGGCCGGCCTGGTCTCGGAAACGGTCGACGCCCTGCTCGGGATCCGCCTGTAGACCGCCTTTGCTGCTGATGGCCGGCGTCGGCCCCCGCGAGGACATTTCGACGCAGACCGTCGTCCCACCCTGTGGATAACGGGAGTTATCCACAGGCGCGGATGGCTCCAGGCATGAGGTTTCCCGTCCCCGCACGCTAGCGGTATGGCACAAACACTCACTGCGGGTGACGAATCCCCGCAAAAGCCTCATGACTTCCCAGCCCAGCCACCGGACTCCGTCCTGGTCCGGGCTGATTCACCAGCGGCCCTGCTCGCCCTGGTCCCTCATCTCCTCGGCTTCGTGCCCGAGGCCAGCCTGGTGGTAATCGGAACCGAGCGTCCCCACGGCGGCGTCAAGGTCACCCTCCGGTACGACCTGCCTGACCCCTCCGGCGTGGGCATAGCCGCGGACCTGGCCGCGCACGCCGTGGGCGTCCTGAGTGCCCAGGAGATCACCACCATGGTGGCGGTGGGCTACGGTCCTGGGGCGCTGGTCGACCTCGTCGCGGCGGCGGTGCGGGACGCAGCGCGCGCAACCGGAATCGACCTGCAGGAATTTATCCGGGCCGAGGGCGGCCGGTACTGGTCCTACTTCTGCGGCGACGATGCCTGCTGCCCGGCCGCGGGCGTGCCCGTTGATCCGCGTATTCAGGCGCCAGCGGCCACCCTGGGTGCCGCCGGAGAAGCAGGGGTGCTGGCCGACCGCACCGCGGTGGCCGCTCGCGTCGCCCCGCTTACCGGCATCGCCGCGGAGTCCATGCGCCAGGCCACCCGCCGGGCCGAGCGGCACGTCAGCGCGCTGCTCGCGAAAGCCCGCAAATCCGGGCGCCTCGGTGCGGTGCGGCACCTGATCGCTTCCGAAGGACTGGCCACGGTGATCGCCCTGGTCACCACGTACCGGGCCGGCGGCCGGGTGAGCACGGACTACCAGTTCGCCCAGATGACGGTAGCGCTTCAAGACTTGCGGGTCAGAGACGACGCGTGGGCCCGGATGGACCCCGTCCACCGGGACGCGCACCGCCGGCTGTGGATCGACGTGATCCGTCGCGCGCAGCCCGGTTACGTGGCCGCGCCCGCGGCTCTGCTCGCCTTCGTGGCCTGGCAGTCGGGCGACGGTGCGCTGGCGAACGTCGCCCTTGACCGGGCCCTGGCCGACGACCCTCGTTACTCGATGGCCTTGCTGCTCCGCCAGGTGATCACCGCGGGGGCGCCCCCGTCGCTGGCCAGGCTGCCGATGACTCCGGAGGAGGTCGCCGCCAGCTACCACGACGCCGGGGAACACGCGGACCGTGATCACGACATGGACATCGACGTCCACGATCCGGACCTAGACGACGAACGGTGAGGTCAGGCCGAGGTGCCGATCAGCGTCCCACGAGGAAGGCCCGTCATCCGGGATACACTGCCTGAGATGTTCGTCCAGCTCAGCATATATCTTGCCTTTTGCCCGTTCATGGTCGTTGAGGTGACGGGTGAACCGCTCTTAACCGGAAGGATGCCCGGATGACTGCCGACACGCACGAGGTCGCGGTGGCCGGATTGCGTGAGTCGTACGCGGCCTGGCCGCCGGGAACACCTGTCCGGCTGGCTAAGCGCACGTCCAACCTGTTCAGGTTCCGCGACGAGGGCCCCCCGGCCTCGGTCGGCCGCCAGGACCGGGCGGCCCACGCCGCTGGGGGTCCTGGGGCCGGACTGGACGTGTCCGCTTTCGATCATGTGCTGCGGGTTGATCCGGACCGCCGGACGGCCTGGGTCGGCGGCATGACCACTTACGAGGACCTGTGCGACGCCACCCTTGAGCATCAGCTCATGCCACTGGTGGTGCCGCAGCTCAAGACGATCACCCTGGGCGGGGCCGTGACCGGGCTGGGCATCGAGTCCACCTCGCTGCGCAGCGGCATGCCACACGAGTCCGTGCTCGAGATGGAGATCCTGACCGGCGACGGCCGGGTGGTCCGCGCCACCGACGACAACGAGTACTCGGACCTGTTCCGCGGCTTCCCGAACTCCTACGGAACCTTGGGCTACACGCTGTCGCTCACGATCGAACTGGAGCCGGTGCAGCCGTTCGTGCATCTTCGGCACTTCCCGTTCAGCACCGCGGAAGAGTGCATGGACGCGGTGACGCAGATCGCCGCGGCGGGAAGCTTCCGCGGTCACCGGGCGGATTTCGTTGACGGAACCGCGTTCGGACCCGGGGAGCTTTACCTCACGGTCGGGGCCTTTAGCGACGTCGCGCCGTGGCGCAGCGATTACACCGGCCAGCAGGTGTACTACGAGTCGATCAGGCGCGACAAGGAGGATTTCCTCACCATCCGGGATTACCTGTGGCGGTGGGATACCGACTGGTTCTGGTGCTCGCGTCCCTTCGGCGTGCAAAAGCCGATGGTCAGGCGGCTGTGGCCGCGCCGTTACCGGCGCAGCGACGTCTACCGCAAGCTGATCGCCTTCGACCGGCGCCATGGTCTCAGCGACACCCTGATGGCCCGGCGGCACCTCCCGGCCCGCGAGGCCGTCATCCAGGACGTGGAGATCCCAGTCGAACGGGGTGCCGATTTCCTGCGGTTTTTCGAGGCGAACGTCGGGATGAGTCCGGTCTGGATGTGCCCGCTGCGGCTTCGCGGTGAGCGTGTCTGGCCGCTGTATCCGCTGGCCCCTGGCGAGGTGTACGTGAACTTCGGGTTCTGGGGAATGGTCCCGCTGCCCGACGGCCTGAAAGCCGGGTCCGACGGTTACTACAACCGTCTCATCGAGGACGAGGTGGCGAAGCTGGACGGCCACAAGTCGCTGTATTCGACCTCGTTCTATGCCGAGGACGAGTTCTACCAGCGTTACAACGGCGACGCTTACCGGGCGCTCAAGCGCAGCTACGACGGTGCGGGGCGCTTGCTCGGCCTCTATGAGAAGTGCGTCTCGGGACGCTGAGTTACCCCAGCTCGGAAAGGAACGCTAAGAATGGCACTGGCGGAAGTCTTTGAGTCATTCGTGGGGCCCGATGCCCCGCTGGAATTCGCTGCTTACGACGGCAGTCACGCCGGCGCGGCCGGATCTCCGGTCAAGTTGACGGTCCGCTCCCCGGTGGCGGTGGCCTACCTGGCCCAGGCGCCGGGCGAGCTGGGGCTGGCCCGGGCTTACGTCGCCGGGCACCTGGACATCGAAGGGGACATGTACGAAGCCCTGGCCAGGACGACCAAGGCCCAGTCCCCCAGCATCAGCGTGGGCGAGAAGCTGCGGCTGCTGCAGGCCCTCGGCGGCCCCAAGCTGCTGGTGCACCGGATGCCGCCGCCGCCGCAGGAAGTCCAGCAGAGCCGCCGCTGGCTGACCGGCCGGCTGCACTCCAAAGGCCGCGACGCCAGGGCCATCTCCCATCACTACGACGTGTCCAACCGGTTCTACGAGTGGGTGCTCGGGCCGTCGATGGCGTACACCTGCGCCTGCTACCCGCGCGAGGACGCGACCCTGGAAGAGGCGCAGGCGAATAAGTTCGACCTGGTCGCCCGCAAGCTGGGGCTGCATGAGGGCATGCGCCTGCTTGACGTCGGTTGCGGCTGGGGGGGCATGGTGATCCACGCCGCGCGGGAGTACGGCGTCAAGGCCCTCGGCGTGACGCTGTCGGCCCAGCAGGCCGCGTGGGCCCAGGAGATGATCGAGCGCGAAGGCCTGTCCGGGCTGGCCGAGGTGCGGCACCTGGATTACCGCGACGTGCCGGAGACGGGTTTCGACGCGGTCAGCTCCATCGGGCTGACCGAGCACATCGGCAAGCAGAACCTGCCGTCCTACTTCGCGTTCCTGTACGGGAAGCTGAAGCCCGGCGGCCGGCTGCTGAATCACTGCATCACCCGTGCGGACAATATCGAGCCCCCCATCCGCAAGAAGGGGTTCATCAACCGGTACGTGTTCCCGGACGGCGAACTCGAGGGACCCGGTTACCTGATCTCGCTCATGCACGACGCCGGCTTCGAAGTGCGGCATGAGGAGAACCTGCGCGAGCACTACGCCAAGACCCTGGCCGCCTGGGGCACCAACCTGGACGCGCACTGGAGCGAGGCGGTCGCCGAAGTGGGCCAGGGCACCGCCCGGGTGTGGCGGCTGTACATGGCAGGCTCCCGGCTTGCCTTCGATCGCAACCACATCGAGCTGCACCAGGTGCTGTGCGTCCGGCTCGCCGCGGGCGGGACTTCGGGCATGCCGCTGCGCCCCGACTGGGAGGCATCCCGGGTGCTCGCCATCTAACTTGCCCCGGACGGTTAGTTGACCTGTCCCGGGCGGTTAGTTGACCTGCCCGGGCGGACTAATTGACCTGCCTCGAGCGGCTAGGTGACCTGCCCCGAGCGGATCGTATTTCCCGGCGGCACGGCACCGTTGCCTGCCTGATCCCGCGGGTCCGGCGGCTCCGCCAGCCGCATGCGCGGAATCGTCCTGCTAGCCAGCGTGCCCGGCGGTGCCAGGAACGGCAGCAGGTCCGCGATGACCCCGGCGGTGAACAGGGCGGCGGCGGTCTCGGCCGAGATGGCCTCGGCCCGGCCGGCCCGGGTGGGGGCCGTGATCGTGACAGCGGGCAGGCCGCAGCATTCGGCGGCCGTGGCGGCCAGGCCGGCATCGGGTCCGGCGGCCACGATAAGGTCCGCGTCCAGCGCAGCCTGCGTCATTGCCTGGGCGAACAGCACCGGCAGGCTGGCCTGCCGGGCGAGCAGCTCAGCGATGTCGTCGTCTGCGGTGATCAGCTGGCCGGTGATGGTGGACATCAGCCTGCGCTGGGGCGCAGCGGCCCGGGTCCCCGCGAGAACGCTCCGCAGCGGGGCGGCGCATCTGGCCAGGGCGGGGGAGTGCATAGCGCTGGTGCTGCTCAGCACCTCGACCGGGACGCCCAGCGGGACGGCTCGGCGGGCCAGCTCGCGGATCCCTGCGGCGGACCCGGCCAGCACGTGACTCTGGGGTCCCTCGTAGGCGGCGATGTGCAGCTGGCCGGGCGCGCACAGGGCGCGGGTCACCTCGGTGCCGGCCCGGACGCGGGCCATCGCGACCGGGCCTCGCCGTCCGTCGGCGCAGCCGCGCAGGACCTGCCCGTAC
>JALYVS010000724.1 GCA_030853115.1 Actinomycetota bacterium
ATCAGGTCGGCGTCGAAATGACGCGGAAGGACCTGGGTGCCGCCCGTCTGCAAGGCGCCCAGCGTGACCAGCCCGCACCCGGCCGTGTGGAACAGGGGCATCGGATTGACCCAGACGTCGTCCGGGCTTGCACCGATGGTCTCGGCGTAGATCCTCCCGTTGAGCGCCAGTCCGCGGTGTGTCAGCAGTGCCCCCTTCGGGAAGCCTGTCGTTCCGGAGGTGTACTGGATCTGTGCCGGGTCCGTGGGGTGCACGACCGGGAGCTCGGACGGACCGTGGGCCGCGGACCTCACGAACGTGTCCCAGTCATCAAACGAGACGACGGCCCCGAGGCCGGGGAGCTTGTCGCTGACGCTCCGCGCTATGCCGAGAAGATCGCGGGAACGCACCGCCGGCTCCACGAACAAGCCATCGGCCCGGGACTGAACTAGGACGAACTCGACCTCACCGGGACCGTACGCGGGGTTGACGGTGACGAGCGTGATCCCGGCGAGCGCGGCGCCGAACTCCAGCAGCACCCACTCGGGCCGGCTAGTCGACCACACCGCTATCCGCGACCCGGGGTCGAATCGGCTGAGCAAGGCGCGGGCCACCCGCTCCGCCGTCTCCAGCAGCGACGCGAACGTCCAGGATCGCGCATCGGTGGCGCCTGTGCCTTCGACCAGAGCGACGCGATCGGCCCACCGGCCCGCCGCTTCTTTGAGTGCTCCACCGATGGTCACGTCGAGCTGGTACATCCCAGGCTGTGCCAGCCAGTGCGAGACCTGCAGCGGCATGTCCATTGACGCTTCCTCATCTGCTGTGCAAACGGCGATCTGGAACGACCACCCCGGTCATGGCGCAACAGCGCCACCGTGAATACACCATCCTAGGAGGCGGCCGCTTCCCGCCGGATCGCCTCGCTCGCTCGCCCGTCGCAGCGATCGCGTCATCGACGGCGGGTGCGAGCCCGTTGCCAGGCGCGGCCGGGATTGTTGGTTCTGGCTGACGCCTGATCGCGGAGGGCTGGAAAGATGGCGGTATGCCATTTGCTGCTGATGACGTCGGGGCGGGGCTGATCGGCCTGCTCGCTATTGCGGGGCGGAAGAGACTGACCACCTGGGTTCTGGGCACTGAGCAGGAGCGTGCGCGGGCGACGGGTTCCCCAGGAGGGCCTGATCCTCTGGGCGGCAATCCGCCGGTGACATGGCCGACGGGCTGCAAGGCTGGGACAGTAGGCGTATGGAGCCTGGGACGACGGCCGCGGGCTGGGCGGCTCAGCGGGTCGCGGTGGTGCGTGATGATCCGGCGGCGCGGCTCGCGCTGGTCGAGCGTACCTATCACGGGCCGTCCGGGCGGCCTCCCCGGCATCTTCCGTACCGGCGCGCGGCGATGTCGTTCATGCGCTGGCAGGTGCAGCGCGGCGTGCTCGCGCCGCCACACGCCGCCCGGCCCGGGAGTCCGTGGTGGCGGGCAGTGAATGAGCGCCTGCTGCTTGACGGCTGCCAGGCCATGGCCCTCAGCGGCTCCCGTCCCGGCCCATCGTCCTCGCGGACGGTCGACTATTGGATGTCCTTCGCGGACTACCCGACCGCCCGGGCCTGGTATCGCGCGCACAACGCCAGCATCGTCGCCGCCTATCTCGAACACCGCGACCTCGCCGAGGCGGAGAACGCCGCCGAACGGTTCTTCATGAACGTCGTCCTCTGCCCCGTGCTCTACACCCACGCGCTCGTCGCCGCGCCCCGCCCGCGCTCAGCTGGCTCCGTCCATTCGCTCTGATCCTGGGCGCTCCGAGGCTGGGGATGGCTGGCATCTACTTGCAACTGTCCCGAGTGCTTCCCCCTGAGTACCCGCTAACCGTCGCCGCACCAGCGAGTGTTGACCCGGGCGGCATCGGCGGTGAAGTCCCGGCGGATCCGGTCGGTACGGGCGGCCGCGGCGGGGTCGGGGATAGTGGTCTTCTTCCACCGCTTCGCGGCCCGGCTCTGGACCCCGGCCCGGCGCATCAGCCGGGCGACCGCTTGCGGCCGTGCCGGCGGCCGCGGCGGCGCAGCTCGGCGT
>JALYVS010000725.1 GCA_030853115.1 Actinomycetota bacterium
AAGCCATCCGGTGCCTCAAACGCTACGTCGCCCGCGACCTCTTCAAGCTCATCCGCCCCGGCAACGACGCCACGGGCAAAGTTCCTTCAATGGCTTGCCATCCATAGGGGCATCGGCCTTAACGGCCAGCGCCTCCATGACGGTGGCCAGGCCCTCCACTCAGGTCCGTACGACCAGCCCCAAGTAGCTGTGCGTAGTCGCATGTCGAGTTGTGGCGACGAGAGGTGATGGGGCGGGTCAGCGTCGGCGCGGGGGCCTGGAACTTCTACAGCTACGGTGAGCCGCCACTCGGTTGATCGCGGGATGGCTGAGCCTTGGGCCACTTGGCGGCACTGGCTTGGTGGCACGGCGCTACTCGGGCGGAGGTGACGACGCTGGTCCCGGGTCGGCCTGGGCGGTGCCGAGGTGACGGTAGATGGTTGGCCGGGTGACGCCGAATTCGCCAGCGATCTGCTGGACGGTGTAGCGGCGTTTGCCGTCCTGGGCGACTTCTTCGTACATTTGCCGGGCGAGTGTGACCTGGCGGGGTCCGAGTTTGGGTTTCTGCCCGCCGGTCCGGCCGCGGGTGCGGGCGGCTTCGAGCCCGTCCATGGTCCGCTCGGACATCAGGGCGTGCTCGAATTCGGCGATCGCGCCGAGGATCTGGAAGAACATCCGGCCGACGGCGGTGGAGGTGTCGATGCCCTGGTCCAGCACGACCAGGTCCACTCCCCGGTCCTGCAGTTCCCTCGACAAGGCGATGAGGTGTTCCAGGGACCGGCCGAGCCGGTCCAGCTTGGTGACCACGAGCTGGTCGCCGGCCCGCAGTACCAGCAGCGCCTTGTCGAGCCCGGGACGGCGGGCGAGCTTTCCTGATGCCCTGTCGATGAAGATCTGCTCGCAGCCGGCCGCCCGCAGTGCGTCTTCCTGGGCCTCGGGGTGCTGATCGCGGGTGCTGACCCTGGCGGTCCCGACTCTCATGGGTGGATCGTAACGCGAACCCCCGTGTGCATGGCATAGCCGCGTACACGGGAATCGTTACAGATCTGACCTGCGGGAACACGTTCGGGTTCTTGGTGTATCGCGAACGTTCGATTTCCAGACAGTCACGCTGGGTGTCCTCAATGATCAGCTCGCCGACGGCTTTCACCGCTGGTACCCCGGCCTCAGCGGGACAGTGGATCCCGTGGCGCTCACGGCGTAGCCTCCCCCGCTTTGTCTCGCTCTCGTGCCCGAGATGCTGGTGTCCGTGGTCGGCATCGAGAAGGTGGTGCCGACCTGGTCCGCCCTCGCCAAGGCCACCTACCACCGCAAGATCGTCTTAAGGGTCTCCGACTCGCGCATCGGTCTTTCACCAGCAAGCGTCTCGTCATGCCGACGTCGCGGGCGGTGGTGCGTGGGACCGCGGCCCGGATAGGGACAGGCAATGACCGAGGACAAGGCGAAGAAGAACGATGTCCGTCGGCGGATGGCCCAGACCGGCGAGCGCTACAACGTCGCGCGCCGCAACATCGAGGCGGCACCCGGCCCAGGGGCCCACCTGATCGGCGACGAAGAGACCCGGCGCATCGCCGAGAGCTTCCTCGCCGCGTCGTCTTCGTGGCTCGGAGGCGTGACCTGGCAGGACATCGTGGCCGGGCCGGACGCCGAGTACAAGGCCGACCCGTGGGACGGAACGTTCGACCCGGAGAAGATAGAGCTCGGCGACGGCCAGCGCTGGTCGTGGTCTGTCACCTTCACCGACCCGAGCGGCCAGCAGAAGACGCTCTCCCACGAGACCGTGCTCCAGGGAGTCCGTGCCCTCGTCTTCGGGGAAGACGGGCCCGGGGCGGACGGGGTCCGGCTGCTCCGGATCAGGCAGTGGTTCACCGAGCCCGCCGCCGAGCGCCGAAGCTCGACCTCGGCGCCAGCGACAGCTCGCGGATCTGCCAGCAGGCACTGTACGGCCGCCAGGTCTTCAGCACCGACGATGAGCACCGCGCCTTCGGGAAGCTGGACTTCTTCGAGGACCAGCGCCCTCCCCGGGAAGACGAGTAAAGGCACCGCGCCGGGCGGTCCGCGCC
>JALYVS010000726.1 GCA_030853115.1 Actinomycetota bacterium
GGCCCGCGCGGAGGAGTTCACCGCCGTCCCCGGCCGGGGCGTCAGCGCCCTGGTCAACGGCCGCCGCGTCGAGGTCGGCAGCCCGGCGCACCTGCTCGGCGGCCAGGTGCCGGCCGTCGCAGCCGCGCAGGTTGCGGAGCTGGAGGAAGGCGGGCAGACCGCTGCGGTAATGCGGGTAGACGGGGCCCCAGTCGCGCTGCTTGCCATCGCGGACCGCACCCGCCCTGCTGCCGCGTCCGCTGTCGCCCGGATCACCGAGGTGACCGGCGCCGCCCCGGTCCTGCTTACCGGGGATAACCAGCGCGCCGCCGCGCGCCTGGCCAGCCAGGTCGGCATCAGCGACGTCCGCGCGGGCCTGCTGCCCCAGGACAAGGTCGGTGCCGTCAACGACCTCCAGGCACACGGAGCCCGGGTCCTGCTAGTAGGGGACGGCATCAACGACGCCCCCGCCCTCGCCGCCGCAGCCACCGGCGCTGCGATGGGCCGGGCCGGATCCGACCTCGCCCTGGACACCGCCGACGCCGTCATCATGCGCGACGACCTGGCCACGATCCCCGCTGTCATCGCCCTGTCGCGCCGCGCCCGCCGGGTGGTCACCGCGAACCTGGTCATCGCCGCGGTCATCATCACCGCCCTGGCCGCCTGGGACCTGGCCGGGCACCTGCCGCTGCCGCTAGGCGTCCTCGGCCACGAAGGCTCCACCGTCATCGTCGGCCTCAACGGCCTGCGCCTGCTGCGCGCCGGCGCCTGGCACAAGGCCACCACTGGCGGCGCACGGTGACCATGCACAGCGGCCAGCTAACTTAGCTCGGAACACCTTCCGCGTCGCCTGCTCGGCAACCGCCCAGTCCGTATGGACGGATAAGGCACCGAATAATCAGAAGCAATATTCGGGGCTGCCTGACGTGATCCCAGATTCCACCTAATGCCCGCCTAACTGGATAAGTACGTCTTCCGCTTCGACCGGCGCCGCTCACGAAGCCGTGGCTTGCTGTTTTACCCGGGCGCTGGAGCTGGCCACCGGGCACGAGCCAGGCGACCCGTGCGGGGCAGGGAACATAAGCCGTCCGGAGCGCGAGCAGTGTTCATCATCCGTTCCGAGATGATCACTCGATGACTGCGTGCAGCCGCTGGCTGGCGGTAGTGAGTGCCTTCTCGACCTCGCCGGGGGTGGGCGCCTCGGCGAAGACGAAGCCCAGGTACTGGTCCCCGTCGGGGAGCGGGCGTACGCGGCGGCCTCGCGGGATGGTGATGGTCACGCCGGTGATCCCGGGTACCGCATCGGCGTCGGCGCGGCCTTCGACTGAGCGGAGCACGCCGGCCCGCGGCACCGGGAGCATGAACACTCCGGATGACCAGGGGATGTGCTGGCAGCGGGGCGGGACCGGTTCGCCGAGGGCGTTGGCCAGGATGAGTTGTTCCAGGCTCTGGCCGCCGGGGAACTGGAGTGCGCGTGAGCACAGGCCGCCGATGGAGCGGGCCGCCAGTTCCAGCATGGCGGGCCCGGTACTGGTGACGCGCAGTTCGGCGTGCACAGGCCCGGTCCGCAGGCCGAGCGCGCGGGCGGCGCGCCCGGCGGTGCCCACGGTCTCGGCGATGACATGCCGCGGGAGCCGGGACGGAGTGACAAGCAGGGTTTCCTCGAACGTGGGACCTTCCGGCATGGCGGGCTTGTCGAAGATGGCCAGCGGGATCAGGGTGCCGTCGTCGAGTAGTCCGTCGATGCGCAGCTCGGGGCCGGGTAGGTATTCCTCGGCCAGCAGCGATCCGGCCGCGTCCCGGCGTGCGGTGGCCAGGATCGGGCGGATCCGCGCGGCCGCCTGTACCGCCTGACCGGCGTCGTCGGCGCGCAAGACACCCTGGCTGGCGCTGAGCGAGACCGCCTTGATCACGCACGGAAATCCCGTCGCGGCTGCCGCCTGCCTGATGGCATCGTCGCCGGCGTGGGCGGGGATGATCGCGAACCGGGCTGGGGCACGTTGGCGGCGGCCCACAGCCGGCCCTGCCGGGCCTTGTCGGCCGCGGCGAGCACGGCGCCGGCG
>JALYVS010000034.1 GCA_030853115.1 Actinomycetota bacterium
CACGCTGGCTCATAGCTCGCCGCGAGGACCGCGCCTGTTACCAGTCAGGAACCAGACGCGCCGCACACCCGATCCGGCGCCCGAGGCGCCCTCGCTGGAGGCCCTCAGGTCGTGACCATCATCCTCAGCAGGGTCGGGTGGGGCAGCAGCACCACCCGGTTCCGCGCCCGGTCCTGCCCAGCCGACGTCAGCACCAGGTCCTGGATCTGCTGGAGGTAAAAGTTCGCATCCAGCGGGGGTTAGCACCCTTATTCATCAGCCGCCAGTCCAGCTTGCCTTGCGGCCCGGGCGATGAACAGCTCCTGGAGGAAGCCCGGCATCAGCCGCGGGTCGGCAGCGAAGGTGCCCGAGATCTCATTCAGCAGCTGCTAAGCGTTGATCCGCAGCAGTCGGCCCTCGGCCTGCTCCTGGCGCTCGTCGATCGCCTTGAGGATCTGGAGATTGTCGAAGTAGGCGGCTGGCACTGAGATTGTTCCTTCGGGGAAGCGGAGCCGCAGAGCGGCGGTTCAAGTCAAACGATAACCGAGCAAGAGCGCTGGCGGATTATGAGGCGATCCGCGGCCTTCGCCTGGTTCCGCGGCAGAAACTCTCCGCGTCACCGGCCGCAGAGAAACCATCCCGTCCGGTGCCCGGTCTCGAAGGCCAGGTAGTCGACAGCCCGCGGCGAGTACACCGGGCCCGTTCAGGACGAGCCGACGCCCCGGCTGGGCGGCCGGAACTCCGCGATGCCGATCCAGCGGCCGTGATCACCGGCCCAGGTGCGGGACCGGCCCCTGCGCCTGACCGGGGGCGTGGCCAGCGCATACCTGGCCACCTCGGCTATCACTTGCCGGGATCTGGGAGAGCTCGGGACGCTGGAGGAGTTCCTGCCACTGCGCAGTGATCCCATGCTGGCGGCGGAGCCGGGCGGCCGAAGGCAGCCGTGCCAGCCGGAAAGCTTCCGCAGTGTTACTCGCGCTGATCGTGCATGCTCGCCGCCCGGCTAGCCGTGCCGCACATGAATACGCGAAACACCCGTAGATTGGCAATGTCATGAATTACCTCGCAATTCGGAGGCTGCATTCGTCGTATGAATGCCGGCAATTTTGCACTTACGGGACGCAGGGAATCCTTTCGGAATGCTGGGCGGAGATGTCCTGTCATGCTGAGAACGGAGGCATATGGCAGCGTCAGGCGGCGACGGCGGGCTGGCGGCGTGGGCGGAGCGCTCGGCCTTGCGCCGTTCCGCGGATCTGGTGCTGGGCTGGCAGCAGTCCAGCGTCCTTGAAGGCTGATGAAGGGCCGGGCAAGACCAGCCAGCCGCAGAGCCGGACCTCTGGCGAGACGAGGGCCAGGTCTGTTATTTGTCGTCGCCGGTGAGAACATCGTCGACGGTAATGTTGACGATGACCCTCTGCAGGCCGATGCTGTCACGTAGCGTAGCGATGACCCGCTGCTGTATGCCGCGGGCTACGTCATGCACGGGATCGCCGTACGACACCGCGACGGCGAGATCCACCACGGCGGTGCGGCCCAGGACCCCGACGGCGGCATGCGGATGACGGTGCGCGAAGGTGGCCCGCTCGGCCAGGGCGGCAAGCTTGCCCTGGGTGGAGCGGCCAAGCGCGACCCGGACGCCGGGCACCGTCCGGGCGGCATCGCGGGCCAGCGCGGCCACGGTGCGGGCCGCTATGCGGATGCCGCCTAGGCCGGTGGTCTGCAGCGTGTACCAGACGTCGCGGACCAGGACACGGATCTGGCTCATTACCGCAGCGGCCAGATCCGGGGGGACAGGGACCGGGGCGGCCGCCTCCTGGATGACCGGGGCCCACAATGCAGCAAGCTCAGTAAGAGCGGCCCGGCAGTGCACGCAGTCTCGCTGGTGCGCGTCCAGGTCCGCGGCGCGGCCGGCCGCGACCTGCTCCAGCAGCGCATCCACTGGCGTCCCGCACGGCACAGCGGCTGCATCTAGCAGGCGCTGGACGTCCGGGCGCCCCTCAGGTGACTCCCCCACAGGTCACCTCCATTCTGACAGCTTCTTACCCAGTGTGCGCCGCGCCCGGAACAGATGGCTACGGACGGCTGGTTCCGTGCTGCCGGTCACGGCCGCCACCTCGGCATAGGACAGGCCCTCGAGATGGTGCAGCACGACCACCACCCGCTGCGGAACCGGCAGCCCGGCCAGGGCGTCGGTCACCGCGTCCGCCGCGAGAACATGCTCAGCATGGGCGTCCGGCCCCGCCGACGGATCAGCCAGGCCCGGCAGCAGGTCCAGCGACCCGGCCACGGCCCGGCGGGTGACTTTATTCAGGGCATGACGGGTGACGATCTGGTACAGCCAGGTCGAAAACGACGAATCGTCCCGGGAACCGGTCCAGGTTCTGCCACGCTGCGACCAGCGCATCCTGCGCTACGTCCTGAGCGTCATGATGGTCACCGCACAGCCGCAGCGCCACCCGGTACACCATCGCGGAGTGCCGCTGGACCAGCATCTCGTAGGCATCCAGGTAACCATCCCGGGCGCGGGCCACCAGATACGCGTCGCTAACCCCCGACTCTGCTGCACCGGTCCTTCCCCTTACTGCACCGCGACATGGCCTCAGAGCATCCCACATCCGCTTACCGCGGCGCAGCAGCGGGCGCCCGGGGACGTATGCCCTCACCGGGTTCAGCAGGAACGGCCATGGTGGGAGCATCAACTACGGGGCATGGCTGACCGGGTCCTGGATGAGCTGGCCGTCCGTCGAAGGACTTCGACGGCGTGGTAGCCCGGATCGCCACGAACCTGGTCGCCCGCTGCCGTGAGCTGACCGTCCGGGTCAACGAGCTGGAACGGGAGCTAGGCGTGTCCTTGCCGAAAACGTCATCCGCGCAGCTCATGCTGCATGCTGGTACTCATGGAGCACCCCGCCGGGTCGGTTGGTCCTTCGTATGTCGAGGAACGCGATTCGGCCAGGAGCTGCCAGCGGCACGGGTAGTGGCTGGAGCGGGCGGGCGTTCGCGATGCCCTGATGGGGCCGGTGCTCGTTATAGAACTGCCCGGACTCCCGCAGGGCACTTCCCCGGGAGCCGGCGCAGGAGTGCCGCCAGCAGCGCCCGGTCAGTCGTGGTGAACCGGACCCTGCCCGGCCCGAGCTGCGGCTGCACAACTGAGAGCTGGTGGCGCAGCGCGAGGATCTCCGCGTCTTTGTCCCCGTCGCTCACCGGCAGCAGCCGCGACCCCGCCCTGCGCGACCATCGATGAGCACCGGCACCGGACCGCTGAAGCGAACACTCTCACCGGCCTCGCATCCGACATCGCAGCCCCGCGCATCGTCATCGAAGCCATCGCCGCCCGCGTCCGGCGAGACGAAGAACAACTCGGTCACCTCGCCCGCAACGACCACCGGGCCGCCGGCCCGTAACCATCGCTGACGTTAACCGGCCAACCCGTAGGTCCACGATGATTAGCCGGTTTATGCTGGGACAACGCCGTCGCGGAGAGCTTCTTCGCGACCATCAAGCGGGAACTCATCAACGACCGCGCCTGGCCCACCCGGGCCGGGCTGCACCGAGCCGTCTTCGACTACGTCGAGGGCTGGTACAACACCCGGCGGCTCCGTTCCTCCTTCGGTTATCTCAGCCCCGCCGAATACGAGTCGGCCCACCACAACGCCGCCCGGCAAGCGGCATGATCAACTCAAGGAACCTGTCTGCCAAAGCGGATCAAGCCCAATCTGCCTGCTAGGCGCCGAATGCGGCGGGTCGCGATCATCACGATTCGGTGCTGAGCGGTGCTGCCGTCGCCGGCCGTGCGGGGCTGGCTTCAGGCCGCCCGGTAGCGTATTGCGGCGCGGCACCGCCGATGCTCGCGGCAGCCGCGGCGACGCTGGTATGGACGGAGAACACATCGTCCCATCCGGTGAGCGTCAGGACCCGTAGCACGGAGCCCCTTGGTGCGGCTAGCCGCAGATCGCCGCCCTCCTGCCGGGCTAGCTTCTGCGCCTCCAGCAACGCGCCCAGCGCGCAGCAGTCGATGAACTCCAGGGCGGCCAGGTCCACGATTAGGCACTGCCCGGGCGTGATGATCTTGGTGATGGCCGCCGCGACATCTGCGGCATCCACTGCGTCCAGTTCCCCGCTCAGCCCGACGACATGACCGCCGCCCTCACGGGTGCTCAGCTGCATACTCACCATCCGGCGACGTCCTTCAGGCTGGAAGCGCCAGGGCGGGGATCTGGGCCAATGGCTGTCATCCGATCAGCGTTCCCAGATTACTCCCGGCCGCCAGCCACCGACCAGACCGCTAGGGCGGCGCGTGCCGTACCGGGACGCTGCGCAAAAGGGCCAGCCAGGGCAGGCGGCCGCGGCGGCTGCTCCCCCGCGGCGGCGGCCGCATGCCTGTGCCGATCCTGGTATCACGGGATACCGGTACCAGCGTCAGCGAGAGTCAAGACCCATGTGCACGCGTATTATCGTGCCGTCCGGCCCGGTGCGGAGCTCGACCAGGTCACACACCTGGTGCACGATCCGCAGGCCGTTTCCGCCACCGGTGTCGGGGGGCGGGCGGCGGCGCCCGGCCAGCGGGTCGGTAATGTGACCGGTGTCCTCGACCTGGCAGATTAGCTCGCCTGCCGCTGCCCAGACGGTGAGTATGCCCCCGGTGCTGGTGTAGCGGAAAGTGTTCGCGGCCAGCTCGCTGACCGCGATGACCAGATCACCGGTCCGGCCAGCCGTCAGCCCGGCCGCGCTGGCATGCTCAGCGGCGAACGCCCGGACCGCGGCGAGCCCAGCCCGGTAAGGCAGCCGGGCCGCATCCAGGGGCGGCCTGTCGAGCGGCTCGTCGCATTCGGCGGGCAGACCGGCCGCGGCGCTGTAACCGGAACTGGGCCCCGCCTGGCCGTCCCGGATCAGCACCGGATGCGTGCGCTCGGCGCATGCGAGAATGCCCGGCTCCCGCAGCGTCGTGTCATACGGGCACAAGACCGTGACCGGCATCCCCGCAAACGCCAGGTTGATCAGCGCCTCGTGCCGGATCAACTCGCGTTGCTCCGCGGCGGTCCGGGTGTCCCAGCCCGGCTCCACCACGCATCGGGCCGTCGGCGCTGCCTGGCTGCTGGCGAAGGCGTGCATGACAGGGATGATCAGCGCTGGGTTGGTACCGGCCCCGGTCATGTCCACCCAGTTCACCCGCTGCCCGAGGCCGTCCATACGAGCACGGAGATCACTGATCCTGAGTGCCGGAGCAACGACCTGGACAGCCTCGTCCAGGTCCAGCCCCTCACCGATAAAGTCCAGGACACCGGTCATCAGCCCAGCGGTATCACCGTACAGGCCCGCGACATGAGTAACCTCGCGCGCGTTTCCCGGCGGCGGATCACCCATCCCTGCCCTCCTGCCCGCTCGGGTCCACGCGTACGGGTCTCCCCTGCCCGCATGCGAGCCGATCATGCCAGCGTGAGATCCCTAACCGCGAAACCAGCACCCAGCCGGAACCAGCCGGACTCCGATGGGGCCTCACCGGATGAATCGTGTTTCCTGCCCGGCTGAAGGCGGGACCGGGCTGAGGACGGGCGAGTACGGGATGTCGTGACGTGTGGTGCCCGGCGCGGGGCGGGAGAAGGTAGTCGGCTGATTCGTCTCCACCTCAGGCGGTGCGTGACCGCTTCTTCCGCTTAGGTGCTGAGCGCTCCTGGAGCTGCAGCTCGCGCTCGGCGCCGGGGGTTCCGTCCCTCAGCTGGCGGCTTCGCTCGCGCTCGGCGTTGACCTCGGCGCCCAGCAGGATGGCGACGTTGGTGATCCACAGCCAGACGAGCAGGACGATGACGGCGCCCAGCGTGCCGTATGTCTTGTTGTAGGAGCCGAAGCTGGCGACGTAGTACGCGAAGCCGGCCGACGCTATGAGCCAGATGACGACGGCCAGCAGCGCGCCCGGCATGATTGATTTAAAGCCGCGGAGCCGGGCGTTGGGCGCGGCGTAGTAGAGCACGGCGATCATGAAGATGACCACGATGAGCAGGACCGGCCATTTGGCGATGTCCCAGATGGTTACCGCCGCCGTGCCGGCGCCGATGGCGGAGCCGACCTTGCTGGCGATCGGCCCGGTCACCACGAGCGCCATGAGAACGAGCGCCAGGAGCACTACCAGGATGAGGGTGAGGAGCATCTGCAGCGGGCGCAGCTTGATGAACGAGCGGCCTTCCTCGACCTCGTAGATGGTGTTGGAGGCCCGCATGAAGGCACCCACGTACCCGGAGGCTGTCCACAGCGCCGCGGCGACGCCGACGATGAGCAGGATGCCGGTGCCGCTGCTGCCGTGAGCCAGGCTGGCGATCGGCTCCTTGAATGTCTGCGCCGCAGATGCCGGGCCGATCGAGCTGACTAGCTTTGTCAGCTCGTTAGTAATCGTCTGCGGATTGCCGACCAGGCTCACCAGGGCAATCATCGCGACCAGCGCGGGAAAAACCGATAGCACCGCGTAATAGGTGAGCGCGGCGGCCACGTCGGTGAGGTTGTCTTCCTTGAATTCGGTCAGCGTGCGCTTCACCGTCTGGAACATCGACCCCTTGCGGGCATGCGGTGGCCCCTCCGGCCGTCGGCCGGTGCGCTGCTGCCCGGTGTCTCCTGGCGGTCCGCTGCGGCCAGCTGGCCCGGCGTCGTGCCGGGTACTGCCGCCCTGCTCTGCAGGGCCGGTTTCGTCGCTGGTCATCTCAGCCTTCCTTCAGGATATCGGCTCGGCGCAGGACCGCCAGCGGGCGTTCGGCAGCCGCCGTCGGCGAGCCGGTTTAGCTTCTGCGCCGGGGATGCTAGCCACGGGAACCGCTTTTCTCTTAGTGGCATGACTGAGGATAACGGCTTGCCTGAACGCCGATGCTGGCGCAGAAAGCGGCATCCGGCCCCGGCGCCGGTTATCGCGCCGGGCTGTTACCGAGTTAGACACCGCGCTGAAGCGGTACAGGAACCCAAGGGTTCCGTCGCTGGCGCCGGCCCGACGGCGGGAATGGTCCCGGGCGGGGTGCACGCCTGTGCGAGACGGGTGAACGCGCTGATGAGCGGGGAGCGCCGGGTCGCGTCGGATACCAGGCAGACGGGATGGGGCGGGATGTCGTGGACGGGGACGTAGGCGATGTCGGGCCGCACGTAGAACGCGGCCGCCGAGGCGGGCAGGAACGTGATGGCGCGGCCCGACGCGACGTGCTCGAGCTTTTCGTCCATCGTCCGGATGGCCGGCCCGGGCCGGGGATGACTGCCGTCCGGACGGGGATTGATGTTGCAGAAGGCGTCCCAGGCGGGGATGGCCCCGCGGTGCATGATGACCGGGTCGTCGGCCAGGTCGGCGATCGAGATCTGGTCTTTGCCGGCCAGCGGGTGGCTGATCGGCAGGACGGCGAGCCGGGGCTCAGCATAGAGCCGGTGCAGGCGCAGGCCCCGCTCGGTGATCGGCAGCCTCGCGTAGCCGACGTCCACGGTCCCATCCAGCACCCGTTCGGCCTGGTCGTACCATTCGGTCCGGCGCACCTCGACATCAACGCCGGGGTGGGCGGCGGAGAAGTCGCTGATCACCGGGGTGATGGTGACGCCGGCCATGAAGCCGACACAGAACCGGCGCGCGCCGTGAACCGCGTCCTGGACCCGGTGCTGGGCGGCGTCGGCGGCGGACAGCAGCGCCCGGGCTTCCTCCTGCAGCTGACGTCCGGCCGGGGTGAGCGAGACACGCCGGCTGGAGCGGGTGAACAACGTGACGCCCAGTTCACGTTCGAGCTGCCTGATCTGGCGGCTCAGCACGGGCTGGGTGATGTGCAGCCGGTCGGCAGCCACGCCGAAGTGCAGCTGCCCGGCGACTTCCGCGAAGTAGCGGAGCTTCCGCAGGTCAAGATCCACTATGCCCCTCCCGGCTACGATCAGCATCGATGTCTTAAGGGTATCGATCCACCGCAAAGAGGTCTTGGACGCGGGGGCTGGTTGTCGCCCATCTTGGAGTGAGCCCCGGAAACACCGTGGCTGGCCGAATGCCAGGGAGAATGCGATGCGTGTTGCCGAGCTCAGCGGCGTCCGGGCGCCGTTGTCCGTCGTCGAGCGGCCGGTGCCCGAGCCAGGATCCGGTGAGATCCTGGTCAAGGTCACCGCGTGCGGTATGTGCTACTCCGAGGTCAACCTGCTGAACGGGGAGTACCCGTTCGCCCGGTTCCCGGTCGTCCCTGGCCACGAGATCACCGGCGTGGTGGCCGCGCTCGGGCCGGGGGCGGAGTGGCCCGCGGTCGGCACCGCGGTCGGGGCCCAGTTCCTGTACTCCTCCTGCGGTCACTGCGATTACTGCGTCCGCGGCGACCAGATCCTCTGCCTAAGCTTGACTCTGTCGGGAATCTTGGTATTTGGCTGACTGCAGTGACGCCCGGGGCCAGTCTTGCGGGGATATGTGAGTCCTGCGAGATCCTGAGGAGTGCGTGATGCCGGTCCGTCCCCGCCTAGGGGTCGAGGTTCCGGAGCTGACCGCGCGGGTGGCGCGGGCCAGCAACCCTGCCGGGACGACGGCGATGTGGGTGCGGGACCGGCTCGACGGCCTGTGGGAGGACGAGGACTTCGCCGGGTGGTATCCCCGGGACGGGCGCCCGGGGATCTCGCCGGCGCAGCTCGCGACGGTGAGTGTGCTGCAGTTCCTGCTCGATCTGTCCGACCGTGACGCTGCCGAGGCGGTGCGGTGCCGGATCGACTTCAAGTACGCGCTCGGCCTCGACCTCGACGATCCGGGCTTCCACCACAGCGTGCTGGGTGACTTCCGCGAGCGGCTGCTGGAGGAGGGGCGGGCGGACCGGCTTCTTGACCTGGCCCTGGCCCGGCTGAAGGAAGCCGGGCTGGTCCGCGAGCGGACCAGCCAGCGCACCGACTCCACCCACGTCCTGGCGGCGGTGCGGGACCTGACCCGCCTGGAGCTGGTCACCGAGGCGGTGCGCGCGGCCCTGGAGGAGCTCGCCCGCACCTCCGGGCACGCGCTGGAAGGCCTGGTCGACGACGACTGGGGCCGCCGCTACGGGCGGCCGGTCCGCTTGGGCAAGAACCCCACCCGGCCCAAGACCCGGATGAACGAGGCAGGGGCGGACGCCCGCCGGCTGCTGGAGCACCTGGCCGCCCGCTGCCCGGACCTGCTGCGCGGCCCCCGGGTGGAGGCCCTGCGGCAGATCCTGGTGCAGAACTACCACTGGGACCCGGCCAGGCGGCTGCGCTGGCGCGACGATGAGGGCGACGCCGGCCTGCCGCCGTCGGCCGCCCGCATCGTCTCGCCCTACGACCCGGCCGCGCGCTACTCCCGCCGCGGCCAGGTCACCCGCTGGACCGGCTACCTCGCCCACGTCACCGAGACCTGTGCCGAAGACGCCCCCAACGTCATCACCGACGTCGCCACCATGCCCGCGACCAGCGACGACAGGCAGGCCCTGGCCGGGATCCACTCCCGGCTGGAACGCCGGGGCCTGCTCCCCGGCGAACACCTGGCCGACGGCGGCTACACCTCCCTGGTCCACATGGAGCGGGCCGGGCGCGAGCACCAGGTCACCCTCACCGGGCCGCTGCCGGGCAACCGCACCCGCCAGCACCGCGACCAGGAGGGCTACGCCCGCGACGACTTCCGCATCGACTACGACCGCCAGGAGGTCACCTGCCCGCAAGGCCAGGTCAGCAAGGGCTGGCACGGCCCCTACCCCACCTCCTCGCCCGACGCCGCGCCGCTCATCGTCGCCCGCTTCACCAGGGCGCAGTGCCAGCCCTGCCCGGTGCGGGCCGCTTGCACCACCTCCGGCGACGGCAAGCGCACCGTGGGCTTCCCCCCGCGAGAGCTCTACGAGCTGCAGGTCCGTAACCGCGCTGACCAGCAGGACCCCGCCTGGCGCAAGCGCTACGCCGTCCGGTCCGGTATCGAGGGCACCGTCTGCGGGTTCGCCCATGGCCACGGCATGCGCCACTGCCGCTACCGGGGACAGCCCAAAGCCCACCTGCAGCACGTCCTGACCGCCATCGCCGTCAACATCGAACGCCTCAGCCAGCTGGCGCCCGGCGAGAACCCGGCCCCACGACCACCAACAGCGTTCCAGGACTACCCCGACCAGCACGACATCAAACGCCTGCGCTCATGGCGAGCCGTCAGCTAAGCCGTCGCGACCAAGATTCCCGACAGAGTCAAGCTGAGACGCCGGGTCGGTGTTGCTGTCGACGAACTGCGTCCGGTCAACACCGAAAGTAGCCAGCTGGATGGTCCGGTTCATCACCGACACATCGGCGTGCAGCTCCTGGATCTGCCCAGCTCCCATCAGGCCGGTCTGCGGCGCGCACGGACTGTTACCCGGCGGCCAGATGTCCGGGTAGGAGACGACGAGCAGCGTGGCGTTCGGGGCGAGCGCCACGATCTGCTGGTACAAGGCGTGCAAGGTCCCCTGTAGCGCGTCGAACTGGCTCTGCGATGTCCAGGCCTGCGCAGCTGACGCCGGTGGTGCAATTGGTCAGCGCCGGCCCGAATCCCATGTCATTGCCGCCGACGGTGATCGTGACCAGCTGGGTATTGGGCCCGAGGGAGTTGAGCTGGCCCTGGTTGACCACATCGGAAGTGGTGGCGCCGGCGCAGGCGTTGTTGGCGTAGCCGACGCCGGCTCCTAGGTCGGCGGCAAAGCCGGTCACCCACGACGACGCGGAACGATCACAGCTGCTCGTCAGGTACGGCGGGGCTCCCTCACCCGAGCTGTAGGAATCGCCCAGGGCGACGTAGGTGTTCCCGGGCGGGTTATCCGCCCGGGCCGGGCCCGCCCGGTACACGACCGCAACCAGCAGCGCGACTACCACCGCGATGATCACCGCCAGCGATGGATAGCGCAGCACCGCTCTGCGGCTCCCGGCCGCACGTCCGGCTGGCCGCAGAATCGACGCCATCGCAGACCGCATGGGCCACTCTTTCTGACGATCTGAACGTTTGGCTTCCAGGAATACCCCGCGGCTGCGGGCCTCGTAAATAGCAATCAGGTGACGATTCCCTGACGTGCCGGGACAAAGCAGCGGCACGCCCGGGCGGGGCTGGACGGGCGCCACGCCCCGGTGCCGCGACGCCAGACCGGCCCGTCCGGTCAGACACGTTCGCCGGCTGCCTCGCTGACGGACCAGTCATCGAGCTGACCCCGGCCCGCGGCCTGCGCTCGCCGGGCCCTGCATCCCGGGTGAGGCGGAAGAACGCTGCTGTCCGGGGGGCGTTCCATGGTGAACCTAGGGAGATCGTGGTGGTCGATCGTGACGGTTTCTGCTACCCGGCCCTTTGGCGATATCGACGGCGATCAGGCCTTCGGGGAACAACGGACCGAAGAGTGGCGCGAAGGCCCAGGAGCGAGCGACACGGCGGCGTGCTACTTCGTTTCCGCAGTTCACGGGCGCGACGTGGCTCGCGCACCGTCAGTGACGCTCAGACTTGACCGTGGCCAATCCGGGCGCACTGCCGCCCACGACCCGACCGGACAGTGCCTCTGAGCTGGCCGTTCGCACGCTACCGCCACTGGCCGTGCCGTTGTTGCTCAAGCCCCGTCACCATCTACAAGTACGTCCCCGAGGTCACTACCGGACGCCAGGCTGTTGCCCCGCCTCACGGATAGGACGCCAGGGGGTGACCTCGATCGTGACGCGCACGTCGCACTCGGCGGCGCGGGCGGCGAGCCGCAGTGAGTCGGCCAGCAAGATCTCAGCGGACCCGCATTGGATGAGCAGCGGCGGAAGACCGGTGATGTCGGCCAGCGCTGGGCTGAGCCGCGGCTCCGCCAGATCCGTGCCGTCCGCGTAGTCCAGCGCGCGGGTTCGCAGCCCCGCGGGGGTGAGTGCGGGTCCTCGTCGGCTTTCGACGTCATGGTGGACCCGGTCAGGGTCAGGTCCGCCCAGGGCGAGAACACGAACGCCGCCGCCGGCTGCGGCAGGCCTCGGTCGCGGAGTGTGACCAGCAGCGCGAGCGCAAGTCCTCCGCCCGCCGATTCGCCACGAAGGACGATCCGCGCGGCCGGGACGCCCGTCTCAAGCAGGCCGAGGTAGGTCTGCAACGCGTCCTCGACAGCGGCGGGGAACGGGCGCTCCGGAGCGAGGCGGTAGTCGACGCTGGCGCCGAGCAGCCCGGTTCGGGTCACGAGTTCTGCGACCAGGCCGGCCACCGCGTCCGCCGAGCCGAGCGCTACGCGCCACCATGGAAGAACAGCAGCATGCCGCCGTCCAGCGGTGTCTCGGGGACCACGTCGACGACCGGCACTCCACCAAGTTCGCGCCGACGGGTACTGATGCCCTCGGGCAGCGGGTGTGAGGTGATGAGCTGGTGCAGGAGCGGACGCTGCACGGCGAGCTCGCCGCCCAGGTCGAGCGGACCCTTGCGCAGCAGTCGGCCGAGCTGCGATGCCTGCTGGCGGGTCACGCGACGCCGCCGTTCGAGCGCCGCGACCAGCAGGGGGCGGCTGAGCGGTTAAGGATCACCGGGCACAGGTGAGGAGCAGGGCGCTTGTCGTCCGTCATGAGCATGGACACCTTTCGAATGAGGGTGCGGGCGTGCACGGGGAAGTGGCCGGGGGCGGCCGGCCTGAGCGAAGTCGGCCGCCCCGGTGGCCTCAATCCTGCAGCTGCAGGGTCTCGGCGAAGCCCATCCGCGTGACGAAGGCCTCGCGGGTGAGGTCGGCGAACGCCATCACGTGGTCGACGCCCGCTTCCGTGAAGTCGACGACCGTGCGGAACGGCTTCTGTCCGCGCGGCAGGGCGATGACGCGGGCGATCTCGTCGGCGACGCCCTGGGGGTCGGAGTGAACGCCCGGGCGCACGAGAGATGCAGTCGCGGCCTCGTTCCGGGCCACGAGCGGGTTTAGGTGGGCGTAGGCGGCGGTAACCTCCTGGTTGGAGGCGTGGCTGGCGTTGGGGAAGTGGGAGGTGCCGTTGGTGATGGCGCCGGGCATGACGATGCTGGTCTCGATGCCGAACTGGGTGGCCTCGTCGGAGGTGACGACGGCGAGTGCGTCGAAGGCGGCCTTGGACGCGACGTAGGGTCCGAGGAACGGCGGCGTGGTGATGATGATAGTGCTGCCGACGTAGAGCAGCAGCCCGGAGCGCTGCGGACGGAGGTACGGCAGCGCGGCGCGGTTCACCCGGTGGGCGCCGACGGCGTTGACGTCGATGAGGTGGGCGAGGTCGTCGTCCGTGAACGCCTCGACGTACCCGACGTAGAGGTGACCAGCGTTCTGGATGACGACGTCGAGTCGGCCGGCCTCCTCGACCACGGTCCGCACGGCGGCGTCGGCGGAGTCCTGGGAGGTGACGTCGAGTTCGACCGTGTGCAGGTCGAGGTTGTCCGACGCCGCCAGGTCGGCGAACTCGGTCATCGTCTTCCGGTTGCGGCCGCCGAGGTCACGCATGCTGGCGTACACGGTGTGGCCGTCGTGCGCGAGCTGCTTGGCGGTGAGGTAGCCGATGGCGGTGGCGGCGCCGGTGATGAGGATGACGGACATGGTCCTGGCTTTCTTTATGGTGTGTACAAGGCGGAATCGGGTGTGGGCCGCCGGTCAGGCGGCGCCGCCGTTGGCGTAGATCGTCTGGCCGTTAATCCACCGGCCGGGGCCCGCCAGGAACGCGGTGACCTCGGCGATGTCCTCCGGGGTCCCGAGCCGCTCCATCGGATTGAGGGAGGCGATGTGGTTGATAACCTGCTGGGGCTTGCCCTCGAAGAACAGCGGCGTAGCGGTGGGCCCGGGGGCGACCGAGTTAACGGTAATGTCCCGGCCGCGCAGCTCCCGGGCAAGGATCAGCGTCATCGCCTCGACGGCGCCCTTTGACGCAGCGTAGGCGCCGTAGGTGGGCATTTGCAGGCGGGTGATCGAGGTCGAGAAGTTGATGATGGCCCCGCCGCTGCGCACCTGCTGGGCCGCGAGCTGGTCGACCACGAACGTGCCGCGGACGTTGGTGCGCTGGATTCGGTCGAAGGTTGCGAGGTCCATCTGCGCGATCGGCGCGAGCGGCATGATCCCGGCGGTGTTGACCACCACGTCGACCCCGCCGAACCGGTTTGTCGCCTCGCCGAACAGCGCGGTCATGGCATCCTCGTCCGCGACGTCGCCACTGAACGAGACTGCGGCACCACCGGCGTTCTCGATGGCCCGGACGGTCCCAGCGGCCTTGCCAGCATTGCCGCTGTAATGCACGACGATGGCCGTCCCGTCAGCGGCGATGCGCTCGGCCACGGCTCGGCCGATGCCCCCGGAGGCACCAGTTACGATCGCGACGCGGAAGAACTGTGTGTCTGGCATGCTGACCTCCATATTTAGACTGCCTGTACACATACAGTATGACTATGTGGACTACTTGTCTACTTAGACCGCAGCTGCTTTCTAGGAGGAATACGTGACCGACGGTGAGACTCCGGTGCTGCGGCGCGGGCGCGGCCGGCGCCCGGCGGCGGCGGTCCGGGCGAGCATCCTGGCGGCAGCCGCGGCGCTGCTGTTTGAGGAGGGAATTCGGTCGGTCACGTTCGATCGCGTGGCGTCCGCGGCCGGCGTCAGCAAGATGACTGTCTACAAGTGGTGGGCGTCGCCCGGTTCGCTCGCGGCGGAGGCCTTCTTCGCCCGGAGCGAGCCGGCCCTGGCCTTCCGAGACACCGGGGACGTCCGCGCAGACGTTGCCTCCCAGCTTCACGCGTTCGTGCGGTTGCTCACCGACGACGGCGCGGGCCGAGTGCTCCGCGAGCTCATCGGCGCCGCGCAGACCGACCCCGACCTGTCCAAAGCGGTCTCGACCGGGTACACGGCACCGCGGCGGGCCCTGGCCGTGGACCTCTTCCGCCGCGCGCGGGAGCGGGGGCAGCTCCGCTCGGACGTCGACCTCAGCATGCTGGTCGACCAGCTCTGGGGCGCCTGCTACAACCGACTGCTCATTCCCGACGAGCCCCTGAACGCGCCCTACGTCGACGCGCTCGTCGAGAATGTCTTTCTCGGCGCGGCCTCGGCGGAGTACCGCGAAAGCGAAGCGAACGCACGATCGCCCTACTAATTCATTCAGCCCGTCCATAGCCGAAGTCCGCGTCAGGGGTTGTCGGAGGGCGGTCTCCGCTAAAGCGGCCGAGGGCGGTCGCTGGACGTTCAAGAGTTTCTCGAATTCGAGTCGGCGGACGGAGTCGTCCTGCTGGGCTTGGATGACCGTGTTGACTGCTTCGGCGTGCGGCTGGGTGAAGTCGGCTACCGCTCGCCGCGGTTGCCGCCGAGGGGGAGAACCGGGATGCGGGTGATCTCCTCTGCGGCTGTGACCGAGTCGGCGTCGACCTCGGGATCGAAGAGTGCCTCGGTGGCAGATTCGTTCCGCGCAACGAGGCGATCGAGTTCGGCGTAGGCGGCCGGGACGGAATTGTCACTGGCGTGCCCAGCGTGGGGGAACTGCTCGGTGCCCTTGGTAAGGCCCCGGGCATGACGGTCACGGTCTCGATGCCGAACGGTGCGACCTCGTGCGCGGTCACCTGGGTGAGCGCATCGAAGGCGAACTGAGGGGGAGGTCTTCGGCCGCCGGGACCGCGGCTTGAATGCCGCCTCGCCTTCGGCCTGGTAGCGGGCCAGCAGCGTGCAGACCCAGGACCGGCGACCCCGTAAGCCCGTGCGACCTCGCTGACCGGACGCTTCTCGACGGTGACGGCGGTGACGACGAGCCTGGCCTTTGACATTGCGACAGCCTCTGACCAGCCCGTTCAACGCCGCGGGAGGCGCACCGAAAACTGTCCTCGACGTCCTGAGACACCTGTCCGGCATGTCCTGAACCTAGACACCACCCGGGGCACCACCTGGGATTATGGCCCGCTAGCTGCGATGTCTCGTGGCTGGCGGGCCGTTTACCTGTCCCCCGGTGTGTGTCACCTTGCGCCGCTGCAGGCCATGGTGTCGCGGTGTCCACGGACGTATGGCGGACGGGATCTGCGCCCTGGAACGGTCGGTGCGCACCGTCGGCTGTTTCACGGACGGCTACGGGCCGCGGTGGCAGCGCGTGCCCCGGCCGGTGACGCCGGAGGCGGCTGTTTCAGTTCGTGCCACTTATGCCGCGGCTTCCTCGTCCGCAGCCATCACGGTCTCTCGCGCAGCGGGTAAAGCTTCCGCGATCCTGGTCCGGCTGGCGGCCCCGGCCTGTCTGCCCGCTGGCCTGGCGGGCTCCGCTTACCCAGCGACGCCGTCAGCCGTCTTGACTAGCTTGCGCACCAGGGATGTAGCTGCCAGTGCCTGCTGCCGCCACGGACTGGAAATGTACCTTTCCTGTACCTTGCTCGTAGCTGGCTTATGCCGGAGGCCGGCGTACCCGCGCCCGGCTGGGCCGCTTTCTGCCTGGGCTGCCCTTGGCGCGCCCAGCTCAGTAAGCAGCGAACGCGCCCTATCGCCGATTACGATCGGCGGGACCGCGCAGTTCGGCGGCGGGCAGATCATCCGTTCTGGCTGCTAGCCAGGGCCCTTCAATGGCCGAGGTTAGGGGCGATGGCGGTCTGCGGGTGTGTGAGGGTGGCGCGATGCCGGCAGGCTGCCCGTGGAACAGCGGGCCCGCCGGGAAAAGGATCCGGCTGGAGACAGCCGTCACGGCGCGGAACCAAGAGACGTGGCCCGTAGTAAGGGGCCGCCCGCGAACTGGGCGCGGGCAGCAAACGCCACCCGAAGCCCGGGCGCGCGCCGAGGGTTATATGATTGACTCATGCATAAGTATGGTACGAACCCGCTTTCAGCGCTGGCGCTGTTGATCGGCGACTTGGGAAATGCGGCGGTCCGCGCCGCAACCGGGCTGTCGCCGCAGGAGATGGCGGCGCTCGTGCTCGTCCGCAACCGGTCCGGTTGCAGCGTCAGCTGGCTGCATGAACGCCTCGGCCTCACGCAGTCCGGCGCCGTACGCCTCCTGGACCGCCTGCAGGGGGACGGGCTGGTCACCCGGAGCCGGACCGCGGGCCGACGCGAGGTCTCGCTCGCGATAACCCCGAGCGGCGAGGCTCTTGTCGGGCGGAGTACCAGTGCCCGCAGCCAGGCGATCGAGTCACTGCTTGACGGACTGCCCGCAGCCGACCGCGACCGGCTGATAGGCCTGATCGAGCGCGTCCTGAGCCTGCGGGGCCTGCCGCGCGACGAGGGCGACGCGGCCTGCCGCCTGTGTGACTGGCCGGTATGCGTCCCCGGCTGCCCGGTGGAGGAGGCAGACCGCGGGGACAGCAGGGCCGATACCCGTCCCCCCAGCCGCCCGCACCCGGCCGGCCGGTAACCGTGGCTGTTGCCTTCGCGCTTGCCTCGGCACTCTGCTACGGCCTCTCGGACTACCTAGCCGGCGTAACCAGCCGCACGTGGGACTCGCGGGTCGTCACTGCCGCCGCCCAGCTCATCGGCGTGATCACCGCTGTCGTCGCCGTCCTGCTGTTCCCGGGCAACGGCCCCGCGGCCGCGCCAGTCCTGTGGGGGGCGCTCAGCGGGATCGGCAGCGCGATCGGAGTGCTCGCGCTCTACCGGGGGCTCGCCGTGGGCAGCATGAATGTGGTCGCCCCGCTGTGCGGCGTCCTGACCTGCGTCATCCCGGCGGTCGTCGGCATCCTCCTCGGCGACCACCTCACCGCGGTCGAACTGGCCGGCATCGCCCTGGCGGTCCCGGCGGTCGCGCTCGTCTCCCGCCAGCAGCCGCAGGCTGCGGGCTCCCAGTACACCGGCGGTGCCCCCCTTGGCCTGCTCGCCGGCGCGGGATTCGGGCTGCTCTTCGTGGCGCTCGACCAGGCCGGCACCCAGCACGGCGCCTGGCCGCTTCTTCCCGGGCAGGTGGTTTCCCTGCTCCTCGTTCTCCCCTTCGCCTTCCGCGGCTGGCGCGCGACAGCGATACCCGATGCGCGCACGCTCGTCACCATGGCTGTCGCCGGCATCCTCAGCGGCGGCGCCAACCTCCTGTACCTAGTAGCCACCCGCTACGGCCAGCTCGCCATCGTGGGCGTCCTGAGCTCCCTGTATCCCGCCGGCACCGTGCTGATCGCCCGGCTGCGTCTCTCCGAGCACTGGAGCCGCACCCAGATAAGCGGGATGATCACTGCCGTCCTCGCGGTCATCTTCGTGGTTATCGGCTGACGATCTCCGGTGGCGAAGGAACCCAGAGGCAGTCCATGGCCTGCTTCGGGCGGCCGCTGGACCGGCGTGCCGAACGGCTCGGTATTACCGCGGTAGCGACGCGGCAGTAGCCCTGGCTTTTCGCGGGGATTCGGGGCTGAGCGGCGCGCCGGAAGGAAAAGTGCTCCCGACCCGGGACGATAGGGTTATCGAGGCCTTTATCAATCCAGTTCAAGGAGCACTTTCTACATGCATTGCGACGTGATGCCGCTCGTGGTGAGTGGGTCCGCTGAGGGAGGTCGCTGAGGGCGACGGCGTGATCCTGGGCCAGTGCCTGAGGTTCGTCCCCGCCCTGGCATGCGCGGCTGGGTCCTGCTCAGCCGGGTGTGAAGCCCAGGGTAAAGCCCGAGGGTCCCCGTTCCGTCCGGGGACTACAGGTGAGGGGAATGGCCGGGAGGGGTGAATGCCAGTGAACCCTTGCTGATGCCTCGTGCGGAAAACACCCCGGGACGGGTAGTGCGACCGGGGTGACAGGGACCAGCCGTTGCAAGGCGGTAGGCGGCGGTCACGGGATTCATGCGTGGTCGTACAGGCACCGCTGTCCCCGGGGTACAGAGGGCACCCGGCCCCGGCCGCATCTCACGCGTGCGGAACATGGAAACCCTGCTCGGGTCCGCGCCGCCTCCGGGCGGCGCGGTAGGCCGATCGTAAGAGGGGCGGAAGCCCCGGGCGGGCAAGGATGCCCAGGAAGCGAATGCCGGCGGCCGGAAGGCAGCAGGAAACCAGCGTCGTCATGCCCGGTTCTCCCGCCGGGGGCGCTGCATAACTGGCCGGATACCGGGCCGGGTGCCCGGGCGCGAAAGCGCGCTGACATGAGGCAGGTGGGCCTTGGAAGACGAACAGCTCAAGCCGCCGGAACCGAAGGGCAAGTTAGACGCGATGACGGGCTATAGCTTCTCCACCCCCGTATGGGATGGCAGCACCTGGGTCACCCCGTGGTGACCGAGGTGAAAGCGGTAGCCCGCACAGCGAACCGACCCGAAAGCCAGCCCCGTATCGCGATCGCCGGGTGGGACAACGTCGACTGGCGGGCGCAGGAGGAGCAGGTACGGCGGCTGCTGTCAACACCGTTTAAAATTTGACCCCTTTTCAACGGGGGCGGATTCCAGCCGTCGTTGTAACACGGACGGTGAATGATCGTGAGCGTAGCGTGTCAGCGAATGTGGGTGCTGGCGAGGTCGGGGATCGGGGTGCCGGCGTGTCGTGACCAGGCCTGGAGGGCGGCGGCCAGAGCGAGGGCGCTGCCGTAGAGGACATGCTGGCCGCCCTGGCGGACGATGAGGGAGTCCAGGGACGCGAATGCGCGTCCTTTCCCGGCCAGGGTGAGGATGTCGGTGGCGGCGCGTTCCCCGGTCCAGTGCCCGGCGGGCGGCCGGGTCAGCTTGGCCAGGCCCGCGGGCGCGTCCGGGTCCTGCCCGGATAGCCACTGGTCGAGCAGGCCCAGGGCCACGCCGATGCAGCCGCTGACGGTGGCGGCCGTGCCGTCGGGTGATTCGGGCTGGGCCTGGTCGATGATGGAGGCGGCGAGCCGGGGGTCGCCGCCGCTGATGGCCTCGGCGGCGAGCCGCATGAGGACGGCGGCGAGTTCGCGGGCGTCGCCGACCGGGGTGAACCGGGCCATGTTGCGCCGTTCGACGGCGCGGTTCATCGCCTGCTGCAGCGTGTCCAGGTCGGGCACGCCGATGCCGCCGCTGATGTCGATGCCTTCTTCTGCTAGCAGCGGTGCCAGTTCCTGCAGCAGCTCATCGGCCATGCCGGGCTTGAACTGGACCTGCGGCGGTCCGGCGGGCGGCTCAGGGGTACGGCGTCGCATGTCTGGCACGCATGCCATTGTTGCAGCTGCGCCGGGCAGCTGCCCGGTGACCCGCGCGGTCAGCTCGGCGGCGACCGCGTCCAGGTCGTCCGTCCCGGGCACGCGCAGGTCGCTGCCCTTGGGGAAGTACTGGCGCAGCAGCCCGTTGATGCTTCTATGTCCAGCGGTGAGCGGGTGCCTGGTGATGGGTGTGCTGCCAGGACGCGTGGCCGGCGGTCATCGTGCGGTAGATGACCCTTGGCCGGTTCGTGGCGGGCTAGCAGGTCCTGTGCTTCGGTGTGCCAGCGTTTTTGCACGATGGCTGCGGTGTAGAGGACGCTGTTGAGGCGGCGGTTGCCTCCTGGGTGCAGGCGGTGGCGTTCCTTGTCGGAGGAATAGACGGGGATGGGCGCGCATCTTGTGTAGCGGGCGAGCTTGGCGGAGCTGGAGAAGCGGGTGATGTCGCCGATCCCGGCGATCAGGACGGCCGCGGAGGTGTAGCTGATTCCGGTGACCGCCAGCAGGTTGGGTGCCAGCGGGCCGGCGAGGTCCCTGATCGTGGTGTCCAGGTCCTGGACCCGCTGGTTCAGGCCGGCTATTTCCGCGGTCATGCCGGTGAGGACCTGGCGGACGTGGCTGCCCAGGCGTGCTCCGCCTGTCAGCGCGGTCACCGCGGCCAGGCCCTTAGGCCGGGTGAGGTCTCCGGGCGTGTGGTCGGGCCAGAGGTGCAGCTGAGCCTTGAGCTGGTTGATGGCCATCGTGCGCCGCTTAATGATATCTTCCCGGTAGCCGGCGAGGACGCGCAGCTCACGGACGTGCTCATCGATGCGGTGCCGGTCCAGCTCCGGCGTGGCCATGGCGGCATGGGCTGCTGCGGCCGCGTCGACCGGATCGGACTTGGCGCCGGTGGCCGCGTGCAGCCTGCGGTGGGCGGCCGCCAGCCGGGCAGGCACCCAGACGACCTCCTGGCCGGAGAGCAGCAGCCCGTCAGCCAGGCGCCGGGCAAATCCCCGGCCGTCCTCAATGGCCCAGGTAACAGGCGTCCCGCCGGCGATCGCCCGGATCCACGTGAGCAGCACGGTGATCTGCAGCGCGCTGTTCCTGAACGTCAGGGGCTTGCCGGCAGGCCTGCCAGCGGCGTCCACGGCCACGGCGACGTGGACGTGCTTGTGCGGGCCGATCCCCACTGTCACCATCGAGATGTCCTTTCCCTGCTGTCGCGGACGACGGGACGGCAGCGAGAGCCCTGGCCGGGGGACAGACCTATTGCGAGTTGACGGCTCAGCAGGCTTCCATCAAGTCACTCCCACCCAGAAGGCTCTCGCCACGGGCCGCCCGCGGACATATCAGCGGCAAGCTCTTGCTGCACGTGTTCTCGGAGTCACCCGGCCGGCCCCGCCGGCGCCCCTCCGTCAGATGAGCCCCGGCAGTCCAAGCTTGCACCATTAGGTGTTCTCGTTGCCCGGCCGCTGCCACCGGGCTGGCCTTGCCGCAGAAGTACACCGGCATGCCCAGCGCGGCGGAGACGTCCTTATGCAGCGCCATTTCCTTGCCCTGATCCCAGGTCAGCGACCAGTGCAGCTCCAGCGGCAGCATCGACATGACAGCGATCAGCGCGTCGCGGACCGCCTCGGCGGCATGACGGCCTGGCAGGTGCAGCAAGATGGTAAACCGGGTCGCCCGGTCGACCAGGGTGCCGATCGCCGACTTGCTGGACGCCCCGGTGATCAGGTCGCCTTCCCCCGTGCCCCGGCTCGGCGCGGGCAACGGCCCCGGCGGGCCGCTCGCTGACATTGGTCATGCCGGTGATCCCGTTCGGCCGCCGCCGGTCTGGCCGGCGCTGCGGCTCGCGGCGGCGCCGGCGGGTACCCAGCGCCTGGGCGGGCAGGTCACGGGACAGGCCGCCCAGCTCGGGCCGTACAGCGCCTGGTAGATCGTCTCGTGCACGACATGCCGCGCCGTCTCGCCCGGGAACTCGGCGGGCAGCGCCTGGCTGACCTGCTCCGGGCTCCACTTCTTCTCCAGCCGGTCCTGCACGGACTCGCGCAGCACCTGATCGCCGGCGATCTTCCCCGCCCGCGTCCGCGCCCGGCGCTGCGCGGCCAGCTTGTGCGCGGTGCACGGCCGGTACTGCCCGCTGCCCGGATCCCGGTTACGGCGCAGCTCCCGGCTGACCGGGGACGGGCTGCGGCCCGTCTGCTCCGCGATCGCCCGGACCCCGTCCCCGGCACGCCGCAGATCCGCGATCCGGACCCGCTCATCCTCTGACAGATACCTCGGCGAGATCTCCCGCCTCACCGCCCCCGTGGTGATCACAGGAGCATAATCCAGCTTCCGGCCGTCCCTGGCCGTGATCGTACAGCCGTGCCGCCACCGTTTCCCCGTCCGCCGGTTGATCCCGGCAATCCGGCACGCCTCCGAGCTGCCCAACCCCTGAGAGATCAGCCGCGCGAACTGCCCGCGCTTCTCCACCTGCGGCAATGCGCCCGGCCCGCGACGCCCCATCGCAACCCCCGAAACTGTCGAGTGTGCGACGACGGCTGGAATCCGCCCCGGGCATTTTCGCGGGCAGGTGCTGCGGGAACCGGCAGTGCCCGGCGGGCTGGCATCACGCGATCAGCGAACCCCCAGCGCCGGTGTCCGGTTGGGGGTTCGGCAACTAGGGCGTGTTTAAAAAGCGGCATGTGGGGCGTGGGTTACGGGGTGGTGTCAGTGCGGAGGTTTGGCCTGTCACGCAGCAAGGCCTCCAGTATGCGTGTCAACGACCAAGAAGACATGCAAATACCGGAGGCCTCGCGCCTACCCTACTGGCGGCCGGGCGCCATGACCTGGCCGATCACGAGTGGCGCGTGCTAGAGCCCCTGCTGCCCGCAGGGAAGAAGGCGGGACGGCCCCCCCGAAGTGGGCCAGGCGGCAGCTCATCGACGGGATCCGCTGGCGGACCCGGACCGGGTCGCCGTGGCGGGACGTCCCGCCGGGCTACGGCCCCTGGCAGTCGGTCTACGGCCTGTTCCGCCGCTGGCAGTGCGACGGCACCTGGCGGAAGATCGCCACGGCGCTGCAGGCCCTCGCGGACGCGGCCGGCCACGTGACCTGGGACGTCTCGGTGGACTCGGGCACGTCGCGGGCGCACCAGCACGCCGCCGGCGCCAGGAAGGACGGCGCCGCGCAGAAGGAGCCGCCCGGCGGGGACGGCGCCCCCGAGCCCGGTGATCATGCCCTCGGCCGGTCCCGCGGCGGGCTGACCAGCAAGTTCCACCTGGCCTGCGAGCAGGGGCAAAAGCCCCTCGCCCTCATCGTCACCGCCGGTCAGCGCGGCGACAGCCCCCAGTTCACCGCCGTCCTGGACGCCATCCGCGTCCCCCGGCCCGGCCGCGGCCGGCCTCGCACCCGCCCGGACCGGGTCCTGGCCGACAAGGCCTACGGCTCCCGCGCCAACCGCGCCTGGCTGCGCCGCCGCGGCATCCGCTGCACCATCCCCGAGAAGAAGGACCAGATTGCCAACCGGAAGAAGAAGGGCAGCCCAGGCGGCAGGCCGCCCGGCTTCGACCAGCAACGGTACGAGCAGCGCCACGCCGTCGAGTGCGGCATCAGCCGGCTCAAGCGCAACCGCGCCGTCGCCACCCGCTACGACAAGCTCGCCGTCCGCTACGAAGCAACCCTCCACATCGCCGCCATCGCCGAATGGCTCCGGCCCCTCACTTCTTAAACACGCCCTAGCAACGCGCCAGAGCTATAACGCAGGACCGGTCACGGTATCGTGCGGGTCATGTCTGAGAAGCGGGTACTGTTCCGGCCGCTGGCCGAAGGGTTTGACTCTCCGGAGTTTCGGCATTACGCAGATCAACACCCCGTGCTGACTCTGGGCATCCGCCCGGAAGTGAGGGCGCGGCGGTGGGGGCCTTTGGCGCTCGTCGAGTGCGATGATCATGTGGAATGGACCGACGGGAAGCGCGAGAGCAGGTGGCGGCTGCCGGATCAACCGGGAGGGGCGGACTATCCCGTCCTGCACACCGTGGTGATCGCTGAATTGAAAGACAGGTCATCAACGGCCCCGGGCGTTCTTCTCCCACCTGTGTACTTGGGCTTGTTCGCGGACGGCGAGGGGCGGGTACTGGCGTTCATCGGTCCGTCGCTCACCCGGGCGCAGCGTGCCCTGGTGTCCCACCCTCTGGGCATAATGCGCTTCGAGTGGGACGTCCTATTTCCGTCCGCTGCCTTCGCGGCCCTGGAAGAACGCGGGGTGCGCGTCCTGGAGGAGTTCTTCGCCGGCGACCAGCAACTCTATGCGGCCCACCCAGATCCGAGGATGGGCGACCGCGAATCCTGGCTCCTCCGGCACTCCAAAGCGGCCGGTCCTATAGGCGCACTTGTGTTGATCGCCATCATCGCCGGCATCTGGGTGATCGTCCACGCCCACCAGTAACTTGCGCAACGCCTGATTCGGGCCGGTCAGCCAATGGGATCGTCCCAACCTGAAATTGCTGGTCAGTGGGCTGGTATGGGCCAGGTAGGGGGTGCTCATGGTGGTGAGAGCGGCTAGGCGTAGCTCTTGATCGTTTGACGTACTTCGGGCTTGCCCGGCGT
>JALYVS010000277.1 GCA_030853115.1 Actinomycetota bacterium
ACCGGCGAGGGAGTGCTGCTGGCTGACGGAAGCGAGCGGCCCGCCGATATGGTGGTCGTCGCGACCGGGGCCGGGGCCGCCGGCCGCTTGCTGCCCGGCCTGACGGTGCCCGCCACCAGGACCGTCACCACGCTTTACCACGCGGCCGAGGCATCGCCCTTGACCGAGCCGACTCTGCTGGTGGATACCGAACGGGAGATCCTGAACACCAGCGTGCTGAGCGAAGTAACGCCCGGTTACGCTCGCGACGGGCGCGTGCTTATTTCCACCTCGGTGCTTGGCACCGGCGACACGTCGGTTCTGGACACCCGCGTGGAGGGACCCGGCGATCTGGAGGCGGCCGTCCGCGGCAGGCTAGCCGTCCTGTACCAGACCGACACCACGGGCTGGGAGCACCTGGCCACGTACACCGTCGAGGGCGCGCTTCCGGTCATGACGCCGCCCTACCCGCTCATCCGGGGCAGCCGCGTCGGCCCGGGACGCTACGTCTGCGGAGACCACCGGGCCACCGGATCGGTGCAGGGGGCACTGGCCTCAGGTGCCCGCGCGGCCCGTGAAATTCTGGCCGCCGCGTCTGCGTCGTGGCCCTCCTCGGTCCGCTGACCGCGATCAGCTGGCCGCGGCCACCGGCCTGCCGGCGAAGGGACAGCTCATCGTGATGACGCCCGCATCAATCGTCTTCCCGCGCACCGCCGAGGAACCGGCCGGTCACCTCGCGGAGTCTCGCCCGGAACTGCGGGTCGTAGGCTTCCGGCCGCGCGCGAGAGGTCTCCAGGCCGTCGAAGAACTGCCCGGTTACCCCGTCCAGAGCCGGATCGGTGATCAACCGCACGGTTGCTTCACCTCCCTGCTCGAGGGTGGAGACCGGGGTGATGCCGGCCTGCGCGACCATCGTGGTGTTCATCAGCGTCGCCGGGTGCGAGCAGTTCACCGTGACCGTGGCCGCACGGAGCTCCTCAGCCAGGTCGAAGGTGAACGCGGCCAGCGCGAGCTTAGACCTGCGGTAGGCCTCCACCCCGTTGTACCGGTGCTCGAACCTGGCATCGGCGGGGTCGAACCCAGCCTGGCCGATCGAACCGATATTGAGGATCCTGGACGGCGCCGAGGCGGCGACCATCGGCACCAGCAGCCGGGTGAGGAGCACCGGCGCGAGGTAATTGACGGCAAACCGCAGTTCGTGACCGTCCGCGCTCAGCTGCCGTCCCTCCCCCGGCGCGCCGAAGCCGACAGCGGCGTTGTTCACCAGCACGTCAAGCCGTGGCGAGGCCGCGCGGACCTGAGTCGCAAGGTCCCGGACATCGCTCAGCGAGGCCAGGTCGGCGACGCAACCGCGCGCGCTGCCGCCGAGCTCCGCGGCCAGATCCGCCACCCGGGCCGGATCGCGTCCATGGACCAGAACCCGCCAGCCGGAACCTGCGAGCGCGCAGGCCAGATACCGGCCGAGCCCGGAAGTGGCACCGGTGACAAGCACGACAGGGGCGGCGTCAGCCATCTGTCCTCCAGCATGATCGTAGGTTGATCTCACGGGTCCCGGCCACGGCCGGCCGGTGCCAGCATGGTGAACATGGAACTGACCGTCCGCATGCCCGTCATCGGAGTCGTCCGCAGCAGCCGCCATGAATTGGAAAGCACGCCGATCCAGGCTGGCCTCAACCGCGCCGAGCACGGCACCATCGAGATCGCCGAGCCGTACCGGGACGGCCTGGACGGGCTCGCAGGCTTCGACTACGCCTGGCTGCTCAGCTGGCTGGACCGGCCGCGCGACCCCGCCGGGGACGCGCCGCTGCGACAGGTTCCGTTCCTGCTCCGCCGCCAGCAGCGCAAGGTGGGCATCTTCGCCACCCGCGGGCCACGGCGGATCAACCCGATCGGGCTCAGCCTCGTCCAGCTCCTCAAGGTGACCAGCGAGGGCGTCGTGTTCGTCGGCGTGGACCTGCTGGACGGTACGCCTGTCGTCGACCTCAAGCCCTACGTCAGCCGCTTCGACCGGCCGCCCGGCGACCCGCGGTGCGGCTGGTTCGACCAGCTCACGATCAGCGACGGCACCACGCCCGGGCAACTCGCCCAGCCGCAGCTGCCACCCTGACGGCCACCATCTCGTGATCCCTTCTGCCATGATCTGCACATGGACCAGCGCATCAGCCTAGTGACCTTCGGTGTCACCGATCTCACCCGGGCCCGTTCCTTCTACGAGGCGCTCGGCTGGGGTCAGGCCCAGCAGCCCAGCGATGAAGTCTGCTTCTTTCAGGCCGGAGGGATGGTCTTCGGCCTGTGGACGGCGCTCGGCGGTCATGGCGCTCCCGGCATCGAACTCGCCCACAACGTCCGCTCGCCCGAGGAGGTCGCCGCGGTGCTGGCCGAGGCCGAACGGGCTGGTGCCACCATCGTGCGGCCTGCCGCTCCGGCCGTATGGGGCGGTACGACCGGGGCCTTCGCCGATCCCGACGGGTATGTGTGGGAGGTTGCGCACAATCCTGACTGGGCGCTGGGCGCGGACGGGACCATCCGGATCTGACCCCGGACCGCGGCTGGCACGCCGCGACCACGTACCCGGCGAGCCGCTTATCCCCTGGCTGGTCCTCCCGTACCGCCACCGCCGACTGGCTCACCCCGTCCTAGGCGGCCAGCACCGACTCGACCTCCCCCAGCTCGATCCGGAACCCCCGCACCTTCACCTGATCATCGCCGCGGCCCAGGCACTCTAGCTGCCCGTCTGGGTTCCACCGGGCCAGGTCCCCGGTCCGGTACATCCGCTCCCCCGGCCCGCCGAACGGGTTAGCGGCGAACCGTTCCGCGGTCAGCCCCGGCCGGCCCAGGTACCCCCGCGCCAGCCCCGCCCCCGCCACGTACAGCTCCCCCGCCACACCCGGCGGCACCAAACCCGGTCTCTCGTCCAGCACGAACACCCGGGTGTTCCACATCGGCCGGCCGGCCGGCACGACCAGGTCCGGGACCGGGTCACCCGGGCCCATCTGGTAATCCAGGCAGCCCACCGTCGCCTTGGTCGGCCCGTAGGCGCTGGCGTCAGCAGCGGCCGGGAAACTCAGGCGCGCGCCGCTCGATGACCGCGGCCAGGCCCTCCCGGGCGTCCGCGGTGCCGGACAGCTCGGCCACGGTGCGGGCTTCCTCAGGCAGCTGGGCTTCGACCCGGGCGCCCAGCCCCGACCAGACCAGCCGCTTGGCCGCGCCCAGCGCGCCGGTGGCCCCGCGGGCCAGCGACCGGGCCAGCTCCAGCGACTGCGCGGCCAGCGCGTCGTCGGGAACCACCCGGGTGATCAGGCCGATCTGCAGGGCCTCAGCCGCGGTCAGCACCGGGTTGGTCAAGATGATCTCCATGGCCTTGCGGAGCCCGACCAGCAGCGGCAGCGTCACCGATACGCCCGCGTCTGGCGCCATCCCGACCCTGGTCGCCCCGGCCAGGAACTTGGCCGACTCCCCCGCGATGACGAGGTCGCTGGCGCAGACCAGCCCGAACCCGCCGCCGCCCGCCGCGTAACCGTGCACGGACGCGATCACCGGAACCTGCAGCGACAGCAGTCCCTGCACGCATGTCTGCAGCCAGGAGGTGGCTTCGCGCAGGTAACCCGGCAGGGCGGTGCCCTGGGCGGCGAACGTCTTCACGTCCCCGCCCGCGCAGAAGTTGGGGCCTTCGCCGGTCAGCAGCAGGACCCGCAGCCGTGACTCGCCGTGCGCGGTCATCACGGCGTCGTACAGGGCGCGCAGGAACGGCACGTTCATGCCGTTGGACGCCTCGGGCCGGTTCAGCCGCAGGTGCCCCACGCCGTCGAGGTCCAGGTCGAGCAGGGCCAGGCCGTCGCTGATGAGCTTCTCGGTCACGATGACTCCTCTGTCTCCTGAACGGCCGGGCGCTCGCGATCGGTGAAGCGGCTGATCCCGGCGCCGGCCTGCCCGCCGCTGAGGTGAGCGATGATCGTCTCAGTCTCCAGCGCCTGCCCGTCGCGCAGCGGCAGCCGCAAACCGTCCCGGACGAGTCGCTTGGCGCTGGCCAGCGCGGCGGGATCCTTGCCGGCCAGGTTCGCGGCCAGCTCGGCGACGGCCCGCTCGAACCCGGCCGCCGGGACGCTGCGGTAAATAAGCCCCCACTGCTCAGCCTGCGCCCCGGTCAGCCGGTCACCGGACAGGATCAAGCCGAGCGCGCGCTGCGAGCCGACGATGCGCGGCAGCCGCTGCGAACCGCCGCCGCCGGGGATCATGCCGAAGTTCAGGTGGTTGTCGGCCAGCACGGCGTCGTCCCGCGAGACCGCGAGGTCGCAGGCCTGGATGAGCTCGAAACCGCCGGCCATCGCGTACCCCTCGACCGCGGCGATGACCGGCACCGGCAGCTCGCCGATCAGCTCGCAGGCGGCCAGGAACGCCTCGAAAAGCGGCCGCAGTGCCGCGGGGCCTTGAGCCCGCAGGCGGGACACCTCATGGAAGTCCCCGCCCGCGCAGAAGTGGCCTCCCGCACCGCGGATGACGATCACCTGCGCTCTAGCGCCCGCCGCGCGCAAGGCGTCATACAGTCCTCGGGCCAGGGCGACCGTGATCGCGTTGCGGGCCTGCGGACGGTTCAGGACGATGTGAGCCACCCTCGCGTCGCCCGCGCGCTCGATCGTGGTCAGCACGGGCAGCCCGGCCGGCCGGGCCGCCCGGGCAAGTCCGGGCGTTTCGGCGCTCGGAGCTGTGTTCATCGGAACACTCCAGTTTTCTAAGACACATTAGACTACGGGCCGAAGGAGCTGATCGGATGGACCTGGGGCACCGGGACGCACGGATCATCGTCACCGGCGGCGGCGCGAACATCGGCCGCGGCATAGCGCTCGGCTTCGCAGCCGAGGGCGCACGCGTGCTCGTCGCCGACATCGACGCGCCGCAGGCCGAATCTGCCGCCGAGGCGGCCCGGCAAGCGGGAGCCAGCTCGGCCCGGTCCGCCGCGGCCGACCTCACCCAGCCCGGCGCGGCGGCCGAGGTGATCGGACAGGCGATGAGCGCCTGGGGCGGCGTCGACGTCCTGGTCAACAACGCCGGCTGGAGCGAGCCCGGCTTCTTCGCCGACCAGACCGACCGCGGCCTGTGGCAGCACACCATCGAGGTAAACCTGTACACCGCGTTCGCCTGCACGCAGGCCGTGCTCGGGCCCATGCGCGAGGCCGGCGGCGGTGCCGTCGTGTTCATCTCCAGCGACTCTGCCTTCGGGGCGGTCAGGCAGGGCATCTACGGCAGCACCAAGGCCGGCCTGATCTCCCTGGCCCGCACCGTGGCCCGGGAGAACGGGCGGCACGGCATCCGGTCCAATGTGGTGGCACCGGGCCTGGTCATCCCGGACGACGAGGGGCAGGCCGGCCCGCACAGCGTCTGGGCGGACGGCCGGGACGCGATCTTTACCTCCGAACAGGCCGACTACGTGCTCCGGCGCCAGCCACTGCGCCGGATGACGACGGCCGCCGACATCGCCAGCGCCGTGCTGTGGATCTCTTCGCCGGTCGCGGCCCGGCAGGTGACCGGCCAGGTGATCGCGGTCGGCGGCGGTTCGGCGATGCCCTGACACCGTCAGGTGCGAATCCGCTCCGTGGCGCGCTGGGCCAGCCGGAACTTCTGCACCTTGCCGGTCGGCGTGGTCGGCAGGTCCGCGGAGGACAGGAACAGGACATGCCGGGGCACCTTGAACCGCGCCAGCTTTTCCTTGCACAAGGCGATGAGCCCGGCGGCGTCCACGGTCCCGCCTGGCTCGGGGACGATCCAGGCGCAGCCGACGTCACCCCAGCGATCGTCGGCCACCCCGACCACGTACGCCTGGCTCACCCCGGGATGCCGGGTGAGCAGGTCCTCGATCTCCTTCGGCATCACCAGCTCGCCGCCGCTCTTGTACAGCTCCTTGCTGCGTCCGGTGACCCGCAGGTACCCGTCGGGCTGGACGACACCGAGGTCACCGGAGTACACCCAGCCTGCTCGCAGCGCCTGGGCCGTCTCGGCGGGGGAGTCCCAGTAGCCCAGCATGTGCGTCGGCCCGGTCGAGGCGAGCTCACCTTCGGCGCCGGCGGGCAGGTCCTCGCCGGTCAGCGGATCGACGGTCTTGTACACGCACAGGTCACCGCCGAGCCCGGCGGCCAGGGCGGGAGCCGCCGGGTCCAGGCCCGCGGCACCGGCCAGCTTGGGCCGGCCGACGGTCGAGGAGTGAAATTCCAGCGGGTCTTCGGGCAGCGTGAGGGTCATCGCCCCGCCGCACTCGGTCATCCCGTAGCCCGTGGTGATCTCGGTGACGCCAAGCTCGGAGCGGACCTTCTGCCAGAGCCAGACCGGGGCGGGGGCCGCGCCGGACAAGATCGCGGTCAGCGAGGACAAGTCGTAGCCGGCCAGCCCCGGGTACTCGAGCAGGGCCACGGTCATGGTCGGTACGGCCAGGATCTCGGTGGCCTGGTGCCGCTGGACCGAAGCACAGTAGTCCGCGGGCGAGAAGGCCGTTCGCGGGATGATCGCGCCGCCGACGAACATGACAGAAAGCAGCCCTTCGACGTACCCGAACATGTGGTAGCAGGGCAGCGAGAACAGGATGCGGCGGCCGTCTTGGTAGGCGCGGGTGAGCGCCGAGCCGTAGCTTGTCCGCAGCACCGCGTCGTGCGACACCACGACGCCCTTAGGCAGGCCGGTGGTCCCTGAGGTGTACAGGATGTCGCCCGGGCTGCCGGGGGTGACCGCGGAGGCGTCGGCGGTGCCCGGGTGCTGACGGCCGAGGGCAGCCAGGCCCGCGACGTCGAGCACCCCGGCCCGGACCCTGCTGCCCCGGCTCGGGTCAACGGTGTCCAGGAGCACGACGTGGCGCAGGTCAGGCAGCTGTTCGACCGGCCCCTCGGACCAGCCGGGCGCGATCGCGTCCAGCATCTGCAGGTAGTCCAGGCCGCTGAAGCCGGTCATGGTGACCAGGACGTTGCACCGCGACTGGCGGAGCACGTAGCCGAGCTCGTCCTGCCGGTACAGGTAGTTGAACGGGATCGCGACCGCGCCGGCCCTGGCGATCGCGAACTTCACCGGCACGAACTCCAGGTAGTTCGCCATCAGCAGGCCGACCCGGTCTCCGGGCCGGACGCCCAGGGCGGCCAGGCCGTCCGCCAGCTCGCTGGCCCAGGTATCGGCCTCGGCGTAGCTGAGAGTCCGCTCGTCGGTGACGACGAACGGGCGAGCGCCGTACTCGGCCGCCGCCTGGTGCAGGAACTGGCTCAGCGTGACCGGCGCCCAGACCGGGAAGCGGGCCCGCAGCGCCGCCCGCCGGGCGTGAATATCGGCGTCCCCGGCCTGCTCACGGGACATCTTCAGGCCCGCTGGCTCGCTCACCTGGCCACCTCCTGAGTGAGATAGGGAATGCCGGCACTGACACTCCGTCGGGGGACGCTACGTTTGGCGGTCTGCTCAGCCTGGCTCGGGCGTCCGGTAGGCAGAGTTTAATCCAGATTCGATTTCCCCGGTAGATCGGCTCTAGAGGCGCTCGATGATGGTCGCGTTAGCCATCCCGCCGGCCTCGCACATGGTCTGCAGTCCGTACCGGCCGCCGCTGCGCTCGAGGTGGTTCAGCAGCGTGGTCAGCAGCTTGGTGCCTGAGGAGCCGAGCGGGTGACCGAGCGCGATCGCGCCGCCGCATGGGTTGAGCCGGGCCGGGTCCGCGCCGAACTCGGCGGCCCAGGCCAGGGGCACGCAGGCGAAAGCCTCGTTGACCTCGTACGCGTCGATGTCGTCCAGGGACAGGCCGCTGCGGGCCAGCACCTTGCGGGTGGCCGGGATCGGCCCGGTCAGCATCAGCAGCGGGTCGTCGCCCACCACCGAGAACGCGTGGAACCGGGCCCGCGGCCGCAGGCCGAGCCTGCGGGCCGCGTCCTCGCTCATGATCAGGACGGCCGAGGCCCCGTCGGTCAGCGGGGAGGAGTTGCCCGGGGTGATCTCCCAGCCGATCTCGGGGAACCGGGCGGCCATCTCCTCGGTGCGAAAGGAGGGCCGCAGCGCCGCGAGCGCGACCGCGGTCGTCCCGGCCCGCACCGTCTCATCGGCCGTGACCGGTCCGGCCCCCGCCAGCACCGGGATGATCTCCCCGTCGAAGCCGCCCGCGTCCGCGGTG
>JALYVS010000727.1 GCA_030853115.1 Actinomycetota bacterium
GCCTGGCAGCACCGGCTGCCCCGCCGCCGCGACGCGTGGCGGCGCTGGCGCTGGCTGTCCAGGGTGGTCTTCGAGGTCACCGCCTGCGCCGCGGCGATCGGCGGCATCACCGTTTTCCGGGCCCAGCCGGGCGCGGCTGACGTGTACGCAAGCGCGGCTCCCGTGCTGATCGCGATCCCGGCGGCGATCGTGGCCTTGCGGCTGTACCAATGGCTGTTCCGCGGGCTGGCGCGGGCATCGGCCCGGCAACGAGGCGTGACCGGGTTCCTTGGCCTGGCCCGGGCGGCACGGGCCCCGGTCGCGGTCGCGCTGCCAGCCACCACGCTCGTTCTCGCGCTCACCCTGGTGGCGTTTACCGGCATGGTCCGCGCCGCCGTGATCCGCGGTGAGAGCGCCGCGTCGTGGCAGGCGGCCGGGGCCGACGTGGTCGTGGCCGCCCCCAGCCAGTCCGGCATCAGCCCCCCAGCCGTACGTGCGATCACCGCGGTGCCGGGGGTCCGCCACGCCGCGCCGGTCCTGCTGGTCCCCTTGACTATCTCCGGCAGCGAGCAGGTGGTAACCGCCATCGTCGTCGACCCGGTCAGCTACGCGGCCCTAGTCGCCTCGACGCAAGGGTTCTCCGCGGTGCGTCCCGCGCTGCTCACCCGGTCGCGCGGCCAGGGCGCAGTCCCGGTGCTGGCGTCCCCCCAGGCAGCCGCCTATCTTGGCGGCCGCGACGGCATCACCATCATCGCGCAGCAGGGCCTTCGGGCGCTGCGCGTCCAGGTCGCCGGAGAACTTCAGTCCACCCCCGCGATACCAGGCGGCGGCGCGTTCATCGTGCTGCCGAGGTCAGCGATCCGCGGCGGGCCGCCGGTGAACCTGATACTTCTCACCGGGTCATCGATCGACATGACCAGGCTCCGCGCCGCGGTGCGGGCGACCGCACCGCAAGCCAGCCCTCCGGCCATCACGACCAGGTCCCTCGCGCTGCGCGAGCTGACCGGGGTACCGCTCCAGCAGGGCACCTTTCTCGTCTTCACCCTGGCCGCCGGGTACGCCGCCGTAATGGCGCTCGCCGTGATGCTGCTCGGGCTGGCGCTCGGCGCGGCCGACCGGGAGCTGATAGCGGCGCGACTGGCGACGATGGGACTCACCGAACGGCAGCGCGTCCGGCTGCTGGCGGTCGAGGTGATCCCGCCGATAGCCGCCGCCACCGCGGCGGCAGCCGGGTGCGCCCTCGCGCTGCCGCGGCTGCTGGCCCCGGCGGTCGACCTGTCAGGGTTCACGCACTCGGCGGCCCCGGTGCCGCTGCGGCCAGATGTCGCCTCCTTCGTGCTCCCGCTGGCTGTCCTGCTCGCGATCATCATCGTCGCGCTGGCCTGCGAGATCAGGTTCGCACGCAGGCGCGGCGTCGCGGTGACGATGCGCCACTGAGCGGGCCTTCGACCTGGGGTAGCGCTGAGTACGCCGAAGCGGGGTGAAAGTATCAGTACATGGGGGAAAACGACGGGAGACGATCATGACGAATGAGTCTGGACCTGACGCAGGCGTGGACGGCATCGTGGAGGACGTGAAGGGCCGAGCCAAGGAGGCGCTCGGGGCCGTAACCGGAGACGAGTCGCTGAAGGGAGAGGGCCAGGCCCAGCAGGACAAGGCCGCCGCGCTGCGTGATGTGGCGGCTAAGGAAGCTGAGGCGGAGAAGGCCCGGGCGAAGGCGAGCGCAGCCGAAGCAGCGCAGCGCGCGCATCAGTAAAGCTGACCTGAGCGGCCGGGCCCGGTGATGGGGGAGCGGGGCCGGCTCCGCTCTTACCAGGGTGCGGTCCCGAAGCGGTCGATGTACCGGCCCGTTCCGGCGGCAGGCGGTTCGGTGGCCAGGGTGACGATCGCGTCGGTGCCCTCGGTGACGGTCTGGGTGCCGCCGTGCCGATTGAAGTCGGTGGCGGTGTAGCCGGGATCGGCGGCGTTGAACCGGACCTCCGGCATCGCCTTAGCGTACTGCGTGGTCAGCATGGTCACCGCGGCCTTGGAGGCGGTGTACAGCGGGGCGGCGATCGTGGA
>JALYVS010000278.1 GCA_030853115.1 Actinomycetota bacterium
AGGCCGGCACGGCTGGCAGGTCACCGACTGCACGGTCACGATGACACACTCCGGCTACTATCCCAGGCAAAGTCACGCCCACGGCCGGTTCGACAAGGCCATGTCGAGCACGGCCACGGACTTCCGCGGCCTGACCCCGCTGGTGCTGATGGCCGCGCTGGCTCAGGCGGGCACCCGCGTGTGTGAACCCGTCCAGCGCTTTCACCTGGAGATTCCCGCCGACACGGCCGGGTCCGTGCTGGCCGCGCTGGCGCGGCTGCGCGCGGTGCCGCACACGCCAGGAACCAGCGGCCCGGCCTGCACGCTCGAGGGGTTCATCCGGGCGGCCCGGGTGCGTGAGCTCGAGCAGCAGCTGCCCGGGCTGACCCGCGGCGAGGGCCTGCTCGAGTGCGCCTTCGGCCGTTATGAGCCGGCCGGCCACCCGGTGCCCAGCCGGCCGCGGTCCGATCACAATCCGCTCAATCGCGCAGAGTACCTGCGGCACGTCACCCGCTAGCCCAGACCGCGCCAGCCCAGACCGCGCTAGCCCAGACCGCGCCGGGATCGGGGGACGCATGGACCGCGATGGCGGCCACGTCACCCGCGGTTCTCGGTGCGCCATACCACCCGCAGCCCGGACCAGTCGTCGTCGATGGCGGCGACCTTGACGTCGACCAGGCCCAGTGGCAGCGCGTGCTCGCGGATGACGTTGTCGGTGATGTCGCTGCGGTGGCCACCCGCCCGCCGCGGCCAGGCGACCCAGAGCGCGCCCACGGGATAGATCCGCCGGGCCAGGTCGCCGATCTGCGCGGCGATATCATCCGCCCGGGTGAAGAACGCGATGATCACGTCGGCCTGGCCGTCGGCACCGGGGTCGGCCAGCCCTCCCGGCGGGTCGGCCAGCGCCCAGCCGGGAGGAGGATGATGCAGGTGGACGCGCTGCTCGGGCTTGAGCCCAAGCTTGGCCGACTGCGGCCGGCCCGAATACCCGGCCGCTACCACCGAACCGCCCCCGCCATCCGGCCCGCCTGCGCCACCCGGCCCCCCTGCGCAGCACGCGCCGATAGGTTTTCCACCGCGGTCACGTCTGTACTAGGTAGCGATAGATACCGAACCGGTCCCACGGACAGGAACAGGAGTATGACATGTTCGAGAACACCAAGGCGTTCAGCGGGTTCGCCGTCGATGACCTGGACGCGGCCAGGAAGTTCTACGGCGAGACGCTCGGGCTGAAAACCTCGGAGCACTACGGGTTGATGACGCTGCACCTGGCCGGCGGCCGGGACACGCTGGTCTACCCGAAGCCTGGTCACACGCCCGCAGAGTACACGATCCTGAATTTCCCGGTGGACGACATCGACGCGGCCGTCGACGAGCTTGTCAGCCGCGGCGTCGAGCTGGAAAAATACGATGGCCTCAGCCAGGACGCCAAGGGCATCAACCGGGCCGGGGGCCCGTACATCGCCTGGTTCAGGGATCCGGCCGGAAATATCCTGGCTGTCCTTCAGGAACGCTAAGACCCTTCGATCAGCCGCCCGCGGGCCGCCCGCGAGCGGTACCATGACCGATGCATATCGCCCCTGGCCGTGAGAGGTGGGAGGCATGGACGCCGACCTGACCCCCGAGCGCCTGCTGGGCAAGCTTGATGACCTCGTCGCGCCCGCGCCGGAACCAGAGAACGCGGTCCTGATCGATCAGTCCCGGCTCATCCGGTGGGCCGGCCCGTCGTTCGCGTTGTTTTCCCTGGTGCTGCTGCCGTGGATAGGTTACATCGCGCTGTCGCTTCCGTCCCGGCAGCTATCGCCTAATTACGACATCGCGTGGGCCGGGTTCGACGTCCTGCTGGCCGTCGGGCTCGCCTGCTCGGCGTACTTCGCGCTGCGCCGGTCCCGGTATCTTTCCGCCGCCTCGGCCGCGACCTCGGCCTTGCTCGTGGTGGACGCCTGGTTCGACTGCATGACCACGCCGGCCAACGCCCGCTGGGAGTCGATCGGCTTCTGTTTTGCCGTGGAGCTTCCGCTGGCGGCTGTGTGCCTGTGGCTCAGCTACCACACCGAGCAGATCGCGGCCCGGCGGATCCTCATCATGCAGCGTCAGCTCAGGATGTTTCGCCGTCATTGACCTCGGCCGGCCCGCGGACCGTAAGCGTGCCCGGTGCGACGGTGATGACGAGCTGGCGGGTGCGGCCCATCACCTCGCCGTCGAGTTCCCACAGGTGTGCGCGGCTGATGTCCATGCGCAGCTCGGTGAAGGTGCGGCGCATCACCTGGCTGGTCGTATCGGGCCGCCGCAGCAGCACGTGCGTCGCTACGGCGAGCCAGTCGCTCCAGCCGCGCGCGGTGAGGACCACCACGTCCAGTCGTCCGTCATCGGGCTGCGCGTCCGGTAGCAGCGGCAGGCCGCCCTGCAGTGCACCCACGTTACCGACGATGACCCCGCTGGCCCGGCGCCGCTCCGGCGGCCCGGAATCGGCGCGCAGTCGTACCCGCATCGGCCGGTCCCGAAGGTGCCGGAGCGCGGCGGCCACGTACGCGCCCCAGCCGAACCGCTTCTTGACCTGCTCGCTGGCGCCGGCCAGCATCTTGGCGTCCAGGCCCAGACCGGCCATGGTCAGGAACAGGCTGCCGTTCGCGAGGCCGGCGTCGAGCTGCCGGTCGCGTCCGGTGAGCGCGACGGTCAGGGCCTCGCCCAAGTCGATAGGCAGGCCGAGATTGCGCGCCAGCAGGTTGCCGGTGCCGAGCGGAATCACCGCCAGCGGGATCCCGCTGCCGGCCAGCCCGGCCGCGACGGCGGTCACCGTGCCGTCGCCGCCGCAGGCCAGGACCAGGTCGGCGCCACCTTCGGCCGCGGCCCGGGCCTGGCCCTGGCCGGGGTCTTCCGGCGTGGTTTCCAGCCACACCGGCTCGGTCCACCCGTGCTCGGTCAGGGCGGCGTCGACCGTCTCCCTGAACTTCTCCGGATCGTCGAGCTTGACGGGGTTCACCACCACCGCGGCGCGGTTCACCGGTGACCCGCGCGGGGTCGGGTCCTCATGGCCGCACCGGCCGGGCAAGCAGCATGGCTCGAAGCTTATCCAGGCCGGCGCCCTGGCCCGCCCGTAATACCCCGAATGCCGCCGAGGGCACGCACCACGGTCCGTTCGGTCACAAGATTTTTGCCGAACGTGCCCTGGCTCGACCCCACCCCCTCGCACCTGCGCTTCGGCCCGGCCGGCCGTCCGAGGGGCTAGCCGGGGTGCGAAATAGGGGGGTTAACCGGTGTGCCAACGGCCCGCGGAAGCGCTACTATACTGAGTATGCTACTCGATAGGGTGATGATGTGAGCGTCCGGCATGCCTTGCTGGCGCTGCTGAGTGAGGGGCCTAAATACGGTCTTCAGCTGCGCGAGGAGTTCGAGGCGAGGACCGGTGAGGTCTGGCCGCTGAACGTGGGTCAGGTGTACACGACACTGCAGCGGCTGGAGCGGGACGGCCTGGTCGAGTCTGACCCGGCCGACCAGGACGGCCCGCAGAAGGGCTTCCGGATCACCGCGGCCGGCGGTGCGGAGCTGGCCGGGTGGCTGCGCACGCCGCCTGACCTGGCCTCCCCGCCCCGGGACGAGCTGGTGATGAAAGTGCTGGTGGCCTTGCGGCTGCCAGGCACCGACGTGCGGGACGTGATCCAGGTGCACCGCAGGTACCTGGTGGAGCTCATGCAGCAGTGGACCCGGATCAAGGATCTCGAGGCCGACGCCGATATGCAGCTGGCCCTGGTGGTCGACGCGGAGCTGTTCCGGCTTGACGCCGTGGTGCGCTGGCTGGACGCCGCGGACGGCCGCATCAAGCGAGCCGCCGCCGACGAGCCAGACCCAGCGGCAACAAAGGCAGCAGAACCAGCAGACGCGACCGGCCCGGCCCGGGCGGCCGGACCGGCCACCCCGTCCCTGCCCAGGCTGCGGCGCGGAACCGGAGCCCGACGATGAGAACCCGTCCTGAGCTCAGCGGCCAAGCCCGCGATGAACCCAGCGACAAGACCAGCGACGAACACAGAACGGGGGCAGCGCCATGAGCCTGCTCGAAATGCGAGGAGTGTCACGCGTATACGGCCAGGGGTCCGCCGAGGTGCACGCGCTGCATGACGTCGACCTCGACGTCGACGCGGGGATGATGGTCGCGGTAATGGGGCCGAGCGGATCGGGGAAGTCCACGCTGCTGACCATCGCCGGCAGCCTGGAGGATCCCAGCAGCGGCGTGGTCCGGGTCTGCGGGGAAGAGCTGACCAGACTGCCCCGCAACGCGAAGGCGCGGCTACGGCGCCGGACGATCGGGTACGTGTTCCAGGACTTCAACCTGCTGCCCGGCCTGACCGCGGCGGAGAACGTCGCGCTGCCGCTTGAACTCGACGGCCTGCCCGCCCGCAAGGCCCGCGCCGCCGGGATGCAAGCGCTGGAGGGACTCGGCCTAGCTGACCGGGCGGCCAGCTTCCCCGACCAGCTGTCCGGCGGTGAGCGGCAGCGGGTGGCGATTGCCCGGGCCGTGGTCGGCGACCGCAGGCTGCTGCTGGCCGACGAACCCTCGGGCGCGCTGGATTCGGTCAACGGCGAAGCCGTAATGCGGCTGATCCACGCCGCCTGCAAGCGCGGCCTGGCCGCGGTGGTGGTCACCCATGACGCCCAGCTGGCCTCGTGGGCCGACCGGGTGGTCTTCCTGCGCGACGGCCGGGTGACCGACCAGACCATGCCCGCGCCGGGCCCGGAGTCCCTGCTCACGCCGGGACCGCGCCAGCAGGGACCGGGCCGGTGAGCACCGGCCCAGCCGACACCGGCCCAGCCGACACCGGCCCAGCCCACACCGGACCGGCCCACACCGGCTCAGCCGGCCCCGCGCTGCTCGAACGGCCGGCCCCGGCGGGAACATCTAACGGGGGCGTTCCCGCCCGCCGCGCCGTGATCCGCTGGGCGTGGCGGATGTTCCGCCGCGAGTGGCGCCAGCAGCTGCTGGTCCTGGCCCTGATCGTGATCGCCCTCGCCGCCACCGTGCTCGGCGCGGCGGTGGCCACCAACACGCCGCCCCCCGCCGGAGCGGGCTTCGGCACCGCGCAGGACATGGCCACATTCAGCGGCGGCCCGAAACTGGCCAGCCAGATTTCCACGCTGCAGCGGCACTACGGCAGGGTCGACGTCATCGAGAACCAGACCATCGCCATCCCCGGCTCGATCAGCACCTACGACCTGCGCGCGCAGAACCCGGACGGCCCGTTCGGCCGGCCGATGCTCTCGCTGCTATCCGGGCACTACCCGGTCGGCCCAGGCCAGGTGGCCGTGACCGACGGCGTGGCCGCCGCCTTCAACCTGAAGATCGGTTCTCAGTGGCACGAGGGCGGCCAGACCCGCCAGGTCACCGGCCTCGTGCAAAACCCGGATAGCCTGCTGGACGAGTTCGCTCTCGTGGCACCGGGCCAGGTCACCTCACCGAGCCCGGTCACCGTGCTGTTCGACGCGCCCGGCGCGAGCACGTCCGCCCTCGGCCCGGACGTGCAGACGCGGCAGTCCGCCGTGGCCAGCAACCCGCTCAACCCCGAGACCATCGTGCTCGCGCTGGCCACGGTCGGCATGCTGCTGATCGCGCTGGTCGCGGTGGGCGGCTTCACGGTGCTGGCGCAGCGCCGGCTGCGCTCGCTGGGGATGCTCGGCGCCCTCGGCGCCACTGACCGGAACATCCGTCTGGTGGTCCGGATCAACGGCATCCTGGTGGGAGCCGTGGGTGCGCTGGCCGGCACCCTGCTGGGTCTGGCCGGCTGGCTGGCTTACCGGCCGCACCTGGAATCCAGCGCCCATCACCTGATCGGCACGTTCGCGCTGCCGTGGCTCGTGATCGGCCCGGCCGTCGGGCTGGCCGTCCTGGCCACCTACTTCGCGGCCTCCCGTCCGGCTCGTTCGATCACCAGGATCCCGCTGGTCGCCGCTCTGTCCGGACGGCCCGCGCCACCAAAGCAGGTACACCGCTCGGCGATCCCCGGCGTGGTCCTGTTCGTCGTCGCCGCGGCCATGCTGTCGTACGCCGGCCGGAGCGCCAACGGGGGCGGGGCGCCGGAACTCGTTCTCGGCATCGTCCTGCTCATCGTCGCGATCCTCCTGCTGGCGCCCTTCTGCCTGGTGATCCTGGCCCGGTTCGGGCGGCACGCCCCGGTCGCGATACGCCTGGCCCTGCGCGACCTGGCCCGCTACCGGGCCAGGTCGGGCTCGGCCCTGTCGGCCATCAGCCTCGGCGTCTTCATCGCCGCCCTGGTCTGCGTCCTGACCGCGCAGCGGTACGGGAACGTCCTGGACTACGCCGGGCCGAACCTGGCCTCGAATCAGATCATCGTGTACACCCCCAGCGGCGGCAACGGCCCCGGCCCCGGATCCAACGGACCCAGCGCACCCAACGGACCCAAGGCGCCCGGGACCACTGGCACGCCGCAGGCCCAGGCGGCGGTCGCCCGCGATATCGCCAGGGCCCTCGGCTCGGACACCGTCATCGAACTCGACCAGGCCGGCGGCTCGCTGCAGCACGCCGCGGCCGGGCGCTCCTGGTCCGGATCGATCTACGTGGCCACCCCCCAGCTCCTGCAGGCGTTCGGGATCAGGGCCTCCGACGTCAACCCCCATGCCGACTTCTTGACCATGCGGCCTGGACTGTCCGGCTTTTCCCGGATGCAGCTCGTCTACGGCGACTACTTCGGCCCAGGCGGCGCGGGAAATGCCGGGCCAGGCAATGGTCCAGGCAACGGGCCCGCCACCAGCTACCCGTGCCCGAAGGGCCAGTGCCTGGCCAACCCGGTGATCCAGGAGGTCGGCGCCCTTCCGTCCGGCACCTCGGCACCTAACACGGTGATCACCGAGCACGCCATCGGTGCGCTCGGCCTGCACGCCAGCGTCTCCGGCTGGCTCATCCAGGCGCCGCACCCGCCGACCGCGGCGCAGATCACCGAGGCCAGGCTCACCGCCTCCGCGGCCGGCCTGAGCGTCGAAACGAAGTCGAGCACGCCCTCGTCGGCGGAGATCCTCAACTATGCCACCGTGTTCGGGATCGCCCTGGCGCTGGGCATCCTGGCCATGACCATCGGCCTGATCCGCAGCGAAACCGCCAGGGACCTGCGTACCCTGACCGCCACCGGGGCGGGCAGCTTCACCCGCCGGGAGCTGACCGCCGCGACCGCCTTCGCGCTGGCCCTAGGCGGTGCCGTGCTCGGCACGCTGGCGGCTTACGTCGCCGCCGTCGGCTACGCCTGGGCCAACCCCCTCGATGGCCTGTCCGGACTGTCCAGCGTGCCCACCACGAACCTGCTGATCATCGTCGTCGGCATGCCGACGGTCGCCGGGGTGGCGGGCTGGCTGCTGGCCGGACGCGAGCCGTCCGCCCTGGCCCGCCAGTCGCAGGAGTAAAAGGGGGCGGACAGCACGCACCACGGCCCGTTCGGTCATCTAGGTACTGAACGGGCCGTGGTGTCACTGGCGCAGTCCCGGTCCCGCCCGCCTGCCCTTGTCGTTCTCCTGGCCGGCGTCCTGGCGCTCGAGCATCTCCGCCGCGCCGCGGATCACGCACCGCAGCGGGTCTTCGACCAGCACCGCGCCGATGCCGGCCGTGTTCTCGATCCGGCTGGCCAGGCCGGGCAGCAGCGAGCCGCCGCCGGCCAGCCTGACCTTGCCGCGGACCACGTCTTCGGCCAGGCCGGCCGGGATCTCCGACAGCATCTCGTGCACCGCGCCCGCGATCGCGGCCACGACCGGCTCGAGCGCGGCCGCCACCAGGGCGCCGGGGACGAACTCCGAGCGCGGGGTCCGCTGCGCCACGTCGAGGCCGACAACCTCGGCGCCGCCGGCCGATCCGCCGGTGACCCCGAGCGTCATCTTCAGGTGCCGGGCGGCCCGCTGGCTGATGATCAGGCCGAGCTCGGTCCGGACGGCGTGCTCGATCGCCTCGTCCATCGCGTTACCGGCCTTGCGCAGCGAACGCGACCGGACCACCCGCCAGCCCGCGACCGCGGCGACCTCGGTGGTCCCGCCGCCGATGTCGACCACGAACCCGCCGGCCCCGCCGGACAGGTCGAACCCGGCGCCGGCCGCGGCGGCCACCGGCTCGTCGATCAGC
>JALYVS010000728.1 GCA_030853115.1 Actinomycetota bacterium
TCCGCGCGGCGGGCCGCTGGGTGCAGGCGGCCGTGGCGCTCAGCGCCATCGGCGTGGTGGCGCACACGGTGGCGGTCGTAGCCCGCGGGCTGGCGGTGCACCGGGCCCCGTGGGGCAACATGTACGAGTTCGTCACCGCCCTGACCTGCGTAGCCGCGATGTTCTTCCTTTTCGCCATGATCCGTTACCGGGCCTGGGCCCTCGGTGTTTTCGTCATGGGCGCGGTGGTGATAGCGCTCGGGCTGGCGGAGACGCTCATTTACACGGCGGCCGGCCAGCTGGTCCCGGCCCTGCAGTCGTACTGGCTGGACATCCACGTCACCGCGATGACCCTGGCGACCGGTATCTTCTTCGTCGCGGCGGTACTCGGCGTCGTCTACATCATCCTGGACAGTTACGCCAAGCGGGTAGCCGCCGGACGTGCCGCACCGGACCACCCGATCGTCCGCAGGCTGCCGACCATCGAGCAGATCGACCGGCTGACCTACCGGACCATCGTGTTCGGCTTTCCCGTCTGGACGTTCGGCGTCATGGCGGGCGCGATCTGGGCCGATCAGGCCTGGGGCCGGTACTGGGGCTGGGACCCGGTGGAGACCTGGGCCTTCATCACCTGGGTGCTTTACGCCGCGTTCCTGCACGCCAGGGCCACCGCGGGCTGGCGCGGCCGCCGGGCGCACTACGTTCAGCTGCTCGGCTTCACCAGCCTGATATTCAATATCCTGGTGGTCCAGGTGTTCATCGCCGGACTGCATTCGTACGCCGGCGTGAGCTAAGGCGGCAGCGAAGCCCGGTCCATGTAGCGCCTTAGACCTCTTCGCCGGCCTGGGAGTTGCCGCGGATCACGCGGTCGAGGACACGGAGGAAATCCGGATCGTCGTCCGGGCCTTTCGGCGCTGCCCGGGCGGCGCCGGTGGTCCTGGCCCGGCCGGCCGGGTGGCGCGCGACCGCATCGTCTGCGGCCGTCCACCGGTCGCTCAGAAACCCGGCGTCCTCATCCCGGCTACCGGGATCCCCGGGTGGCGGGAGCGGTACGGCGTGCGAGCTGCGAACCGGCTGCCGGACGATGAGCCAGGCGATCGCGCCGCCGATGAACGTCACGATGATGATAATGACCCAGGCGGGCTTGGGCAGACCGCGGAATTCCGGGGCTGGCGTCAGGACGGCATCTGTCAGGCAGTAAAGCCAGAAGCCCATCAGGAACAGGGCAAATAGGGCACCAGACAGCAACATGGCGGAAGCCTAACCTCAGGTATCCGTGCCGCGTGCCCGAATTAGTCAAGTTGTTCCCTCACGCTGGTTGCGGCGGTCGTTGTGGCACATCACGTGACGTGGCCGCCGATCTCGGCATACGCTGACTATCTGGGCAACAGAGCAGGAGACCGGTACATGCGGCTTGGGCTGTTCGAGCGCATCCGTAGCCTTGCTCGTCGCCGTCGGCCCGAGACGGAAGCGGCGTCCGGAGTTCCCGGCCCGCAGGGAAGACACCGCCGCGCTCAGCGCCTTGGGCCCGCGGCCTCGCCGCCAGGCTCAGCTCCGTCGATGCCCGCAGGCCAGTCGTCCTCCTCGGGGTCGATGTCTTCGGGTCAGCTGTCTTCCTCGGGCCACGCGGCCGCTGGCCCGTCCCGGGATTCCTCGCCTGCGGCCGCGGACTGGCCCGGTTCGGGCGGCGACTGGCCTGCGCCCCCCGGCGACTGGCCCGCGTCGATGCCAGACGCTTCCCCGGTGTCAGAAACATCGTCCGGCCCAGGTGCTCCGGTAGCTTCAGGCGGCGCGAACGAGACGCGGCCGGATTCTACGTCCCACCGGGCTAGCCGGGTCTCCGGTTCCCCGGCTATCCGCGCCGGGTCGGCGAGGGCCCGGATCCGTGACGTGCCTCCGCCTGCCGGTGAGGTGGCGACCCCCGCCCCCGCCCCGGCCGCACTCGGGCGGGTTGCCTCCCGCCCGCACGGGCACGAGGCCACTCGCCCTGGGCCGGCCCACGCGGCCGGGAATGGCCGGGCGGATATCCGGGCCGCGGAACTCACCCGCGTCGCCGC
>JALYVS010000729.1 GCA_030853115.1 Actinomycetota bacterium
CCACGACACCAGCGGCGTCCCGGCCGGGATCACCGCGTCCTTGGAGTACGCCGCCGACCTGTTCGACCACGCCACCATCCAGGCGCTCACCGCCCGGCTCACCAGCCTGCTCCGCCAGGCCGCCGCGTACCCTGATCAGCCCGTCAGCCAGCTCGAGGTGCTCACGGCGGCCGAGCGGCGGCTGCTAGCGGAGTGGAACGACACCACCCGGAGCATCCCCGCCGCCACCGTGCCGGAGCTGTTCCAGGCGCAGGCCGCCCGGACCCCGGATGCCCCTGCGGTCATCTCTGCTGCCGCCGAGCTGACTTATGGCGAGCTGAACCAGCGGGCCAACCAGCTAGCCCGGCACCTGATCACTTTGGGGGCCGGCCCTGAGCGGGTGGTCGCCATCGCCATGCCCCGCTCGGCGGACGTCATCGTGGTCATGCTCGCCGTGCTCAAGTCCGGCGCCGCCTATGTCCCGGTCGACCCGGATTTCCCGCCCGGCCGGATCGCGTTCATGCTCACCGACACCCAGGCGGCGATCGTGGTCACCACGAGCGAGCTGGCCGGGTCGCTGCCGGGAGTGGGGGCGCCGCTGATCCTGGATGACCCCGCGGTGCAGAAGGCGATCTCGCGTTACCCGGCCGGGGATGTCTCCGGTGCCGGGCGGGGCGGGCTGCTGCATCCTGCTCATCCGGCGTACGTGATCTACACCTCGGGGTCGACGGGCCTGCCCAAGGGGGTGGTCATCACTCATGCGAGCCTGGTGAATTACCTGGCCCGCGCCCGGGAGACGTATCCCGATCTGGCTGGCCGGACGCTGCTGATCTCACCGGTGTCATTCGACCTGAGCGTGACCGGGCTGTACGGCTGCCTGCTGTCCGGTGGGCGGCTGTGCCTCGGCGCGGTGGACGAGGACCTGCCCGCGCTGGCCGCCCGGAGCGGCGGGTTCACCTTCTTGAAGGCGACGCCCAGTCACCTCCCGCTGCTGGCCCGGCTGCCCGCGAGCTGTGTTCCCGCCGGGCAGCTGATGGTGGGCGGGGAAGCGGTGCCGGCGGCGCTGTTGCGCGAATGGCGCCAACGGCATCCCGGCCTGGCCCTGGTCAATCACTACGGGCCGACCGAGGCGACGGTGGGCTGCCTGGACCATCAGATGAGCCCGGGTGACCCGGTCCCGGACCCGGTGCCGATCGGCCGCCCGATGTGGAACACCCGGGTGTTCGTGCTGGACGAGAGGCTAGGCCTAGTGCCGCCGGGGGTGGCGGGGGAGCTGTATGTGGCAGGGGCGGGGCTGGCCCGGGGGTACCTGGGACGGCCGGGGCTGACCGGGGAGCGGTTCGTGGCCTGCCCGTTCGGGGACGCGGGGGAGCGGATGTACCGGACCGGGGACCTGGCCCGGTGGAACCCGGACGGCCGGATCGAGTACCTGGGCCGAGCTGATGACCAAGTCAAGATCCGCGGGTACCGGATCGAGCTGGGCGAGATCGAGACCGCCCTGGCCGCTCTGCCGGGGGTGGCGCAGTCGGCGGCGGCGGTGCGGGAGGACCAGCCCGGCGACAAGCGGCTGGCCGGGTACGTCGTCCCAGCGGCCGGGGCCGGGCTCGACCCGGCCGGGCTGCGGGAGGCCGTGGCCCGGGTGCTGCCCGGCTATATGGTGCCGGCCGTGATCATGGTGCTGCAGGCCCTGCCGCTGAACGCGAACGCGAAGCTGGACCGGCGGGCACTGCCGGCCCCGGAGTACGCGGCGGGCGGGGGCCGGGCTCCGGCTAATCCTCGGGAGCAGGCGCTGTGCGAGGTGTACGCGCAGGTCCTGGGCCTTGACCGGGTCGGGGTCGAGGACAGCTGGTTTGACCTCGGCGGGCATTCGCTGCTGGCGACCCGGCTGGTATCGCGGATCCGGGTGGTGCTGGGGGTCGAGCTGCCGGTCCGGCAGGTGTTCGAGCACCCGACGCCGGCGGGCCTGGCCGTGGCGCTGGAGGGGGCGGAGGCGGCCCGGCCGCCGCTGGTCCGGTTGCCGCGGCCGGAGCGGCTGCCGCTGTCGTTCGCGCAGGC
>JALYVS010000730.1 GCA_030853115.1 Actinomycetota bacterium
GTTCCCCTCGCTAGCTGACGGCCTTCGCCCAGTTCGACGCCAGGTAAGTCGCGGCGCCGGTGGCCTGGGAGGGGGTGAGGAACGTCGGTGACCCGGTGATCGAAGGCAGCAGGGCAGCCGCGCTGGTGTTGATGCTGCCGTTGGAGGCCATGGCCGTCTGCTCCACCGGCCGGGCGCCGCCCTGAAGCCAGAGGTTCTGTCCGCCCGTCTTGGCCTGCGAGTACAGGAACTCCTCCCACAGCCTCGCGGCGGCGGGGTGCGGCGCGTTCTTGTTGATGGCCTGCGCGTAGTACCCGCCCAGGACGGCGTTCGCCGGGATGAACACCTTCCAGTTCGACACGCCTACGTAGCTCGGCAGGTTGAGGTAATCCCAGTTGAACACCACCGGGGTCGTACCCGCCTTGATCGTGGCTCCCGTCGCCGACACGGGGGAGAAGTTGCCGGCCGCCTTGAGCTTCTGGAAGAAGGACACCCCGGCGGAGATGCTGCCAGCCGAGCCGCCCTCGGCCAGGCTGGCCATCATCACGCCGTTCAGGGCCGCGTTAGCCGAGGTCGGGTTACCGTTCAGCGCGACCGCGTTCTTGAACTTCGGGCTGAGCAGGTCGTTCAGCGAGGTGATCGTGCCGAACTTGCTGGAGTACCCGACCGCCATATAGCCGCCGTAGTCCTGGACCCACTCGCCGTTCGACGCCTTCTGGGCGGCCGGGATAGAACCCCAGCTGCTCACCTGGTACGGCGCGAACAGGTTCGTGTTGGCCAGGGCCACCGCCATGCCGATGTCCAGCACGTCGGGCGCCTTGGCGGTGCCGTGCTCCGTCTTCACCGCGTCGACTTCCTGCTGGCTGGTGCCGTCAGGAAGGGCGGAATTAACCTGGATGCCGTAGGTCTTCTTGAAGGTCGAGATGATCGCGCCGTAATTCGCCCAGGTGGGCGGCAGCGCGATGACGTTGAGCGTGCCCTCCGCCTTGGCCGCCTTGACCAGGGCGCTCATGCCGCCGCCGCCCGAAGCGGCGGTCTCGTTCGCCCAGTTGACCCCGCCGCTTGAGGACGAGCTCGACGAGCAGCCGGCCGCGAACAAGGCTGCGGCCGCGACTCCGGCGACCGCGAATCGATTGGACAATCTCACCATTGCCTCCTGAAAGCTTTCCCTTGTCCCGAAGTGGATCTCGCGGCCCGAAAGGCTCCCGGGCGGCATTACCGAGGAGGTCTACCGACCCACTTATTTCCCCAGCTAAGAGTGCAGGATAAACGCACCTAAAACGTTTAGCGTTCGAATGCTCACACAGCCGCGCGAGGGGTGTCAAGGGACGTTACCGAGTTGTCGCACTGAGCCGGGCGAACACTGCGTGAACGGAAATGGTCCGGTGTCTGCAGGGAGGCGCGTGCGACCAGTTCCACCGGAGCGACGTAGTCGCCGGGCGGGTCCGCGCCGAGCAACCGGGCCATCAGGGCCCGGCCCATCTCCTGGCCGTCTAGCCGGATCGTGGCCAGGGGCGGCTCGAGGAGCTCAGATGTGGGCAGGTCATCGTGCCCGATGACCGAGACATCCGGCCCGATCCGCAGTGACAGGTCATGCGCGGTCTTGTAGATGCCGAGCGCCGTGTAGTCGGAGTTGGTGATGATCACCGTGGGCGCGTCCCGGCGCGCCAGCAGCGTCCCGGTTGCCTTGCGCACCTCAGTGATCGCGAGGGGAGAGTACACAATGGTGGGCCGGACGCCGAGTTCGCGGGCCAGCCGCCGGAAATAGCGCAGCCGGTCCGTGTCCGCCGCCATGCCGCGCGGCGCGGACAGAAAGGCGGCGGAGGAATGACCCAGTTCGGCGAGGCGGCGCATGGCCAGGTCGACTCCGGCCGCATTGTCGGGATACACCCGTGACACGCCGGCGATACCGTCCAGGGAGGCGTTGAGCGCCACCACCGGGGTGCCGGGACGCAGCTGCTGCCACAGGCGCACCGACTCTCCGTTCCCGACCGGGGCGATGGCGAGCCCGGCCAGGCGCTGGGCCGCCATTTCCTGGAC
>JALYVS010000279.1 GCA_030853115.1 Actinomycetota bacterium
GTCGCGGGATAGTCCGGCGTCGCGGGATAGTCCGGCGTCGCGGGATACTCCGGCGTCGCGGGATAGTCCGGCGTCGCGGGATAGTCCTGGGTTACGGGATAGTCCTGGGTTACGGGATAGTCCTCGGTCACTGGGTAGCCCGGCGTCGTGGGATACTCCGGCGTCACCGGGTAGTCCGGGACGGAGGGCCGTTCGGCTAGGCCGGCTTGATCGGCGGGGGACGGCGCAAAGCCGGCCGGCGGTATCTCACGGACCGGTTCCGCCGCTAGCTGCTGCGGCCCGGGCTGCGGGTCCGATTGGGCCGCGGCGGCCAGGCCCTTGGTCAGGCGCCCGGCGGCCACGCCCGCTAGCGCCGCGCCGACCAGGAACGTTCCGGGGCGGCGGCGGGCGAAGTCCTTGACGGCCTGCATCAGGTCAGCCGGCTCGCGTCTTTCCAGCCAGGAGGCGGCTCCGTGCAGGCGATCGGCCGTCTGCCGCGCGACCTCGGTGGCCACACCCGACTGACCGCCGTTGGTGGCCATCTCCGCTAGCTCGTCCGCGACGGTCCGCAACTGGCTCGCCGCCTTCTGCTGCTGCACAGCGGCCTGGTCCCGGGCTTGTCCCCCTGCTTCGCCAAGCAAGTCCCTGGCCTGCCGGGTGGTCTCCGATACCACCACCCGGGCTTGCTCGGCGGCGGTCTGGGCCACGTGGCTACCCGCCTCGCCGACGGACCGGCCGACATTCGCGGCCTGATCTCGCGCGACGTCCGTCGTGGACGCCTGCGTCTGCGAAGCTGAGCCCTGGGGAGCGAAAGACCCTGTTTGGTCATTCATACGGGCTGTCCTTACTTTCCGGTAATGGTGGGAGCCACCGCTACCCGCCTGTCGCGCCCATAACCCTTTAATTTTTCGGCGAAGTCCGGCAGCGTTGATGAGCGGGGCCGGCCGCTCGCTGACCTGCCCGGCCGAGCCGTCAGGTCTCGGCCATCTAGCGGCCTGGCGATCCACCCGATACGGAGGTCCGTCCCATGACCATGACCACGTCACCTGAGCGATTCCTGGTCACCGGCGCGGCCGGGTGCATCGGTGCGTGGGCGGTGCGGCTGCTGCTGGACCAGGGCGTCCCGGTGGTGGCCTCCGACCTGAGCCCGGATCTGCGCCGTTTCCAGCTCATCTCGGCGGCCCGGGCGCGACGGGTCGGTGACCAGGACGGCCAGCTCGAATTCGCCCAGCTCGACGTGACCAGGACCGAGGACGTCAAGGCCCTGGTGGTGGAGCGCGGTATCACCCATATCGTTCACCTGGCCGGCCTGCAGCTGCCGTTCTGCGCCGCGGACCCGCCGCTCGGCGCGATGGTGAACGTGGTCGGGACGATCAACGTCTTCGAGGCGGTCCGCGCCACCGGGAGGACCATCGGGCTGGCGCTCGCGAGCTCCGCCGCGGTGTTCGGGGCCGCGACCGGGAACCCGGCCGGGCCCGTCACCGACACCTCGGCGTTCGTGCCCGACTCCTTGTACGGGGTCTACAAGGCGGCCAACGAGGGGACCGCCCGGGTCTACTCGAGCAGCCATTCCGTCGGCTCGATCTGTCTGCGGCCGTTCATCGTCTACGGCCCGGGCCGGGATCAGGGCATGACCTCTGACCCCACCAAGGCCATGCTGGCCGCGGTGTCCGGGGTGCCGTTCCGGATCAAGTTCGGCGGCAGCATGCTGCTGACCTACGCCCCGGACTGCGCCCGGGCCTTCATCGCCGCGGCCCGGACCTCGGCCGGATCCGGCGACACCGTCAGCCTTAACGTCCCCGGGCACCGGATCGGCGTCCCCGCCCTGGTGGATCTCATCGAGCAGATCCTCCCCGGCACCGGTCACCTGATCAGCTGGGACCGCACCCTGCTGGGCGTCCCGTCGCTGCTCGCCGGGCCGGCCCTGCGCGATGTCGTCGGCGACCTGTCCAGCACCCGGCTCGAAGACGGAGTACGCGAGACCATCGAGGCTTTCCGCGCCGCGCTGGCCGCCGGCCTGATCTCCCCGCCCTCAGCCTGACTGAACCCGGCCCTTTCCGCTCAGCCGAGCTGGCCGGCCCCCGATCGCCGATCAGGAGCCCGAGGCGATGATCGCGGCGGCAGGCACGCACGGCCGCAACAGGTTGTTGTACGGCTGGCGTGAGCTTCTGCGCTGTGATGCATGTAGTGGCGGGACCGAGCCTGGTGTCGGAACAGGATTCTCACGCGGCTAGGGGCTGGCGGTTCGCAGCCGGGACAGGGGCACTGGCGTACGGTGGTGGTGTGGAGATTCCGCTCGAGGAGGTACCGCGCGAGGTTACCGACGCTGCGCACGAGCTGCGCGCGGCCAGGTCGTCTATTTGACCGAGCACGGCGAGCGGCTCGCCGCGATCGTCCCGGCCGAGCTGGCGGCCGAGCTGGAGAATCTCACTCCTGAGCAGTTCCGCGAGCTGCTGGAGGACTTCGCCGACGCGCAGGCAGCCCGTGAGGCACTGGCCGAGGTCGAGGCGGGCGCTCAGCCGGTACCGGCCGAGCAGGTCTGGGCGGGACTCGGCCTCGGAACGTGAACTCCCACGATCGATGATGACCGGCTGGTCGTCCTGGTCGTGGACGCGGGCCACCGTCGGCAGATCTACCGTAACGTCCCTGCCAAGATGGGCTCCCGAGCGTAAGGATGTCGCGACGGCTAGCGGCGGCCGTCACGCCGGGCTCGTCGAACTGATCGCGGCTTCACGTGCCGCGTCGGCCACGACTTTAAGGATGCGGACCTGCTGGCTTTCCAGCCGTACGACGGTACGCCTGCCGCGGTACCCGCCAGCGTTGCACCGGTCGCGATTCCGCCCGGCACCGCGACGCAGGACAGCCACGGCGTGTGCTCGAGCGGGGCGCCCGGCCGTCCCGCCCAGCCCGGCCGTCCCGTCACGGCTAGTGCCCCTGGCCAGACCGCGCTGCCCGCTCAGGGCACCGGCGGTCATCGTAGCTGGTGAGGATGGCTGAGGTCAGGTCCAGCTCACGAGCCAGGCGGCCGGTGCACTACGACTTGCGGGCGACGCCGCAGAATTCGTCGACCGGGGGTGGCTGGCTGTCCAGCGAACTGATGTCGGGACGCCACCGAGAGCACGGCACCACGCCCGGTTCCAGCAGGTCCATCCCGTCGAAGAAGCGGGCGATCTGCTCCGGGCTGCGCAGCGTCATCGTCGGTGTGCCGACCTGGTTCCAGTGCGCCACCGCATCTTCCATGGCCGCGCCGCTGACGGCGCTGGTGGAATGGTTGACGGCGAGGAAGCTGCCTGGCGCCAGCGCCGCTACCAGCCGCCCGACGATCTCCTGCGCCTGGTCAGTATCGGGGATGTGGTGCAAGACACCCAGCAGCAGCAGCGCCACGGGCTGGGTGAAGTCGAGGGTCCGCGCCGCCCCGGAAAGAACTTTGTCCGGCTCGCGCAGGTCGGCCTCGATGTAGTCGCAGGCACCCTCCGGGCTGCTGGTGAGCAGCGCACGGGCGTGCGACAGCACCAGCGGGTCGTTATCTACGTAGACGATCCGCGCCTCGGGCGCCACCCGCTGGACCACCTGGTGGGTGTTGTCCGCGGTCGGCAGCCCGGTACCGATGTCGAGAAACTGGCGGATGCCCGCGGGGCCGGCCAGGTACCGCGCCGCCCGTCCCAGGAATGCCCGGTCCGCCCGGGCCTGGGTCACGATGATCGGGAGCATCGCAGCCACCCGGTCGCCCGCTTCCCGGTCGACGGCGAAGTTGTCTTTGCTGGAATACTAGCTATTAGTGCAGGTAAATGATCTGCGTGATAGTCTGGAGTCAGGCAAAAGTCAGGACAGGTAAATGCCGCACAGGTCCAGCACAGCAAAGAATACGCTCGTCCAGGCCACGATATTCAAGAAATGCGACCGCACCTACCACAAGCCCGAAAGCAACAAGGGATGCATCGCCGGGACCTGCCAGCACACGTGCGAGGCCCGCCAGGTCCCGGACTGCGCCCACAAGTGGACCGTCCGCTACAGCGTGAACTCCCGGCAGCGCGAGCAGTCGTTCACCACGCTCACCGAGGCCCAGACCTTCCAGCTCACCCTGTCGACGGGCAAGCAGACCCAAGGCGCGATGTTCACCGACCCCCGCGCCGGGATCGTCAAGTTCCTGCCGCTGTGCGACACCTACATCGAGGGCATGGCCAAGGCCAACGCCAAGAGCAAAGCCACCTACCGGTCCAACTTCGCCAACCCCGCCGTGACGAAGCTGCTCCAGGACAAGAGCGTGCTGGACGTGGCCAGGATGGACGCCGAGGTCAAGGCCCTGCTAAACAAAACGCTGGGCAGCTACAGCGATGACTACCGGGGCAACGTCCGCCGCATCATCACCGGCACCCTGGATGAGTGCGTGCGGAAGGGCACCATTCCCCGCCACACGCTGACCAGCATCGAGCTGGCCGCCCGCATCGTGACCGCCGAGCAGTACGAGCGGGAAGCCCGGCCCCTCGCGTTCGTCTCCGATGACACGGTGCGGATGCTCGCCGAGGGGATCACGGCGAAGGGCACGGACAGGAACGGGCATGACCGCACCCGCGTCATGCCCGGCCTGGGCATCGCGCCGTGGCTCCAGCGCACGATGGGACTGCGGATCAGGGAGGCCCTGGGAGTGCGCAAGGCTGATTTCAGGACTCGCACCGACGGGACCCGATACCTGCACCTGTGCTGGCAAGCCAGCGAGAACGGCCGGGAGCTGGAGCCGCTGAAGCACCGCAAGGCAGGCGATTTCCGTGACGTTCCCGTACCGGACATGGTGTGGGACATGGTCACGGAGCTGGCAGACGGCCCGCTGTGCCCCGGCCCGGGCGGCACCCCCTACATGCCCTACAGCACGGCAGGCAACCGGTTCGGCCGGATGCTGGAGTACCTCGGGATCAGCGGCGTGCACACCCACAGCCTGCGCCACCAGTTCGCCAGCGAGGCCCTAGACGCCAACCCGCGTGAGCTGGCGAACATCTCCCAGGTTCTCGGGCATGACAGCGTAGAGACCACGCTGCATTTTTACATCCACGCCAGCGCCAACGCCGAACAGCGGATAGGCACGATGATGAACGCCCGGTGGACCGGGTAAGCCCGTAAGGCTAAGGGTGCCTACCCCAGCTCAAGGGCCCACAAGTGGACCGTCCGCTACTCGGTCAACTCCCGGCAGCGCGAACAGTTATTCGGCACCCTGACCGAAGCCCAGACATTCCAGCTCACCCTATCCACCGGCAAGCAGACGCAAGGCGTGATGTTCACCGACCCCGGCGCCGGCATCGTTGATTCCTGGCCGGAAAAGCTGCGCGGACACCCGTTAGTATCAGAGGTATCCTTTCCCGCTCCCGGAAGAAGATGCCTAATGCCCGCCCAGCCTCCAGCAGCTTCCGAGCCGGAGCCCCAGGATCTGCTCGGCGTCCGCTATCCCAATACTGCCCGCGTCTGGAACTACCACCTGCGGGGTAAGGACAATTTCTCGGCCGACCGGCAGGCGGCCGAGGCGGTCGAGGCGATGTCCGTGAAGATAGGCGTACCGCTCGCCGCCGACACTGCCATTGAAGGCCGTCACCTGTTGCAGCGGATGGTGGACTACATGCTCGGCCAGGGCATCCGCCAGTTTCTCGACCTCGGCTCGGGGTTGCCGAGCATGGCTAATACTCACCAGATCGCACACCGGGTGGTGCCCGAGGCGCGCGTCGTCTATGTCGACATCGATCCGATGGTCTCCACTCATGCCTCCGCGCTAATGGCTGGCTCCAACGTCGTCACGCTTCGCGCGGATCTTCGCGATCCAGAGCAAGTGCTCAGCAATCCGCAGGTACGTGACACCCTCGACTTCGGGCAGCCAGTGGGGATCATGTTCGCCTGCGTCCTGCATTGCCTGTGGGATAAAGAAGATCCATGGGCGGTTGTGCGGCAGTTCCGGGACGCGGTGCCGTCGGGCAGCTACCTGGCTTTGAGCCACATGACCAACGAAGCCCACCCGCGAGGGGCCGAAGCGCTCTTCCAGATGACCCAGGACCTGCACTGGAACACTCCGCTCATATCCCGCAGCCGCGCTGACATCCTGCGATTCTTCGACGGGTTCACCCTGGCTGAGCCCGGCCTGGTGCCCCCCGCGCAGTGGAGACCTGACCTAGACAATCCGCTCGTCCACCCCCTAGAGGGCGACGGCGACGATGCACCCGTGCTCAAGCTGGTCGTCCCCGAGCGGCCCAGGGACGATCGCGGGGCCGCCTGGCACCTGTGCGGGGTCGGCATCAAGCCTTAGACGCAGACGGAAGCGCCCCATGACCGGTTGACGGTCACGGGGCGGTCTGGGAGTGCTAGCTAGATGCTTTGCTCTTTGGTGCCCGGAGTCAGGATGACGAACACGATCTTTCCGGCTTCGATATGCCAGAGCACTTCACGTATTGAGCCGATTCGGCTGGCCGGGCAAGTCCGGCCACCCGGCACGCCCCCGGCCCGCGTGGCCCAGCGTGCGGCACCGGGAGCATCGCGCACATAAGACAGGTGCCCTGCCCGCACTAAACGCGCGGCAGGTACCAGGCCCGTCAGCTCACCGTGATGAGCCGGAACGCCCTCATAGCCCGGCGAGAGTGCCGCTGTCTACATGCTCGCCAGGGCCAAGACCGGCCAGGATAGCGCCTGTCCTGTCCAGGCACGAAATCACCGGCCGCGATGACGACGCGAAAGAAGACGAAGACCTCCACGCCACGACGACATAACCGTGAGCGGGAACCAGGATCGTCCTGCCGCCCGCCGCCACCCGCTCCACCTCAGCGGCCACCCGGAAAACCTCACCCGCCACCCAGCCCGGATCAGGCCGCCCAGCTCCCGGATCACCGCCAGGCCAGCCCTGGCTACGAGACACCGAGGCACCGCACCCGGCCACCAGACAGGCCGGCCCCGACCGGGCGGCCGACGGACGACCCCGGAAGAAACCGCGCTGGGCCGGCATACTGCCCGCCCCAAGTGACCGCCACCCAGCCGCGCCCAGCTCGTAAAGACAGAAAAAAGCCAGCGGCTCACGCCCGCCGGAAATCATCACCACCGCACCCACGCCGGCATCAACGTCACGAGCCGCGAGCCTGGCCCGCACACCGGGCCACGGCAGGAACCCAGCCCGGCCTTTCTCCACGACCCGCAGCCCCCGCCGCGCGATTTCCTCCGGGTCCGGGCGACCCGGCCCTCGCACGTCATCCACGAGCAGCGATCCTACCCGCACTTAACCCGGATGGCGGTATCCGGCAGGACCGGCCCGGCCGGATAAGACGCCCCAGCCGGGGTGTTCCGCCCCAGCCGGGAAGACAATAACCCCGTCCCAGATCTTCCCGGCAAATATATGGCGCAAATATTACGTAGGGTAGTAGGTTGTTGTCACTCTGCTTCGTCTGTGATGAACTGAAGCAGAAGCACGAGAGGGCCGCTGGGGCGCGGGAACGCCCCAGCGGCAAACGAGTCCTCACGTCACTGGTGAAAGGAAGCATCGTGAGAACAGTCAATAATCTACTTCATCATGCTCGAAACGGGCGCACCCGAGTCCGCCGCGCAGCACTTATCATCCTGGCAGCGGCGGCCCTGCTGGCGGCCGCGCCGGCAACCGCCTTCGCGGTAACCGCACCGCAGCCGGCCACGCAGGCCGCGCCGACAGTGAAAATCCCCCACCCCGGCTTCAACGTCTATTGCACCTTCGACCCGGTCGAGCCCTTCTTCCTCATCGCAGGCAGCAACAAGATGTATGCCCAGGGGAAGATCACCGGATGCAGCAACCCGGCGCCAAGCAGTTGCAAGATGACCGTCGACCTTCTCACCACCAACACAATCGTCGGGGTCCTCAAATCAACGGTCACCAACTGGCAGACCTGTAAAACCTTCACGGTCAACACGCCAGCGTTCACATGCAATACGACCCCGGAAAAATACGGGTTCTACACGCAGGTGACCCTTCAAGGTGAATACAACGGCCAGTACGATTCCACTACCGCAGACAGCCCAATGCCTCGGGGATAAGGGCG
>JALYVS010000731.1 GCA_030853115.1 Actinomycetota bacterium
CGCAAATACCCCTGCCCGCACTGCCCTTAAGTTTCCGGACTTGTGTCCCATTGCGGGAGATTCGACTTCGTGATTTCGATGGTGTAGGTGACTTCTTCGGTGTGGCGGGTGCGGCGTTCGGGGGTGGTCCTGCCGGATGTGCGCTGGCGTCCGGGCCGGTGCCTGGGGAGGTCGAGGATGGCGGTGTCCAGGCTGGCCAGCGGGGCATCCGCGCTGGTCGGGCGGTGCCCGCAGTGCCGGCAGCAGGCGTCGGCGGCGACGTGGGCGCGGATGAGGCCGAGCACGGCGGTGAACGGGATGAGCCCGGGATCGATTCCGGCGGAGCCGGCGGTGCGGGCGGCGGCGGTGGCGACGAGGTTGTGGATGAGCAGCAGCGCCCAGGCTTCCTGACGGGCCAGTTCCGGGGACTGGCCGCGCAGCGGGCGGCGGGGGCCGCGGACGGTCCGCTTCAGGTGAAGGAACGCTATTTCGATTTGCCACCTCTCGGCATACAAGACGGCGATCTCCGCTGCCGGGCAGGCCGCGTGGTCCAGGAGGGTGGTCAGCACCCGCATCACGGTGGTCTTGACCCGGCCGCCGCGGGTCCGGGCGGTGACGGTGAAGGAGACGAGCCGCGCGACGGTGTCCGGGAGGCGTTCCGCCTGCGGGCTGGCGGTGTCGCGGCGGCGGCGGGTGCGCATGCCGTCCGATTCGCGGAGCATGACCAGCTCGGAGCCGTCGGGCAGGGCGCGGATGGTCTTGAGGGGGACTGATTTCGTGCTGTTCTTGATGCGCCAGGCCAGGTGGGCGCCGGCGGCGGAGAACCGGATCCAGCGGTCCATGGAGAAGAAGCCGCGGTCGGCCAGGTTGAGCATGCCCGGGCGGAAGGTGCCTTCCAGCTGGTCTGCCAGGGTGTTCTCGCCGTCGTGGTAGCCGCCGATCGCGGCGCCGATCCAGCGGAAGGTCGCGGTGCGGACGTGCGCGGTGACCCGCAGCAGCGGCCGGGCGCGCTCCGCCGGGGTGCCGAACTCGCCCTCCAGCATGTCATTCCTGGCGAGCTCCATCGTGGTGCCGTCGATCGCGGTGACCTCCAGGCCCTTCCACAGCAGGCCGATGCCGAGGTCCGCGTCGGGGACGGCGGCGTCCAGCTCGAAGGCCCGTTGCATGACCTGCTCGCCGAGCAGCTTCCTGGCCTGTGAGAACGCGCTGCCGGTCGGCGTCCCGGCGTTCGGCCGCAGCCGCAGGCCGGACAGCCCGAACGCCGTCGCGAGGACCGCGTCGTAGCCGGCGCCGGGAAACAGGCAGGCGACCAGCACGCAGACGGCGGTCATCTTCGCGGTCAGCACCCGGTCGTACTTATGGCCCGCGGGGGCCTCCCGCAGCGCGCGGGCGATCACGTCATGGGCGAGCAGTTCTTCCAGCAGGCCCCGCCGGCCCAGTTCCGCCAGCCAGTCCGTCCAGAACCCAGGCCCGGACGCGATCCGGGCGGCCATTTCCGCGGCCTCGTCATCGTTATCCCGCTGCGGCGCGGACTGGGTGGACGAGGGCGTGATGAGCATGGCAAACTTGGCAGGCAACAAAGCTCCAGGTGGACGAACAGGGTCTCGACAACCAAGTTCCTACCAGGAGCTTTGTTCTATTTCCGGGACCATCACATCCCGTCACGCCACCGAGACGGACCTGCCGCCGGACCGTGACCAGCCCGCATAAAACCAGACACCGCAACCCATAAGCCAGAAAACTTAAGGGCAGTGGGGTCAATCCCCCCTCGGACACAAACCCTTTGAGCATATTCAGGCCCGGCTTAACAGTGGCCTCTACCAGTCGTTGGTCCGGCTGGTAGGTAAGTGTCAACTTGAGCTGGGCGTATAGCTCTGCCTTGTCGGCGGGGCCGGCTTCACGGACTACCTGCGCGAGGTCGGCGAAGGCGGTGACGATGGCCGCGATGTCGTCTCGGCTCAGCTAGCGATGGCCAGTCGCGGTGCGGATCTCGGCTTGGGCGGTTACCTTCTTGGCCTGGGTCTCGGCGATCCAC
>JALYVS010000280.1 GCA_030853115.1 Actinomycetota bacterium
TGAAATGTGACGGGCAATTAATTAAAACAGCAGTGGCAGTCGCCGCCGCACATCACACTGCCCGGCCGGACGTCAGCTCATCGTAACTGCCTGGCTCCCGTTAGTGATCTTGGAATCGCCCTGCATCCGACGTGATCGTGTTATGGGTCAAGAGGATCAGATATCCGTTCATCCAGTACGGCAGCGATAGCGCTGGCCGTTCCCTGGCAGCCGGCTACGGGCCGCCCGGCGACGGCAGTCCGCTTCCCTGGGGGGAGCATGACTTATCAGCCGGGCGCCCTGTATCACGCTGTCACCGCCCGGCTTGAAGGGTCCGGCGATGTCTCCGGCTCGGTGCCCGCACCTGGAAACGGTGGTTCTGGGTGCGGCGGCCCGGGCTCTGGGGTAGGTGAGGGATCTGGGGCCCGGGCTCCGCTGGCGGCGCCGACCAGGGCGATGGCAGACCGGGGTCAGGGGGCAGAGGCGGGTTCGGCTTCAGTCGTAGTTAATAACCTGCATGGTTACGTGGGTGGGTTCCAGGGCCCGGTTCACGACCTGGGCGAGGTCATCTCGCACCGAGTCCAGGTCTATGGCGTCCTTCAGGCGGCCCGCGAACGCGGCTGCCATCTCCTCGGCGTCGTAGCGGGAGCGGTTGAACCGCCGGTCCACGGCCCGCTGCACCCGGCGGCGCAGCGGATTGAACAGCGCCGCCGCGGCCAGGGTGGCGGTGGCCACGGCCACCGAGGAGTGCAGCTTGAACACCTCCGTGGCCAGCAGCACCAGGCCCGCGTACACGCCGATCAGCAGCCCGGTGACAAGGGCGTAGGCCAGGGTCCGGCTGATGATCCGGTCGATGTCGTAGAGCCGGTACCTCAAGATCCCGAACCCGAGGCTGGCCGGCAGCGCGAACATCCCCGCGGCGCCCAGCGCGGCGCCCAGCCGCCACCAGCCGGCCGGATGGCTGATCCATGGCTGATCCATGGCTGGGCAATAGCGCTGGCAATGAACACCGCCGCTCCGCTGAACAGCCATTTCAGCTGAAGGCGGCGCTCGCCGACCGTACGGCGGTAACTCAGCACCTGACCGGACAGCCAGGTCAGCCAGCACACCGCCACCGCGGGGAAGAAGACCGCGACGGCTACGCTCCACACACTGTCAAGGCCAGGCGGGCTGTCCAGGGCAGTCAGCGACCCGGCGGAATCGACGCGGACATGATGACTGATCACGGCGCCAGCCGAGACCCAGAGCGCGCCGCCCAGCCAGAGCCCGCCCACCGCCAGGTAGACCCACAGCATCGGTCTCCACCGGGCCGACGGGATCCGGCCATCCGGAAACAGCAGCAGCGCGAGGCCGCCAAAGATGACGCCAGGGCCGAACGCCACAGGAGCCAGCAGGATCCCCAGCCCGCCCAGCGGCAACGTTCCGTGATGAACACGGTAATCCATCAACGTGTAGGACTCGGCCAGCACGTCTAGGAGGTTGAAGAACGCGACACCGAGCAGGACCCCATCCCATCAGGTTGCGCGGTTGATGCCAGGCCACGACCAGCCCCACCAGCCCGGTAGCCAGCCACAGCGGGACCAGGCCGAGACCGGGGAGCGACGACTGGTAAGCGAGCAAGTGAACCACCACGGCCAGTACCAGCACCAGGACGATGAGGACCCCGGCCCCCAGCGCACCCCGGTGGCTGGGAGCCTTCATCGCTCGAGCCGGGTACCGGTCGCCTGGGCGACGCCGGATCGGACGCAGGCGGCCGCGAGGAAAACAAGCAGCAGCTGCGTTCGCCGGTAGCCACGCGGCCGGCCGGGACCCACCTCCGCGTCGGCTTTCGACGCCGGCTGGTGACTGACCGGGCTGCTGCCCGCGCTCTCCTTCACACCGGCTAACCTACGGGTCAACCGTTCCGGGAACGTTACCGCCTCGATCGCAAGTCACTCGCATAATGAGGCAGAACGGCCCCGGCCGTGCGGGTTCAAGTCCCTCTCGGACACGAACCCATTGGGGTACGCCAGGATTCAGGTGATGGGGCCTTCCGTTGTTCCAGCTTCCTGAACCTGGACGCCGCGAGCGGCCGCGACCATCTTGGCGTCGGTGGGGAGCGAGATGTTTGTCACCAGCTCCTTGGTGAAATCGAGAGCAGCGCCCCTGACGCTGACAGCGCTGGCCGCGTCGCCGGCCAGTTCCCAGCGAGCTTGTAGCCCTGATCTTTGGCCTTCAGGAGCTCACGGGTCATCCTCGCCAGCCGCCCCAGGCAGCCCACCAGGCTCATAAGCTCGCGGCAGGGAGCATCGACGCCGTTACGGTGGCCAGCTCGGCTGCGGTGCCGGTCGCGAGCTGATCCCGGTGGAACGCCGCGGCGGCGTCAATCAGGTAGGCCAGATCGTCGCGGGTGGCGATGAGCTCGATGACCTGAGCACCGATGCGGGCGTGCTCGCGGCGCATGATGTCCATCGTCTCGCGGGTGACTGCCGCTGAAGGGGTATCGACGCACGGCAGCAGCGAGGCGATTATCTTGCTGGTCAGTCCCGCGCTGTATAGCCGGCGCAGCAGGCGGACGCGCTCGACGGAGTCAGCAGAGTAGGTCCGCTGGGCGCTGGCGGTGCGCTGTGGGCTCAGCAGTCCTTGTTCCTCGTAATAGCGCAGAGCGCGGACGCTGGCGCCGGTCTGGGCGGCGAGTTCACCGATGCGCATGATGACTCCGATCTCCAGTTCCCGCCCCTCCAGGCCTTGCCTCTGACGTCAACGTCAGGTTTTAGACTTCAACTATAACGCCGCTACGGCGTCGAGCCACGCTAAGACGAGGGAGCCCATGGATATCAAAGGATCAGTCGCGCTGGTCACCGGCGCCAACCGCGGTCTGGGGCGTCATTTCGCTGAGCAGTTGCTCGAGCGCGGTGCAGCAAAGGTGTACGCTACCGCCCGCGAGCCGAAGTCTGTCAGCATCGCGGGCGCCGAGGTCCTCGCCCTCGACCTGCTCAGCCAGGACACCATCGACGCGGCCGCAGCCATCGCCAGTGACGTGAATCTGCTGGTCAATAACGCCGGCGTGTCGACATACCAGAACCTCATCCGCGGTAACCTGGCCGAGATCCGCCGCGAGATGGACACCCACTTCTTCGGCACCCTGGCCGTTACCCGCGCGTTCGCCGACATCCTGGCCCGCAACGGCGGCGGAGCGATCGTCAACGTCTTGTCGGCGCTGTCATGGTTCTCCTGGGACGGGACGACGTCCTACTCGGCGGCTAAGGCCGCGGAGTGGAGCCTGACTAACGGCACCAGAGTCGAGCTTGCCGCGCAGGGAACCCAGGTCGTCGGCGTCCATCTGGGTGCCGCAGACACCGAGATGATGTCTGGTTACGAGGGCCCGCTGCTCGATCCCGCCGATGTCGTGCGCGCCACCCTGGACGGACTTGCCGCGGATTCAGCCGAGGTGCTCATTGACGACTGGAGCAAGACGGTGAAGGCCGCCCTATCAGGCGACCCGGCACCGTTCTACGCTCAGGTCGCAGCTATGAACGGCTGAGCGCGCCTGGTGCGGGCAATCGCCGCGACCGGCGTTCACGGTGACGCCGGGCTAGGCGGTGAGGCGCCACGGCGTGTGCAGAGGTGACGAGGCCGGCCGCCCTTGACATCATCTTCCACATGATCGAAGCCGCCTGGGACGTCACCGAGCCCGCCCGGAAGTAGGGATGAGCCTGTGGGGGTCGATTCATAAATACCGGCGATCCGTATGCGCTCGAAGCGCCGCAGGTGCTGGTCGTAGGGATCCGGCGCGCCGGCAGGGCCGGGGCGCCAGCATCAAGCGACGCCTCGCGCAGGAAATGGAGAGAGCACGCGATCTCGTCCCGGCGGCTCACCGCGACGAGTTCGATGCCCTGCTCGCCGAGGCCCGGCTGACGTCAAGCCTCCGACGCTGGCCTAGATTTCCAGGACCGGCTCGGCATGCTCGAGCGGGCGCTGGCCCGTGTTCGGCGGGCGGAGCGCGCCGTTCACGCCTGAGCGAGTCTGCCGAGACGGCTTTGGACACGGAATACGTCGGGGGCCATGCCGAGGCGTTGGTAGATTTCGAGGGCGCGGTGCAGGTGTGGGGTGCCCTGGGTGGGGTCACCGGCGGTCAGGTGGTGCTCGGCGATGCCTTCGAGGGAGATGGCTTCGTCGTCGGTCTTGTTTAGCTCGCGGTTCATGGTCAGGGCCTGCTGGTAAATCGCGAGGGCGCGGGGGCTCTGGCCGGCGGCCGCGAGGGTGGCGGCGAAATAGTTGAGCGCGAAGGCCTCATTGTTGCGATTGCCGAGCGCGTGGTAGATCTCCAGGGCCTGGGTCAGAGCGTCGATGGCACCGGGATAGTCCCCGGACAGGCAGCGCACGCGCCCCAGGTAGGTCAGGGGGGCCGCTTCGCCATGGCGGTTGCCGAGCGCGCGGTAGATCCCCTGAGCCCGGGTCAAGGCGTCGCTGGCACCGGTAAAATCCCCGGACAGGCAGCGCACGTGCCCCAGGTTGGTCAGGACGCCGGCCTCGCCGTGGCGGTGGCCGAGCGCACGGTAGATCCCCTGGGCCGGAGCCAGAGCGTCGATGGCGCCGGCGAAATCCCCGGTCAACTGGCGCACATGCCCCAGGTTGTTCAGGACGCCGGCCTCGCCGTGGCGGTGGCCGAGCGCACGGTGGATGCCTAGGGCCCGGGTCAGAGCGTCGATGGCGCCGGGATAGTCGCCAGTCAGGCAGCGCACGCGCCCCAGGTCGGTCAGGGCGGTGCCTTCACCATGGCGGTGACCGACCGCGCGGTAGATCCCCAGGGCCTGGGTGAGAGCGTCGATGGCGCCGGGATAGTCGCCAGTCAGGTACCGCACGCGCCCCAGGTCGGTTAGGGCGGTGCCTTCACCATGGCGGTCACCGACCGCGCCGTAAATGTACAGGGCCGGGGTCAGAGCGCAGACGGCCCCGGCATAGTTCCCGGTCACCTGATGCACTCGCCCCAGATCGGTGAGGGCATTGGCGTGGGCGACGGGGTGGCCGCGGCGCTCGGCGGTCTCCGCGGCGATCTGGTGGATCTCCAGAGCGCGGGTGAAGGGGCCGTCTGTCTGCAGGATCTCGGCCAGTCCGGCGGCCAGCGCGATCGCGTGCTCGCCGTGGCCCTGGGTGTGGGCGTGAGCGAAGGCGGCTTCCAGGTTGGGGTGTTCTGTACGCAGCCAGGTGCGGGCGGCATCTGGTTCGGCCAGGGCCGGGGTGTGGGCAGGGGCCGGGCCGTCCGGTGGGGGCCTGGGGTAGCGGGCGATGGGTACCGAGGCGCTCTGCGCAGTATGCGCGTAGTAGCGCAGCAGCCGGTCCACCGCGTCCTCGCGGCCGGGCGCGGGGTCTTCGGCGGCCAGGGTGCGGGCATGGGCGCGCAGCAGGTCGTGCAGGCGGTAGCGGCCGGGGGCGTACTCGGTCAGCAGGTTGTGGTCGACTAGGTCCTCCAGCAGCCTGGCGGTGCTCACCGGGTCGAGGTCCACGAGGGCCGCCGCGGCGTAGACATCCAGATCAGGGCCGGGAATCAAGCCGAGACGACGCCACAGGCGCTGGTGCTCGTCGAGACTTCTATAGGACAGGTCGAACACGGCTGCTAGCTCGCGTTCCCCGTCGCGGAGCGCGGTAACGCGCTGATGCTGGTCGCGCAACTGCCGCGCCAGGTGCTCCAGGGGCCAGGACAGGCGGTGGCGCAACAGCGATGCGGCGATGCGCAGCGCCAGCGGCAGGTACCCGCACAGCTCGACGATCTCACCCGCCAGCGGGGCCCCGGGCGGGATCCGGCCGGGGCCGGCGACCGCGCGCAGCAGCGCGACCGCGTCCGGAGCAGACAGCAGGTCCAGCGAGAGGGCGTGGGCGTCGTCCAGGGCTTTGAGCCGTCGTCGGCTGGTGACCAGTACCAGGCAGGAGCCGGCGCCGGGCAGCAGCGGGCGCACCTGGGCCTCGCTGGCCGCATTGTCCAGCCCGATCAAGGTCCTGGTGCCGGAAAGGCGCTGCCGGTAGAGCGCGGCGGCCTGCTCGCCGTCCGCGGGGATCCGCTCTGCGGGCACCCCCAGCGCCCGGAGCAGCCAGGCCAGTGCCGCGCCCGCGGTGCGCGGGGGCTGGCCCTGGGTATAGCCGTGGAGATCGATGAACAGCTGCCCGCCAGGGAACTTGCCGGCCAGCTGGTGCGCCGCGTGGATCGCCAGTGCGGTTTTGCCGATCCCCGCCATCCCATCGATCGCGGAGATCACCACCGTGCCACCCGCGGTGGCCTGCGGGCCACAGCGGGATGCCAGGTCAGTCAGCCAGGCCAGCTCGCCACCCCGGCCGGTGAAGTGCCTGGCGGCAGCGGGCAGTTGCCGCGGAACCTCCGTCGCGGGCGGGCGGGCGGGCGGGCGCTCGGTCATCGGACCGCGGGGTGTCCGGCAGCAGCTCGTCGCCGGCCAGTATCCGCTCATGCAGGGCGCGCAGTTCGCGCCCAGGTTCGACACCTAGCTCCGCGACCAGCGTCTTGTGTACCGCCTGATACGCCGTCAGCGCTTCGGCTCGGCGACCCGAGTGCGCCAGGGCGAGCATCAGCTGGGCGTGGAAACGCTCGCGCAGCGGGTAGCGCGCTGTCAGGTCCCTGAGCTGGTCGAGCACCGGCCCGTGGTGCCCGAGCCGCAACTCGGCCTCGATCCAGTCCTCTACCACCTGCACACGCTGCCGCTCGAATTGCGGCACTATCAAGTCGCGCAGCAGCTGCGAAGGCACGTCCGACAGCGGCTCGCCCCGCCACAGACTCAGGGCCAGCGCGCCTGACGTGGACGCCTGCGTATTGTCGGTGGCGCGCAGCGCCGCGCCGGCGCGCCGGCAGTGATTCTCGAACGCGAGCAGGTCGAGTTCGTCGTCGTTCAGCTCGATCGCGTACCCGGAGGCGCGGGTGACGATCCGACAGGCGAGACACGGTCCCAGGCAGCGGCGCAGGCGCGCCAGATGGGTGCGAAGCGTCGCGATGCCTCCAGGTGGGGGCGCGCCGTCCCAGACCACCTCGGCCAAAGCGTCCAGGGACACCGGCTGGTTCGCGTGCGCCGCCAGCGCGGCCAGCAGGAACCGCTGACGCGGTCCCGCCACCATGACGCGCTCCCCGGCGTCGTCAACGAGCTGCAACGGTCCCAAAAGCATCAGCCGCATACAACACTCCCCGTGACCAACACTTAAGCGGTCGCAGGCCGCCACGATACTCCGCGGCGCCACCCTCGAGCCCGGTGTCAGACGAATGTCATGCGGATGTCACAGGTGCGGACGAGGGTCATGGCTGTCCGGCGGCCGCGCAGCGGCCGTATACCGACGGCCGCGTCTGCCCCCCAGGCGCGGCGATGCGGCAACAAGGAGAATTCATGATCAATCTAAGAAGGGCTGCGGTTGCAGCCGCAGCCGCCCTCGCCCTCGGCGCGCTCGCTGTTGCCCCGGCATCGGCCGCCACGCATAGCGTTTCCGGCGTGCAGGCCATGGTCTACGAGGCGACCGCCGCCCATAGCGGCAACGCAGTGGCCAGTACTTTCACAGTCGGCTCGCTCAAGGACCAGTCCCTGTCGCCGTCTTTCTCGACGTGTCAGGTCGACGTGTTCGGTTACGGTGGTCAGGGGATCTGCGGCACCGGGGCACTTTTTCGTTACGCCAACGGAGCCTCCGTGGAAGCCTTCATTATCGGCACTAACTGGGCGATCTGGCATGTATGGCCAGGAAGCAATGGCTGGCACAGCCTGGGCGGAAACGCACAGCACAGCACCGGGAACGGTGTCTTCGAGTGGAGCGGTAATCCCTATGCCATCTGGACCTACGGCACCGATGGCAAGCAGTGGTGCGACAACTGGGGCACCCCCAAATGGGGGGGCTGGCACCTCTGCCAGTAGCTCCTCCCCGCGGTAGCCAACCGGTCATCGAGACCTACGACATGAACGACCTCTTATGGTGCGACGCGTAGGGGACTCCCGCTCAGTCGGGCTAGTCCTCCTGCGATCGGCGCTTCGGCGGCACCCCGCTGGCGCGCCTACCGTCAG
>JALYVS010000281.1 GCA_030853115.1 Actinomycetota bacterium
AGGGGCCTCGCACCGGGTCGACCGGGAGGCCGTCTACCGCGACCAGCTCGTCGCCTGGCACCACGGCGACGCCGGGGGCGGCGAGCGGGGACCGGGCTCGCGGGTCGGACGACTCGCCGGGCAGGACCCGGTCCACCAGCCAGCGGCCGGAGTCGTCGCGTGAGATGTCCGCACCGAGCTGGCCGACCGGAGCGTATTTCCGGTCTTTGGTCCCGGCTTGGTTCACGTACGCGTGCGACGTGCCGAGTTCGCCGAACAGGTCCCAGAGCAGATCGGCGAAGTCAGCCGAACCGCGGATCCGGGCCAGCAGCGGCCGGTATTCGGCTAGCACGCCGTCCCAGTCCACTCCGGACATGTCACCGACCCAGAAATCCCGGCGCACGTACCGCCCGGCTTCGGTGTAGGCATGCTGCCACAGCGCGGCCGGATCGGCCTGGAACCGGGCCCGGGATTCATCGATGGTGACGACATCTGAGGAGTCGTCCTGCTTGCGTGCGGACGGGAGGACCCGCAGCTCGTCGTGGTCGGCCACCACGAGCCGGGTACCGTCACCGCTGACGCGAAACCAGTCGACGCCGCCTGCCAGCTCCTTGACCTCGCGCTTGCGCAGGTCAAACCGCTGCAACGCCGACCGCGACCGGTCGTCGTCCAGGTCCGCGCCGCCCTCGCCGAGTACGCCGGCCAGCGGGGCGCGCAGCCAGACCAGACCGCCTTTGACCGCGCGCAAGGACCGGTAACGTGCCTCCTCCACCGGAACGGGCACGATGCGCTCGGCCAGGCCCGCGGCGTCGACGGTGACCGTTACCCCGTCGGCGGCATCCTCGCCGGGCTCGGCGCAGACCGGGCGTCCCTCAGGCATCGGGCCGAACGGCGACGGGGTCTGCGCCGCGAGCGGTACCAGGTAGGGACGGGCGCCGAACGGGAACGACAGGTCGAACGTGTGCGTGTCGTAGACCGGGTCGAAGGTGCGCTGGGACAAGAACGCCAGGTAAAGGCCGTCGGCGGTGAACACCGGGCTGGTGTCCGCGAACCGGCCGTCCGTCACGTCGGTCACCTCGCGGTCCGCGAACCCGCTCCTGGCGGCCAGCCGGATCCTGGCCAGCGGCCGCAGGCTGGGCTCGGACCAGGCCAGCCAGGCCGAGTCGGGCGACCAGGACAACCCGCTGATAGCTCCATCTTGCCCCGCTGCCAGCTCGCTGACCTGGCCTGACTCTACGTCGACAGCGAAGAGCCTGCCGTCCTGAGCAGCCGCCGCGACGGTCGCCCCGTCCGGGGAAGCCGCTAGCTTGATCACGTGACCGAGCAGACCTTCGGCCCGCCGAACGGTCCCGGGCTCACCGGCCACGGACCCGATTTCCAGCGCGTCGGCGCCGGAGACGTCGGTGATCCATACCGCCCGGCCGGTCTCGCCGAGCACCCGGGGCAGGCGGCCGCGGGCCCGCGGATCGACGAGCAGGGCGCGGGCCGGGCCGTCCTTGTGGGTAAGCCAGTGCACCGTGCCCCGCACTTCGACCACGCTGGCCTGGCCGGTCTGGTCGCAGTCGAGGTCGCCGAGGTGATCGCGGGCCGAGATCAGCATCGGCGCCCGGGCGGCCGCGGGTGACCCCAGGGACACCTCGATCCGGTGCGGCCCTGGGGCGTCCGGGCCATCCAGGATCCAGATATCGCCGGCCACGTGGTAGACGATCCGGTGGCCGTCGGTGCCCGGGTTCCTGACGTACATGCCCTCGTGATCGGTGTGCCGCCGCACACCGGTGCCATCCAGCGCGCAGGAGTAGATGTTGCCCGTGCCCTCGTGGTCCGACAGGAAGAACAGCCGGCTGCCGATCAGCATCGGGCTGGCCAGCTGGCCCTCCAGGGCCGTCAGGATCCGGGTGAACGGCGTGTTTCCTGGCGGGGGATCAGCCGGGGTCGCGGTCCACAGCTTGCCGGCCCGGCCACCGCGGTACCGCTTCCAGAACGCGGGCTCTCCGGCCACGCTCCCGGTGAGCAGGGCGGTACCCGCCGCCTCGATGGCGACGTCGTTGACGGCGCCGAACGGCAGCAGCCGCGGCGGCGCATCGCCCTGGCCGGGAACCGCGTAGGCCCGCCGGTACTTCATGGCCGGCTGGCCGGCCGAGGTGATCGCCAGGACCTCGCCGCCGGCCGTCCACCCGGTGACCCTGGTCTGCGGATCGCCCCAGTAGGTCAGCCTCACCGGCTGGCTGCCTTCGGCGTCGGCCGCGTAGACCTCGGGGTTGCCGTCCCGCCAGCTGGTCCAGGCGACGCTGGCCCCGTCGCGGGAGAACCGCGGGTAACTCGCCTGGGCGTCGTCGGCGGACAGCCGCCACGCCCGGCCGCCGCTGACCGGACCGAGCCAGACGTCATCGCCCGCGACAAAGGTGACCAGGTCGCCGTGCAGATGCGGATAGCGCAGGTACCCCGGTGCCATCACGCCGCGCCCTGATCCCGCGGTTCTCGTACGGGCCGGGGCGGCAGCGGCGGGCGCGCCTTGACCGGGCCGGTCGACGGGTCCGGCGGCACCGCGGACGGCTGCTTCTCCAGCGCCTCGAGCGCGAAGCGCACCCCCGTCTCTAGCTGCGGGTCCCGGCCCGCGGCCCAGTCATCCGGGCTGATCAGCACCTCCACGTCCGGGTCGACCCCGTAGTTCTCCACGCTCCAGCCGTACTCGTCGAAGGAGAACGCGTACTTGGGTACGGTCATGTGGGTGCCGTCGACCAGTTCGTAACCGGGGATGCCGTCGATACCGATCACGCCACCCCAGGTGCGGGTGCCGATCACCGGGCCGAGTCCGAGCAGCTTGATCGCCGCCGTGACGATGTCACCGTCGGAGCCTGCGAACTCGTCCGCCAGCGTGACGATCGGGCCGCGCCGCGCATCCTCGGGATACGACACCGGCCGTATCCCGCGGCCGACGTCCCAGCCGACGATGCGGCGGACCAGCTTTTCCACCACGAGCTGCGAGATGTGCCCGCCGCCGTTCCCGCGCACGTCCATGATCAAGGCGTCGAAGCGCATCTCGGTATGCAGGTCGCGGTGGAAGTCGGCCCAGCCCTCACCCATCATGTCCGGGATGTGCAGGTAGCCCAGGCGTCCCTCGCCAAGCTCGCGCACCAGCCGGCGCCGGCTGGCGACCCAGTCCTGGTACCGGAGCCGCCGCTCGTCCCGCAACGGCACGACCACCACCGGCCGCGGATCGGCGGACGGAGACTTGACGGTCAGCTCGACCGGCTTGCCGACTGTCCCGGCCAGCAGCGGCGCGGGGCCGTGTACCGGGTCGACCGGACGTCCGTCGACCGCGACCAGCTCATCACCGGGACGGACCACGCCGCCCGGCGCCTGCAGCGGCGAGGCCGCCCGCGGATCGGACGACTCCCCCGGCAGGACCCGGTCCACCACCCAGCGGCCGGCGCCGTCCCGGGAGATGTCCGCGCCGAGCTGGCCGATGGCCGCGGGTCCGGGGTCGGTGTGGCCCCAGTCCTCGCCGGCTTTGATGATGTAGGAATGTGAGGTGCCGAGCTCGGAGACCACCTCAAACAGCAGGTCGGTGAAGTCATCCGCGCCGCGGACGCGGTCGAGCAGCGGGCGGTAGGCATCGAGCACCCCGTCCCAGTCCACGCCGGACATGTCCGGGTCCCAGAAATTCCGGCGCATTTCCCGGCCCGCTTCGGCGAAGGCGTGCCGCCACAGCGCGGCCGGCTCGGCCTGGAACCTGGCCCGGGCCAGGTCCACGGTGACCGTCTCGGCCGAGTCGTCGTCCGCCTTCTGCCCGGACGGCAGCACCTGCAGGTCCTCACCGTCCTTGACCACCAGCCGGGTCCCGTCACCGCTGACGTCGAACCAGTCGAGCTCGGCCACCAGCTCGGTGACCTCGCGCTTGGCCAGGTCAAAGCGTTCCAGGGACGGCCGGGGCGGCTCGTCGTCCGGATGGGCTTTGCCCTCGCCCAGGACGCCGGTCACTGGCTCACGCAGCCAGGCCAGGCCGCCTTTGACCGCGCGCAGGCCCGAGTACCTGGCCTCGGTGACCGGCACGCCGACCACCCGGGCGGCCAGGCCTTCCGGGTCGACTGACACCACGGGCCGTTCGGCGGGATCGGCTTTGTCATCGTCGGCCGGGTCCTGATCCCAGGGCCGGCCACCGGGCAGCGGCCCAAACGGGGACAGGGTCTGCGCGGCGAGCGGCACCAGGTAGGGGCGGGCCCCGAACGGGAACGACAGGTCGAAGGTCTGGGCGTCATAGACCGGGTCGAAGCTGCGCAGCGAGATGAACGCGAGGTAGCGGCCGTCCGCCGTGAACACCGGGTTGGTGTCGGCGAACCGGCCGTCCGTCACGTCGATGACCTCACGGTCCGCAATCCGCGCGATGCGGATCCGGCGCAGCGGCCGCGGGCCGGTCTGGGACCAGGCCAGCCAGGCCGAGTCCGGGGACCAGCTCAACCCGTCGACGGGGCCGTCGTCCGCGACAGCCAGCTCGCTGACCTGCCCCGAGGTGACGTCGACAATCCGCAGCGTGCCGTCTTGGGCGGCCGCCGCGACCAGCGCCCCGTCCGGCGAGGCCGCCAGCTCGATCACGTGACCGAGCTGGCCGTCAGCCAGCGTGCTGGTGTCCGGGGCGCCGGCCACCGCCCCGGTCTCCAGCGCGTCGTGGCCGGAGGAGTCGGTGACCCACACCGCGCGGCCGGTGTCGCCGAGTACCCGCGGCAGACGGCCGCGGGCGCGGGAGTCGACGAGCAGCGCACGGGCCGGGCCGTCCCGGTGGGTCAGCCAGTGCACCGTACCGCGGACCTCGACCACGCTGGCCTGCCCGGTCCGGTCACAGTTCAGGGCACCCAGGTGATCCTTCGCCGAGATGAGCTTCGGTGCCCGGGCGGCCGCCGGGGAACCGAGCGTCAGCTCCAGGCGGCGCGGCGCGGCGGCATCGGGGCCGTCCAGGATCCAGATATCGCCAGCCGCATGGTAGACGATCCGCTGCCCGTCGGTGGACGGGTTCCTGGCGTACATGCCGTCGTGATCGGTGTGGCGGGCCAGGTCGGTGCCGTCCAGCGCGCACGAATAGATATTTCCGGTGCCTTCGTGATCGGACAGGAAGAACAGCCGGCCGCCGATCAGCATCGGACTGGCGAGCTGGCCGTCGAGGCCGGCCAGGACCCGGGTGAACCGGGGGTCCTGCGCGCTGGCGGTCCACAGTTTGCCGCGGGTGCCACCGCGGTAGCGTTTCCAGTGTGACGGCTCGTTGTTCATCCGGCCGGCCAGCAGGGCGGTGCCCGCCTCCTCCAGGGCCAGATCGGCGACCGGGCCGAACGGCAGCCGCCGTGGCGGCGCACCCTGGACCGGGACCGCGTACGCCCAGGTGAGGCTGGCCTCGGACTGGCCGGTGGCGCTGACTGCGACGACCTCGCCGTGCCGCGTCCAGCCGGTCACCCGGGTGCGGTTGTCACCCCAGTAGGTGAGCCTGCGGGTGGCGCTGCCCTCAGGGTCGGTCAGGTAGACCTCGGAGTTGCCGTCCCGGGAACTGGCCCAGGCGATGGCGAAGCCGTCGCGGGAGAAGCGCGGATAGCTTACTGGCGCGCTGTCCGCGGAGAGCTTCCAGGCCCGGCCGCCGCCGGCCGGGCCGAGCCAGATGTCGTCCTCGGCTACGAAAACGAGTAGATCACCGTGAATGTGCGGGTAGCGCAAATATCCAGATGAAGTCACGCCGTTCATCCTACGGTCTAGAGCCATCCCCTTTCTGAGGCGATTCTCAATGCCCGGATACCAGTCAGCGGCCGACGGCGTAGCCCTGCATGCCGCGGGGATTGGCGGCGCCGTACAGCATGCCGTTGCGTCGGGCGACCGCGCTGACCCGGCCGAGTGACCAGGGCGGCCGGACGTTGACCAGGTGACCACGCCGCCGCAGGTCCTCCACGACGGCGGGGCTCATCCGTGACTCGACGTCGAGGACCCGTGGCTGCGCCTCACGCGGGTAGAACGACGACGGCATGTGCGCGGAGTGGAACGACGGGAAATCGATCGCCTGCTGCAGGTTCATCCCGAAGTGCAGGTGGTTGAGGAAGAACAGCAGCGACCACTGATCCTGCTGGTCGCCGCCCGGGGTGCCGAAGGCCAGGTACGGCTCACGCTCGCGCAGCACCAGGCTGGGCGTCAGAGTGGTCCGCGGCCGCTTGCCCGGCGCGATCGTGGCGGGCAGCCCCGGCGTCAGGGTGAACATCTGGGCCCGCGTGCCCAGGCAGAAGCCGAGCCCGGGAATGACCGGGGACGATTGCAGCCAGCCGCCGCTCGGCGTGGCGGACACCATGTTGCCGAACCGGTCGGCCACGTCGAGATGACAGGTGTCGCCCGGCCGGTAGCTTGACGCGGCCCTGGGGTCCGGCCCCCCGCTGGTGCGCATCGTCGGCTCCCCCGTGCCCGGGTCCAGCCGGCGCGGGGGCGGTTCGGTGTCCAGGCTCGGGGCCACGCTCGCCCCGTCGTATCCGGCCCTGGGCCGGAAGGAACGGGTGATGAACTCCGGCAGCCGCGGCGACCTGCCGCCGGGGGACCCGGGGATCAGCTCAGCCGACGCCCGCGGCCCGACCAGGGCCCGCCTGGCCTCGGCGTAGTCAGCGGACAGCAGCGCCTTGACCGGAACGTCGGTGAAGTCAGGGTCGCCGTACCAGGCTTCCCGGTCGGCGAACGCGAGCTTGCCGCACTCGGTCACGGTGTGCGCGAAATCCGCGCTGCCCGGCCCCATGGCCGCCAGGTCGAAGCCGTCAAGCAGCGCGAGCTGCTGCAGGAACACCGGCCCCTGCCCCCACGGCTTGGTCTTGCACACGGTCAGGCCGCCCACGTCCAAGGTCAGGGGTTCCTCGAACCGCGGGTGCCAGGCCGCCATGTCGGCGTAGCCGAGCAGCCCGCGGTGCGGCTCGCCGGTCACGTCCATGACGTCGGCGGAGGCGACGTAGGCGGCGATCGTCTCGGCCACGAAACCTTCGTAGAAGACCCGCCTGGCCGCCTCGATCTGCCCGTCGCGATCCGTGCTTGCCGCCTCGGCCTCGGCGAGAATGCGCTGGTAGGTGGCGGCTAGGACGGGGTTAGCGAAGAGCGTGCCGGGGGCTGGTACCTGACCGCCCGGCAGGTAGACCTCGGCCGAGCTCGGCCAGTGATCCCGGAACAGCTCCGCCACGCTGGCGATGCTCCAGCTGATGGAGGGCAGCAGCGGGTAGCCGGCCGACGCGTACCCGATCGCGTAGCCCATCACGTCCCGGAGCCGGAGCGTGCCATACTCCCGCAGCAGCAGCATCCACGCCCCGAACGCCCCCGGCACGCAGGCGGCGAGCAGCCCGCTGCCCGGCACCAGGTCCAGTCCGAGGTCACCGAAGGCCTCCGGCGTGGCAGCGGCCGGGGCAGTCCCCTGGCCGCACAGCACGAAGGTCTCGCCGCGGCCGGCGTGATGGGCGATGACCGGGACCTCACCGCCGAGGCCGTTCAGGTGCGGCTCTGTGACCTGAAGCACGAGCCCGGCCGCGACCGCCGCGTCGAATGCGTTACCGCCGTGTTCGAGCACCGCCAGGCCCGCCGCCGAGGCGAGCCAGTGGGTCGAGGCCACCATGCCGAACGTGCCCGACAGCTCGGGCCTGGTCGTGAACTCAGGAATATCGCCCATGAGCCGATCTTCTCATCAGGGTTGACAGGACCGCCCGGGTGCCGGCTGGCCGAACGGGCTGGCATACTACGTGATTACTCATTGCTACTGACTCACAACAATTAGGTGATAATCTGATGCTCACAATTCCGTCGGCCACTCCCCCGGCTTCCCCGGTCCCTCCGGTTCCCCCGGCTGGCCTAGCTGACCTAGCTGGGCCGGTTACCGCACGAGTGCGCGGGCGGCGCACGGTACCGCTGGCGGTGACCGTGATGGCGGCGGCCGGCCTGCTGACGTCCTGCGCGTCGACAAGCGCGCACCAGGCGGCCTCAACCGCGAGCGCCGCGGCCACCTCGAGCGCCCGTACGC
>JALYVS010000282.1 GCA_030853115.1 Actinomycetota bacterium
CGGTCGCGCCGGCCGGCCAGGCGGGGGGACCGGAGGCGGCGGCCCGGACGGCCAGGTACCACGCCCTGGACGCGGCGGCCGCCGAACACCAGGCCGTCGTGGTCCTGCTCGGCCACACCCTCGATGATCAGGCCGAAACGGTCCTGCTCGGGCTCGCCCGCGGATCCGGCGGCCGGTCGCTGGCCGGGATGCCGGCCTGCCGCGGTTCGTACCGCAGGCCGCTGCTCGCGGTCCGCCGGGCGGCGACCAGGGCGGCGTGCGACGAACTCGGGCTCGAGCCCTGGCAGGATCCGCACAACGCCGATGTCCGCTTCGCCCGGGCGCGGGTGCGTCACCAGGCGCTGCCCGCCCTGGAGACGGCGCTCGGGCCCGGGGTCGCCGAGGCGCTCGCCCGCACCGCGAGCCAGCTGCGCGCCGACGCCGAATGCCTGGATGATCTCGCGTTCGCCGAAAGCGAACAGCTCCGCGGCGCTAGCCCGGGTGGCGGTAACCGGGACTGCCCGGGCCAAGACGGCGATGGCCTGGATGCCGGTGGACCGGGCCCGCCCGGCCTCGCGGTGCCTTGGCTACAGGCGCTGCCGACCGCGATCAGGACGCGTATCTTGCGCGACGCGGCGGTGGCAGCGGGATGCCCGCCCGGCGCGCTCGGCGCGGCCCACATCGACGCGATCGACGTCCTGCTCACCGGCTGGCGCGGGCAGCGATGGGTCGACCTGCCCGGCGGGGTGCGGGCGCGACGCCGTGATGACAAGGTGTGGTTCACCAGCACCGCAGCAGGCGAGCCCAGGAGTGCCTAGCCCGGGGTGGGTCCAGCCGGGAGTGTCTAAAGAGGGTGGCGAGTCCGTTGGACGAAAATGACATGGGACCTGAGCTGAAGCAGGTGCTGATCACCACCGAGCAGCTGCAGGCGCGCATCGGCGAGCTCGCGGCGCAGATCGACGCGGATTACGCGGGTCGCGAGCTCCTGCTGATCGGGGTCCTGAAGGGCGCCGTCATGGTGATGGCCGACCTGGCCCGGGCGATTCACCTGCCGTTGCAGATGGACTGGATGGCGATCTCGTCCTACGGCTCGGGGACCAAGTCCTCGGGCGTGGTGCGCATCCTCAAGGACCTCGATACCGACATCACCGGCAAGCATGTGCTGATCGTCGAGGACATCGTGGATTCCGGCCTCACCCTCTCCTGGCTAGCCGCCAACCTGCGCTCGCGGCGGCCCGCGTCCCTGGCCGTCTGCGCCATGCTCCGCAAGCCGGGGTCCGCCCAGATGCAGGTGAACGTCGCCTATACGGGCTTTGACATCGGAGATGAATTCGTCGTGGGCTACGGCCTTGACTACGCTCAGCGTTACCGGAACCTGCCGTTCATCGGGACGCTCGCACCAGCGGTCTACGGGGGCGGCTAGGCCGGCCGGGCGGGGGAACACAATCCGCCACGGAAAGCGTTTACCATCCAGGCGTAGCACCCGAGCGGTGTACCGTCATAGTTTGCGACTCGCGGCCACTGCCGGAATACCGGCTGCGAGGTTGGGAATCACGGCCATCCCGCCGGCGGTCGACGGGACTGCGAGGCTGGTCAGGAGGGAACGGTTCCGGGCCGACGGGACCGCTCATCGATGGAGCTAAGGCGCTTTCTCCGCGCACCGCTACTGCTCGTCGCCGTAGCGGTGCTCTTGTTGCTATTCGTGCTGGACTACGCGAATTCTGGCAGCACTTACCAGCAGAAGGACACCGCGTACGTCGTCAAGCAGATCGAGACCGGCCAGGTCAAGAGTGCGCTGATCGTCGACAAGAACCAGACGATCCAGATCACGACCAAGAGCGGCCAGAACGACGAGGCGTCGTGGGTCTCCGGCCAGGGTTTGCAGCTTCAGGAGTTCCTGCAGGCCCAGTACAACAAGGGTAACCTGCCGAGCGGCTACAACGTCAGCATCCCGAAGAGCAACGCGCTGCTTGACCTGATTCCGACGGCCCTCATCTACCTGGTGATCTTCCTCGTCTTCTTCTTCTTCCTGTCGCAGATGCAAGGCGGCGGCAACAAGGTGATGAACTTCGGCAAGTCTCGCGCCAAGCTGCTCACCAAGGACACGCCGAAGACGACGTTCGCCGACGTGGCCGGCGTGGACGAGGCCATCGAGGAGTTGCAGGAGATCAAGGAATTCTTGCAGCAGCCGGCGAAGTTCCAGGCCATCGGGGCCAAGATTCCCAAGGGCGTGCTGCTCTACGGGCCGCCCGGTACCGGCAAGACGCTGCTCGCCCGGGCGGTGGCCGGCGAGGCCGGCGTGCCGTTCTACTCGATATCCGGTTCGGACTTCGTCGAGATGTTCGTCGGTGTCGGTGCGTCCCGGGTCCGCGACCTGTTCGAGCAGGCCAAGGCCAACGCGCCCGCGATCGTGTTCGTCGACGAGATCGACGCCGTCGGACGGCACCGCGGCGCGGGCCTGGGTGGCGGGCATGACGAGCGCGAGCAAACGCTGAACCAGATGCTGGTCGAGCTGGACGGCTTCGACACCAAGGGCGGCGTTATCGTCATCGCCGCCACCAACCGGCCTGACATCCTGGATCCGGCGCTGCTGCGGCCCGGCCGCTTCGACCGGCAGATCGTGGTGGCCCAGCCGGACCTGGCGGGCCGCAAGGGCATCCTGCGGGTGCACGCCCGGGGTAAGCCCATCGCCCCCGACGCCGACCTGGACATCATCGCCCGGCGCACGCCTGGCTTTACCGGTGCCGACCTGGCCAACGTGATCAACGAGGGCGCGCTGCTGACCGCGCGGCACAACGGCAAGCAGATCACGATGGATGCGCTGGAAGAGGCCATCGACCGGGTCATGACCGGCCCGGAGCGCAAGAGCGTCCTGCTCTCGGAGAGGGAGCGGAAGGTCATCGCCTACCACGAGGGCGGCCACGCGCTGGTCGGCCACGCGATGCCGCACGCCGATCCGGTGCACAAGGTGACGATCATCCCGCGCGGCCGGGCGCTCGGCTACACCAGCTCGCTGCCCACCGAGGACAAGTTCCTGGTCACCCGGGCCGAGATGCTCGACCAGCTGGCCATGCTGCTCGGCGGCCGGACGGCCGAGGAGCTCATCTTCCACGAGCCGACGACTGGTGCCGCCAACGACATCGAGAAGGCCACCCAGATCGCTCGCGGCATGATCACCGAGTACGGCATGAGCGAGCGGCTGGGCGCGCGCAAGTTCGGCAACGGTGACGCCGAGCCGTTCCTGGGCCGGGACATGTCGCACAGCCGGGACTACTCCGAGGAGATCGCCTCCACCATCGACGAGGAGATCCGCCGCCTGATCGAGTCCGCCCACGACGAGGCCTGGGAAGTCCTGGTCGAGTACCGCGACGTGCTCGACCAGCTGGTGCTGCACCTGCTGGACAAGGAAACCGTGGGCCGCAAAGAGGTCCTCGAGATCTTCGCCACGGTGCAGAAGCGGCCGGTCCGCGGCTCGTACACGGGCTACGGCAAGCGGCTGCCTTCGGACCGTCCGCCGGTACTCTCGCCGAAAGAACTGGCCCTCGCGGCCGCTGACAGCGGTCCCGGCAACGGCGTCGCCCTGCCCGCCAACGGTCAGTCGTTCGGCTACACCCCGGGCAGCACGGCCGCGCCGGGTGGCGGCACCTCCGGCAGCTACGGCGATGAGCCGGGCCGCGGTCCAGCTAGCGGCAGCGCATGACCGAGGTCGTAGCAGGCGGCGACTTCGACCTGCCGCGGATCGAGCGCGCGGTCACCGAGATCTTGCTCGCGGTCGGGGAGGACCCGGACCGGGAGGGTCTTCGTGATACGCCCGCCCGGGTGGCCCGGGCGTACGCCGAGCAGTTCGGCGGGCTGCGGCAGCGCCCGGAGGATGTCCTCACTACCGTGTTCGACGCGGGCCATGACGAGATGGTCATCGTCCGCGGCATCGAGATGTACGCGACCTGCGAGCATCACCTGGTCCCGTTCTTCGGCGTCGCGCACATCGGCTACATCCCGAACGTCAAGGGCCAGATCACCGGGCTCTCCAAGCTGGCCCGGCTGGTCGACGTCTACGCCCGGCGTCCGCAGGTGCAGGAACGGATGACCAGCCAGATCGCCGACGCCCTGGTGGAGTCCCTGGAGCCGCGCGGCGTGGTGGTGGTCATCGAGGCCGAGCACCTGTGCATGGCGATGCGGGGGGTGCGCAAGCCGGGAGCCCGGACGGTAACCTCGGCGGTGCGCGGTGCCTTCCGTGACAATGATGTGACCCGAGCCGAGGCGATGAGCCTTATTTACGGTCACCGCTGAATTAAACGCCGCCGATACTGAACGAAAACGCCTCCAATCGCGTCTATCAGGTAGGTCGGCCGCAGCGGGGTCCGGCGGGGGATGAGCAGAAGATGCGTTCCCTGCGTTCCCGTGGTGCGGACTGACTTCGTACCGGCCGCCGGGACTTTCCCTAGGCTTGGAGGTACCGTGAACGCAGGACGCGAGGCGGCGCAGTGACTACGCTGACCCATCGTGATCCCGGGCCTGACAAGAAAGCCGCCGACATGAGCGACAGCGACGACGCTGGGCCCCCGCAGGGCGCAGATCCGGCCGGGCCCCAAGACGGCCGGGCGCAGGCTCCCGCGGAGCCTGCGAGCTTTGCCGACCGCAGGCGCCATCATTCCTGGGTGCCGATCACCGCGTCGCTGCTCACCATGCTCATCGGACTAGCGGACGTCGTCGCTATCTTCAAACCGGGCTGGCCGTACCGGCTGCACAAGCTCAATTACCTGGTACCCGGGACGCTGACCAACGTTGCCCGTAGCACCGATGTCATCATCGGGCTCCTGCTCCTGCTGCTGGCGCACGGCCTGCGCCGGCGCAAGCGCCGGGCCTGGCAGGCGGTCATCGCGCTGCTCGCGTTTGACGTCGGCATCCACTTCTTCCACTCGCAGCGGGTCCCTACCGCGGTGATCGCGCTCATCGAGCTCATCGCGCTGCTCTATTTCCGGGACGAGTTCTACGCCGAAGGAGATCAGCGCAACCGCTGGCGGGCGCTGTGGACTTTCACCGGCCTGGTGATGGCGGACGTCATCATCGGGCTGACCTACATCATGGCGTCCCGGGGGCTGGCGGACGATTACCCCGTCACCACCCGGGCGTGGGAGGTGATCACCGGCCTGGTCGGGGTGTCCGGGCCGGTGCAGTGGGTGCCGGAGGCGCGCGGCGACCTGTTCAACATCCTCACCAGCGCGCTCGGCATCTTTACCCTCATCGTCGCGGCGTACCTGTTCCTGCGCCCGGCCGAGCCCCGGGCCCGGCTGGGCGGGGCCGATGCCGCCCGGGTCAGGGAACTGCTCTGCAAGCACGGGGACCGGGACTCGCTCGGTTATTTCGCGCTGCGGAACGACAAGAGCGTGATCTGGTCGCCGACCGGCAAGGCCTGCATCTCCTACCGCGTGGTGTCCGGGGTGATGCTGGCCAGCGGCGATCCGATCGGTGACCCGGAAGCCTGGCCAGGCGCGATCGCCCCCTTCATGGACGAGGCGGCCCGGCACGCGTGGGCGCCCGCCGTGATGGGCTGCAGCGAGCTCGGCGCCGAGGTGTGGTGCCGTGAGGGTGATCTGACCGCGCTCGAGCTCGGCGACGAGGCGATCGTCAACGTGGCTGATTTCAGCCTGGCCGGCCGGCCGATGCGCAACGTCAGGCAGATGGTCAACCGGGTGACGAAGAACGGCTACACGGCCGAGGTCCGACGGGTCGGCGATATCCCGCGGACGGAGCTCGACGCGATCATCAAGGCCGCCGATGCCTGGCGCGGCAGTCAGACCGAGCGCGGCTTCTCGATGGCCCTCGGCCGGATCGGCGCTAACGGTGACGGCGAGTGCGTGCTCGTGGTCGCCAAGGAGAACGGCGTGGTCCGCGCGGTGCTGCAGCTGGTCCCCTGGGGGCCTGACGGCCTTTCGCTGGACCTCATGCAGCGGGACAAGGGAGCCCAGCCCGGGCTGAACGATTTCCTCATCGTGGAGACCATCAAGGCGGCTTCCGGCCTGGGTGTGAAGCGGATTTCGCTGAACTTCGCCGTCTTCCGGGCCGCGCTCGAGCGGGGCGAGCGGATCGGCGCGGGCCCGGTGCTCCGGGCCTGGCGGTCGGTGCTGATCTTCATGTCCAAGTGGTTCCAGATCGAGTCGCTCTACAAGTTCAACGCCAAGTTCTGCCCGGTCTGGCAACCGCGGTTCTTTGTCTTCCCGAGCTCGAAGGACACGCCGAGGATCGCGCTGGCCGCCCTTCAAGCGGAGGCGTTCCTGGTCCGGCCGCGGGTTGAGCTGTACCGGGTGGCCCGCCGGGTCGCCCGCAAGCTCGGCCTGGCCCGCCTCCGCCGCCTGAGGCCGCGCCGAGCCCTCCCGTGACCCTCATCGGGGGGCCCCGGGGGGTCGTCTCCCCTCAGCAGCACTGCCTGGTCATGGGCGTGGTGAACGTCACGCCTGACTCCTTTTCCGACGGCGGCCAGTGGTACGGCACGGACGCCGCCATCGCACACGGCCTGGAGCTGCAGGCCCAGGGCGCGGACATCGTGGACGTCGGCGGCGAGTCCACCCGGCCCGGCGCCCAGCGCATCTCCCAGGAGGAGGAGCTGCGCCGGATCGGCCCCGTGGTGACCGAACTCGTCAAGGCCGGCGTCCCGGTCTCGATCGACACGATGCGGGCGCCGGTCGCGGAGTTCGCGCTCAACGCGGGCGTCCAGCTCGTCAACGACGTCAGCGGGGGCCTGGCCGATCCCGGCATGGCCCGGCTGGTCGCGGCGGCCGGGGTCGGCTACGTGCTCGTGCACTGGCGCGGCCACAGTCATGACATGTATTCACGCGCGGTCTACGCCGACGTGGTGGGTGAGGTCCGCGACGAGCTGTCGCGGCGGGTGGACGCGGTGATCGAGGCGGGGGTCGACCCCGGCTGCATCGTGCTCGATCCCGGTCTGGGTTTCGGCAAGCGGTCCGAGCATAACTGGCCGCTGCTCACCCACCTCGCCGAGGTGGCCAAGGTCGGCGCGGGCACCTTCCCCGTTCTCGTCGGGGCGTCGCGGAAGCGTTTCCTCGGCCAGCTGCTGGCCGGGCCGGACGGCACCCCCCGGCCGTTCGAGGACTGTGACGGGGCCACGGTCGCGATCACGGCGCTGGCGGCCACCGCGGGCGCCTGGTGCGTGCGCGTCCACCAGGTACCGCTGAACGCCGACGCTGTCCGGGTCGCGGCCGCCTGGCGCTCGTGACCGGCCGGCGTGCTGTGGTGCTGGCGATCGGAGCTAACCTCGGCGACCGGCTAGGTACCCTTCAGGAATGCGTGACCGCCATCGGCAGGCTCCCGGATACTGACGTGCTGGCCATCTCACCGGTGTACCGGACCGCCCCGGTCGGCGGCCCGGCGCAACCTGATTACCTCAATGCCGTGCTCACCGTCTCCACCGGCCTGCGTCCGCTGGAGCTGCTCAGCGCGGCGCACAGCGTCGAGGCCGCGCTCGGCCGGGTCAGGGACATCCGGTTCGGGCCCCGGACGATCGACGTCGACGTCATCAGCTACTCCGGCGAGCTCAGCCGCGACCCGGTGCTGACCTTGCCGCACCCCCGCGCCCACGAGCGCGCCTTCGTGCTGGCGCCGTGGCTCGATATCGACCCGGACGCTCAGCTGCCCGGCCGGGGACCGGTCCGGGAACTGCTGGCCGGCCTGGACCCCGGCGGCATCCGGCGTCAGCCCGGCATGGTCCTGCTGCTGCCGCCCCCGTCCGGCCCGGCGACTGAGGGCTGATGAAACCGACCCGTCCCTCCGTCCTGGCGCTGGTCGCGGTCATCGTCGCCGTGCTCGCCTGGCTGGCGGTACGCGCGATCTACCAGCAGCTGCCGCCGCTGCCGTGGACCGGCGTACCCGCGCTGCTGCTGGCGGCCGCGGCGGAGGCCTGGATCGGCCGTGACCTGCGGGCTAGGATCGCCGGACGGCGTGGCGGCAAGCCCGCCGAGCCGCTGTTCGTGTCGCGGATGGTCGCGC
>JALYVS010000035.1 GCA_030853115.1 Actinomycetota bacterium
GCCCGTGGCCGCGACGGCGGACAGCCGGAAGGCTCTGCCCGTGGGCGCGACGGCGCCCGGCCCGATGTGTCTTCCCGCGGGCGACCTGGCCGGCCGGAGGAACGGGCGGCTGGCCGACGGCCGGGAGCGGGGAGCGGGCCCAGGGTTCCGGCGGCTCGCGGCCCGGTGAGCGCTTACCAGCCGCGGGAGAGCGGCCCGCGTGTTCCTGATGCGATCAGCGCTGAGCAACTCGATCCCGAGGCCCGGGCCCAGCTGAACAGCCTTCCGAATGATCTCGCCGACAGCGTGGCCCGTTACCTGGTGGCGGCCGAGCTGGACGACGCTCCCGAGCAGGGCTATGCCTACGCCCAGGCTGCCAAGCGACTTGCGGCCCGGGTGGGCGTGGTCAGGGAAGCATGCGGCATCGCCGCGTACCGTACCGCCCGATGGGCCGAAGCGCTATCCGAGCTTCGCGCCGCCCGGCGGATGACCGGCCGTGATGACTACTTGCCGATCATGGCCGACTGCGAGCGTGCGCTAGGGCGCCTCGACCGAGCCCTGGCTCTGGTGCGCGAGGCCAAAGCCGAGGGTCTGAACCGCGCCATGCAGATCGAGCTGCATATCGTGGAGTCGGGTATCCGCAGGGACCAGGGGCTGGCTGATGCTGCTGTCCTTGCGTTGCAAGTTCCCGAGCTGACCAGCGGACGCCAGCGGCCGTGGTCGGCCCGGCTCTTCTATGCCTACGCCGATGCGTTGCTGGCGGCCGGGCGTGCCGAGGAGGCCCGGGAGGCGTTCGCCCGGGCCGCAGCGGCCGATACCCGTGGCGAGACCGACGCGGCGGAGCGTCTGGACGAGATGGACGGCGTTGAGTTCGAAGATCTAGCCGACTTCGATGACCTCAACGAAGCTGAGGACGGGAACGAAGCTGAGGACGGGGAGGATGCCGGGGAGTCTGATGACCTTCAGGTGGAGGACTCTTCCGGGCCGTGAAGGCGGCCAGGCTCGGCCCTCGCTAGCCAGTACATGATGCCGCCGACGTTGCCAGCGGCGCTGCTGAGCCGGTCGAATTTCTCGGCGATGGCCGGGTCGCCGTCCGGGTGCAACGCGGCGTAGCGGTCTTTGGTCCGGTCCCGGACCATGGCCACGGCATGGTCCAGATCCAGGCCTGCGGCGCGGGCCTGCCGTGTTTCCTCCACCCAGACCCTGATCTCCTCCGCTGACCGGTCCAGCGTCTCGATTACCGGCGTGACCGGTCCGTAGTGACTGAACAGCAGGCGCGTTGGCTGCAGCGAGGCGAACCTGCGCAACGACGCGAGCGCGGTCTCGAGATCGAAGTCCGGCGGCGGCGTCGCGGGCCGCAGGTCTCCGGTCTCCGGGATGTAGACCCCCGCCGCGTCGCCGACGTACAGATCCCCGCTGCCGGAGTCGATCAGGCCGACGTGGTGCTTGGCGTGGCCGGGGGAGTGGTAGCTGTTCAGGCGGCGGCCGCCACCCAGATCGACGGTCCCGGTGTCGTCGAGGGCCACGATGCGGTCGGCGGGGACCGGTGCGAGGACGCCGAAGAGCCGCTCCAGGGCATTTCCGTAGACCAGCCGGGCGCCGGCCATCAGCCGGCTCGGGTCGGCCAGATGCCGCGCGCCCAGCCGGTGCACCACGATCTGGGCGGCCGGGAACATCGCAGCGATGTCGCCCGCGCCGCCGGCATGGTCGAGGTGAATATGGGTGACCACGACGGTGGCGAGGTCCCCCGCGCCGATGCCCAGCCTGCCTAGCGCGTCCCGGACCACCGGCGCGGACGGTGCGGTACCGGTTTCTATCAGGCACGGCCGGTCGCCCTTGATCAGATAGCCTGCGGTGATCCCGTCGTAACCCGCCATCCGGGTGTCGATCTGGAACACCCCGTTTCCCAGATCGGTAATTTCCGTGGCCCGCGCATTCGGCGTCGTCACGGCCTCATCCGATGTCTTTTCTCCCACTGCCGCATTATCCCAGACCACCCTGACGATCCGCGAGCAGGGAAACCGGCCTGCGCTAGCTGTCGGACGGGCCGAACGTGCGCAGCACGAGGCCAGTGCGCGGTTTGGGGCCGAATGACGTTGACTTGCGCGGCACCCGCTCGCCAAGCGCGGCGATCTCGATGACGGACTGGAACGAGACCGGGTTCGAGATCACGGCGGTCCCCCCGGCAGCGGTCCCCCCAAAGCTCCCAGGATCCCCGGTAACCGCGCGAACTGCATCGGCTGCGTCATGGTCGATCAGCACGTTGCACTCGTTGTCGTTGATATTCCACAGCTGCCCGAGCAGGAGCTGCTGCAGCACCGAAGCGTCCAGGCTCCGCCAGGACTCCGAGATTCCCTCCGGCATCGACGCCGCGACCTGCACCGGGTCCGGGTGGCTGAGCAGCCAGAATAGGGTTCCGCCCGCCAGCAGGAACGCGGTCCCCTGCTGCCCGGCTGCGGCCAGGCGCCGCTGCGCGTCCTGCAGGCTCAGTCCGGCGGGCAGGTCCTGCACGGTAAACGCCGCCTTGGCCAGCTCGGCCGCGCGCCCCGGCGGCAAGCCAGGCAGCACCCGGTGAATCGCGCCTAGCCGTGGCGGGTAGGCCGCGGAGTCGACCAGGAAGGCCAGCCCGTAGTCCCAGGGCCCGGCGCCCAGGCCCGAGGCCCGCATCTCGTTCCGCAGATCCAGGTAGGCGGCGTACCTGTGGTGACCGTCGGCGATCAGCGCCCGTCGCCCGGCCAGGTCGTTGGTGATCGCGGCCTGCTCGCTGGGATCGCCGAGCCGCCAGAGCCGGTGGGTCACATGGTCTTCGGTGGTGATCATTATCAGGGGGGCACGTTCGGTGGCGATCCGCGCGATGATCTCGGCGGCGGCCGGCCGGTCACGGTTGCCCGTACCGGCTTCCTCGCCGTCATAGATGAGGAAGATCGGCTCCAGGTTGGCCTCGGTGGCCTCCATAAGCTCCCGGCGCCCCGCGACCGGGCCTGGCATGACCCCCTCGTGTGGCAAGATCCCCGCGGACTCGGGCGTGCCCAGTCCGACCAGCGCCACGATGCCACGCTGCAGTGACCTGGAAGCCCCGCCCGGGCCGCCGGGGCCCGGCTCCGCCGGCGCCTCCCCGTCCCGACTTTGCTCGTAAAGGTAGAACGCGGGCGTCCGGTCCCGGATCAGGACGCCCGACGAGAGCCACTCACGGAGTGAGCTGGCGGCCACCTTGCTTGCGCCAGCATCCTTACCTGGCAGGATAAGACGGACAACATTGTGCGGATCTGCCGCTCGCAGGTGATCGAGGATGGCGTCGCTGATCACGTCGTACGGTGGTGACGTGACGTTGGCGATGCCGCTCACCCGGTCACGGGCATAGCGGATGCCGCGGAAGGGCGCCAGCAGGAGACCGGAACCAGAGTCGGACGGAAGGGTCTGCACATCATGTCAAAAGGATCAACCGGGGGCAGGGATTCCCATCCGGAGGAAAACTTCCCTGGCCAAGCCCTTCCGGACGAGGTGGAAGATGATGTTCACGCCTGGTACCTGCACGGCATGGAACTGCTAGGGCGGGGCAGCCCGGCCGCCGCGGCCCAGGTCTTGCAGCGCGCTTCGGCCGCTGAGCCGCGGTCCCGAAGCGTCCGGGAAGCACTGGCGCGGGCCCAGTTCGACGCGGGCAGGTACGCGGAGGCAGCGGACAATTTCCGGATGATCGTCGAAGCGAGCCCGTCCGATGATTACGCGAACTTCGGCCTCGGGCTCGCCCTGGCCCGCACGGGCGACCACGCCGCCGCGGCGGAGTACCTGGCCCTCGCCGCCGCGATGAGGCCCGATGCCGCTCACTACACCGATGCCCTGCGCTCGGTGCGCGCGACCCTGCGGGCCAGGGAAGGTACCCGCAAGGCCCCCGGAGGCGGCAGCGCGGGCGGTGCCGCATGACCGCGAGCACGCTGCGGAGCTGCGCCGATCCCCTGCACACCGCGTACGACGTGGCGCTGCTCGACCTGGACGGCGTCGTGTACCTGGGCGGCACCGCCATTCCTGGTGCGGCGAAGGCGCTGCGCCAGGCCGAAGCGGCCGGCATGCGGCTGGCTTACGTGACCAACAACGCGTTCCGGACGCCGGCCGCCATCGCGGCGCTGCTGACGAGCCTCGGTGCCCCGGCCACCGCGCAGGACGTGGTGACATCGGCTCAGGCCGCCGCCCGCCTGCTCGCCGAGCGTCTCCCGCCGGGTGCGCCGGTCCTGGTCATCGGGGGCAGCGGCCTGCGGCTGGCGCTACGGGAACGCGGCCTGCGGCCGGTCAGTACCGCCGCCAGCCGGCCGCAAGCGGTCGTCCAGGGTTACTCGCCCGGCGTCGATTACTCCATGCTGGCCGAAGGCGGCCTCGCGGTCGCCGCGGGGGCCTTGTTCGTCGCCTCCAACGGTGACCTCACCCTGCCCAGCGGCCGCGGCCGCCAGCCGGGGAACGGGTCGCTGATCCAGGTGATCGCGACCGCGACCGGCGTCCAGCCGCTGGTTGCGGGCAAACCCGAGCCGCCGCTGCACCGGGAGTCGGTACTGCGGACCGGCGCCAAGCACCCGCTTGTCGTCGGGGATCGGCTGGACACCGACATCGAGGGAGCAAGCCGGGTCGGCGCGGACAGCATGCTCGTGCTGACCGGCGTGAGCGGGCCGGCTGAAGCCGTGCTCGCACCGCCGTCGCAGCGCCCCACCTACCTGGCCGAGAACCTGTCCGGCCTGCTCGAACCGCATCCCGATATCCCCAGCCAGGACGGCGCGTACGGCTGCGGCGGCTGGACGGCCCGGGCGGACGGGAACCAGCTGGAGCTGACCGGCGACGGGGAGCGCATTGACGGCCTGCGCGCACTGTGTGCCGCGGCCTGGGCCGCCGACGGCGTCACCGCCGAGTCGGCGCGGTCCGCGATCCAGCGCCTCGACGGGTCGCACTGAGATCTACCGGATCTCAGGGGATCCCTGACGTTGAAACCCGCCGCGGCGGTCAGGGGCGATTCGCCGATATGGCGACGTTGCGGCACCCGCCGTGTATGATTTCCCGCATGCCAGGCCGCGCAGTCCGCCGCAACGGTGACCACTCAGGTGTCGCCGCGACGTTGACGTGCACGCTCTGTCCTTCGTGTTGTTGCTGACAACGACCCCAAGCTGACCGTTGTCACCAGGGCCGCCCGTTCAGGGCCTGCCCGGAACCTGCTCACGAAGGACCTTCCGTTGACTGCAGATATGTCCGTCGCCCCGGAGATCGCCAGGCTGGCCGAAACCTTCGTGCTCGTTCCGCCTCAGCCCGCCGCCGGGCTGCCGGGGCCGGGCCTGCTAGGTGCCCCCGGCGCACGGCTGACGCTCGGCACGCTCTCCCGCCGGCTGCGGATGATCGCCGCGACCCCCGAGCGATGGTGGAGCCTGGTCCGGTTCGATCCGGATCGCCCGGTCACCATGGCCATTGACGGGCATCCGGGGTGCCAGGCCTGGCTGATGGTGCTGCCGCCCGGCGACCATGGCCAGCCTTGTGATTGCGATGTGGCGACGATGGTCGCGGGCGAGGCGATCGAGGGCTCTGATGCCAGTGCCGTCCTGCGTCCTGGCCCGGTGCGGGTACACGGCCAGCAGCATTGGCTGCGCGGCCGGGGAGCCGGCTATTCGATCAGCCTGCATGCCCGCGCCTTTGTGGCGGACGGGGAAGCACCTACGGCAAGGTGAGGATCTGGTAGCCGTCCTCGGTGACGAGGATGGTGTGCTCAAACTGCGCGGTGCGCTTGCGGTCCTTGGTGACCACCGTCCAGCCGTCCGGCCAGATGTCGTAGTCGATCGTGCCGAGGGTCAGCATCGGTTCGATGGTGAACGTCATCCCCGGCTCCATGATCACGTTGGTGTGCGGATCGTCGTAATGCGGCACGATCAGGCCGGAATGGAACGTCCGGCCGATGCCGTGCCCGGTGAAGTCACGTACCACGCCGTAGCCGAAGCGCCGGGCGTAGGACTCGATCACCCGGCCGACCGCGTTCAGCGGGCGCCCCGGCGCCACCGCGCGGATGCCGCGCATCATCGCCTCGCGGGTGCGCTCCACCAGCAGCCGCGATTCCTCGTCCACCTGGCCGGCCCAGAAGGTGGCGTTGGTATCGCCGTGCACGCCGCCGATGTAGCCGGTGATGTCAATGTTGACGATGTCGCCGTCACTGATCAACGTGTCATCGGGGATCCCGTGACAGATCACCTCGTTCAGCGAGGTGCACAGCGATTTCGGGTAGCCGCGGTAGCTGAGGGTGCTGGGGTAAGCGCCGTGGCTGACGAGGAAATCGTGGCCGACCTGGTCCAGGTAATCGGTGGTGATGCCGGGGGCCACCGCGGCGCCGACCGCCTCCAGCGCCTGGGCGGCCAGCTTGCCCGCGACCCTCATCCGCTCGATGATCTCCGGCGTCTTGACGTCCGGTTCCCCGGTCTTCGGACGCTTCTTGCCCACGTACTCGGGCCGCGTGATTTCCGCGGGGACCTGACGGGTGGGGGAAAGCCGGCCCGGATGCAACACTGTCGCCATGCTTTGCGAGTCTAATGTGCATGGACAACGAACAGCGATGGTGGTTCTGCCTCAAGCATCACACGGTGGAGGACGACAACGGCCCCTGCCCGGGCAAGGACCGGCTCGGTCCCTTCCCCACCCGGGAAGCGGCCAGCCGCGCACTGGAGACGGTACAGCGGCGCAATGAGGAGTGGGACGCCAGGGACTAGATTCGGCTTGTTCATACTCCGTGATAACTGTCGTGATAACTTGTGCCGCCAGGCGAATAGGCTAGGGGTGTGAGCGAACACCTGCCGGCGGCGGCTGAGGCCCGGATGGCGGAAATCCGGGCTAGCGGTACGTGGGGTTCAGCGCTGACCTCCGATGAATTCGTCGCTATCCGCAGTGTCGGCTTCGAGCCGGTGGGGCAGGTGCTCGGTGCTGCGGTATACAACATCGGCTATACCGGCGGTTACAACTGCCCGGGAGCCTGGGGCTCCTACGGGTACGGCATTCCGGCGCGCACGGTCACCCAGGTATCGGGCCGCGGCGGCTTCGGGTCGTTCGCCCCGCTGGTCCAGGCGATGTACGAGGCGCGGCACAAGGCGCTCGACCGGATGACCGCCGAGTGCTCCGCACTCGGGGGGCATGGGGTGGTGGGCGTCCAGCTGACGATCGGGTCGTTCCCGGCCGGCGGCATGGAGTTCAAGGCCATCGGCACCGCCATCCGCGCCCCCGGCGCGCCGCCGGTCTCCGGGACCAAGGGACGCGGGCGGACGCTCAGGACGCCGTTCACCTCCGACCTGTCCGGACAGGACTTCGCCAAGCTGATCATGAAGGGCTGGGTGCCTGCCGGGCTGGCCCTCGGCATCTCGATCGGCTCCCGGCACGACGACTGGCTGACCGTCGGCCAGACCCGGTGGGGGTCGGGAAACGCCGAGGTCGTCGGCTACACCGAGCTCGTCAACGACGCCAGGCACGACGCACGGGTCCAGCTGGAGAAGGACGTCAAGCGGCTCGGGGCCGAGGGCGTGGTGATTGCCACCATGGAGATGCGGGTGCGCGAGCGGGAGTGCCCAGTGCAGGAGGGCCGCCGCGACCACATCGTGGAGGCCACCAGCATCGGGACCGCGATCGCCAAGTTCGCGGCCTCCGAGCAGCGCCACACCGGTCCCACGCTGGCCATCATGTCGCTCGACCCGCAGCGTCGCCAAGCGGCCAGGATCCGGATTTGATGGCCGCCCCGGCCCTGGGCCACCATGGCCGGGCAAGCTCAACGCATAGCTCAATGCACACAGGCCGATGAAGCTGAATAAAGCGCAGGAGAGACGATGACCGACCAGCAGAACATAGCGACGGAACTGGATGCCGCGGGCGTCCCGCAGGATGCCATGCGCCGTCTCGCGGAGCTGCAGCCCGGCCGGCCGGGGTCGATCTTCACCTCCGACTTGTCGGTCAACGAGTTCCTCCTGGTGCGCGAGGCCGGCTTCCGGCCGCTCGGCCTGGTCCTCGGCAGCTCGATCTACCACGTCGGGCTGCAGGTGGGGCGGTGGGGCACCAACCAGGAGCTCGACGTACTATCCCAGGCCATGTACCACGCGCGTGAGCTGGCCATGACCCGGATGGAGGCCGAAGCGGACGCGTTGCACGCCGACGGCATCGTCGGGGTCCGGCTGGACGTGGAGATGAAGGAGTTCGGTGCCGACATCGCTGAATTCATCGCGGTCGGCACGGCCGTCAAGGCGGAACCGGGCGCGGGCGGCGGCGGCGTCGATAACTGGCGCAACAACAAGAGCCAGCCGTTCACCTCAGACCTGTCCGGCCAGGATTTCTGGACGCTGATCCGGGCCGGCTACGCGCCGCTGGGCATGGTGATGGGGACGTGCGTGTACCACATCGCGCACCAGAAGTTCGGCAGCAAGATCGGCAACATCGGCAAGAACGTGGAGATCGAGCAGTTCACCCAGGCCCTGTACGATGCCCGTGAGCTGGCCATGAGCCGGATGCAGGCCGAGGCGGAGGCGCTGCACGCCGAAGGCATCGTCGGCGTCCAGCTCAGGCAGCACAGCCATACCTGGGGCTCGCACACCACCGAGTTCTTCGCCATCGGCACGGCGGTGCGACCCTTGCGCCCCGACCACATCATCGAGCGCCCCACCATGGTCCTGACCCTGGACGCCTAGGACCCGGTAGGCCCGCTCACCGCGTCAAGCAGCCGGGCCACCCGGTCCCGCAGACCCCGGACACCGGGTCGGTTGCGCTGGTAGCCGGGCATCCCCGATGTCCGGGCGCGGCCATCCGCGCTGGCCACGCCGAACTCCCCGGCGCCAAAGCCGTCATCGCCTTCGGGCCGGTCGAGGTCGCCGACCGCCGAGCTGATCAGGTGCTGTGCCGCCCCGAAGGAGACAGCGTCGAACCCGGTCCGGATGGCCAGCCGTTCGTGGGCGAGCGCGTCGAGCTCGGGATCGCCTTGGTCCAGCGCGAAGATCGTGGCGCCGGTCCGTCGCGCGTCGTCGACCCGTTCCAGCAGCGGGACCGGCGCGGTGGTCGGCGAAATGACAAAAAGCGTCTCCCCGCGCTGGGCGGCTTCCAGCCGCTCCAGGCCCACCCGCAGGTGCGACGGCGCGCCCGCGGGCACCTTCCAGCGGACGAGGGTCGGCGTCAGCTCGGGAATCCCCGACAGGCGGCTTTCCTCGTCCAGGTGAGCGGTGAGATGCCACGGCTCGTCGTCGGGTGTTCCGACCAGCAGGAGCCCTCCTGGCGACCGGGTCGACTTACGCAGTCCCAGCGCGAAGGCGCGGGTCCGCTCGAGCCACCCGGTCGGGGCGAGGAGCGCACGGAGCGTGGTCACCTGGTTCGCGTCCACATACCTATGGTGCCCCCAAAAGTCCATACGCGCAGCCTTATCCACACGGACGGTTGCGATTTCGGCGAACGCGCAGGTACCGCCCGCGGGCTCTGGCGCGTCATCTGGCAGGATTCAGTGTCATGACTGAACGCGAAACCCCGGCTGTTGACCGCCTGACCATCGGCATCCTCGGCGGCACGGGGGAGCAGGGACGGGGCCTGGCTCGCCGGTTCGCGCTGGCGGGGAACCCGGTCATCATCGGTTCCCGCAGCCACGACCGGGCCCAGGGCGTCGCGCAGGAGGTCGGACACCACGCCCGCGGCCTGGCCAATCGGGACTGCGCCCGGGAGTCGGACGTGGTGATCGCCGCCGTGCCGTGGGAAGGCCACAGCGACCTGCTGTCCGGGCTGACCGCGGAGCTGGCGGGCAAGATCGTAGTGGACTGCGTGAACCCGCTGGGCTTCGACAAGCGCGGCGCCTACCCGCTGCCTGTCGCCGAGGGCAGCGCGGCGGAGCAGGCCGCGGGGCTGCTGCCCGGCAGCCGGGTGGTGGCGGCGTTCCACCACGTGTCCGCGGTCCTGCTGCTTGATCCCGGGGTCGAGACCATCGAGATGGACGTGCTGGTGCTCGGCGACGACCGGGAGGCCACCGACACCGTGCAGGCCCTGGCGGCCCGGATCCCCGGCGTCCGCGGCGTCTACGCGGGCCGCCTCCGCAACGCCGGCCAGATCGAGGCGCTGACCGCCAACCTCGTCTCCGTCAACCGCCGCTACAAGGCCCATGCCGGCCTGCGCCTCACCGATATTTAATCCCTTCCGGGCCGAACGGCCCGTGGTTCACCCCCCACCCATCAGCACGTGTTCTCCGCCTGCGCTATCTCAATCCGCTGACCTGACCAGCCTGCTGCTCCTAGCGACCACCGGGCCGTGCGTGGGCAGCGAGCCGGTCAGCATGTCGTGCTGCAGCTCTTGCAGGTGCCGGTCGCTGAGTCCCTGGCCGACGAGCGCGCGGATGGCCTGCCGACATGCCCTGGCCGCCTCGATCGGCCGTTCACTGCGGTACAGGCAGATGACCAGGAGCCGCCGCACTTCCCCGTCCTCGGGCCAGGTCATGGCCATCGCCTCGAGCTCACCGGTGGCCTCGCGGTGCTGCCCGAGGCTGATATCAGCTTTCAGCTTGGTGATGACCGCGGTCCGGTACAGGTTCTTCAGGCGGGTGATCTCGGCGCGTGCGAAGGGCCGACTCCCCGCGTCTGCCAGCGGAGCTCCGCGCCAGAGGGGTAGCGCCCGGCCGAGCGTCCGCGCGGATTCGGTGTACCTGGCCTGCCGGAATTCACGGCCGCCGTCGGCCACCTGCCGCTCGAAGCGGAAGGCGTCGATGTGCTCAGGGTCGAGTCCCAGGCTGTAGGTGGTGATCCCGGTTCCCTGCCGGCGGGTGACGACGACCTCGGCCGCCGCGGCCTTCCGCGCTCCGGCGATGTGCCTGCGCAGCGTGATCGGGGAGCGCTCGGCGGCTCGGTCCCAGAGCAACGCCGTCAGCCTTTGGGGGGACAACGTGCCGCCATCGGCGCAGTACAGCGTCAGCAGCAGGTCGCGTTCCATGGGCCTGAGCCGGACTAGCTGACCGCCGGAGCGCAGGATGAGCGGACCGAGGATGTCAAGCTCAAGCATATGGACCCGCCAAGTTCACAGGACTGTATGCGAGCGAATGTATCGGGTTACCAAGATCAATACCGGTTATCGGCGATATCCGGCATAACTGCTATGTGCCAGCTGAGCGTGAACTGGGCGTGAACTCACCAACGAGATGATTGCGGCTCGTGAGCATAAGGACAACTGGCCTGGCGGTGGCGCATGTCTAGCAGAACTTCTCGTCATAGCCAGCGCGTGCGGCGGCCTCGAGGCTTGATCCCGGCCGTGTCGGTCATTGCGGCACTGGTGCTGCTGGCCGGAGCGTTCGCCGGAGTCAAGCTGCTGACCGGATGGAGCCAGGCTCCGGCGGTCTCCAGCGGCAAGGCGGTCGCGGTGCGGGTCGTCCATGGCCGCCGGGCGAAGGTCCCGGTGATGAACCCGTGGCACGCCCGGCCGATCTCATGGCCTGTCTCTGGCACAGGGGCCGCGGTCATCACCACGGCCGCCAGGGCAGCGTCACAGGCATCCCGCCTGCGGGCGGGACCGTCCGCGGGATCGGGTCGCGCGAGCGGGCTCCCGGTATGGGTGGGGCCTCCGGACACCAAGTCGTCCCCCGCACTGCGGGGGACCGCGACGGACGCTTACCTGTCGTCCTCTCTAGTGACCCGGGTGACGGTCGGCATGGCCCCGCATGCGACCGCATCAGCGCTGGGGGTTCGCGGCGTCGTCTTCACGGTGGCCCGCGCGGACAGCCGGGCCGGGACCGGCCGGGTGCACGTGAGCCTGGACTATTCGGCTTTCGCCGACGCCTACGGCGGCAACTACGCCTCCCGGGTGCACCTGGTGGAGCTTCCGGCCTGCGCGCTGACCACGCCGCAGCTCGCCAGGTGCCGCCAGCAGGTCCGGCCGGGATCGGCCGATGACACCAGGCAAGACCGGGTGGGTGCCGATGTCACCCTGCCAGGCCTGGCCGCCTCCTTGTCCGCCCACCGCGACGGGAACGCTGCCGCGGCCGTTCTGACGTCGTCGGTAACCTCGCCCGAGCTCGTGCTCGCGGCGCTCGCCACCCAGTCAGGCTCGGGCGGTAACTACGGCGCGGAGCCGGTGTCCGAGGCTTATGACTGGGTGACCGGCGGGTCCTCCGGCGCGTTCACGCATTCGTTCCCGGTCAATGTGCCACCCGTTCCCGGCGGCCTGGAACCCGAAGTGAGCCTCGATTATGACTCCCAGGCAACCGACGGCCTGACCTCCTCCACCAACAACGAAGCGTCCTGGATCGGCGACGGCTGGGATTATTCGCCCGGGTTCATTGAGGCCGAGTACCCGGCCTGCGCGGGGTCCGGCATTTTCGGCCCGGATACGAACGATCTGTGCATCGGCAGTCAGCTGTCGCTGTCGCTGAACGGGGTGACTACCCCGCTCGTCGCGGGGAGCAGCTACCATCCGGAGGCGGACGGCGGCCAGAAAGTCGAGAAAAACGGCAATTCCTGGGAGATTATCGAGCCCGACGGCACGCAGTATTATTTCGGGCTGAATGAGCTGCCTGGATACTCCGCGGGGGATCCGACCACGAACAGCGTGTGGACGGCACCGGTGTACCTCGGCTGCTCGGGCCAAGGCGCGTTCTGCAGCACGCCGTGGCGGTGGATGCTGGACTACGTCGTGGACCCGCACGGCAACGCGATCGCTTACTTCTACAACACCCAGACCAACTATTACGCCGAGGATAACGGCACAACGGGTAGCGCGGCCTATACCCAGGGCGGGACCCTGGCCAAGATCGAATACGGGCTGCGGGCCGGTGACGTTTACGGGTACACCCCGGCGGCCCAGGTTACCTTCACGACCAGCAGCACGACCCGGACCGATGCCCCCACCGACCTGACCTGCGCCCAGGGCGCGCCGTGCACGGTGACCGCGCCGACCTTCTGGACCCCGTACGCGCTGGCCTCAATTACCACCCAGTCGCTGCAGGGCGGCACCCTGCACAACGTCGACTCCTGGTCGCTGGCCGACACCTATCCCGCCACAGGAGACGCCACCACGCCGCCGTCGCTGTGGCTGTCCTCCGTCGCTAGGACGGGGGAGGATGGCACGAGCAATGTGACCTTGCCCCCGGTCAGCTTTACCGGTAAGGCCATGCCGAACCTGGTGGCGACCCAGGCGACCACGGCGGCCGGTTATTCGCTGATCACGCGGTTCCGCCTCACCAACATGACGAACGAGACCGGCGGAGTCACCACCGTCGCCTACTCCTCGCCGGATGTGGCGCCGTGCGCATCGGGAGATTTCCCGTCGCCGTTCTTTGATACGGATGCATGTTATCCCGATTACTGGCTGCCGACGGGGTCTTCTTCGCCGGTCGAAGACTGGTTCAACATCTATACGACCAGCGCGGTTACCGAGAAGGACACAACGGGAGCCGACCCGCCGGTAGTCACAAGCTATTCCTATTCAAGTGCCGCCTGGGCGATTGACAGCGACACCGTCAGCCGGTCGGCGACGAAGACATATGACCAGTGGCGCGGGTACCAGACGGTTACCACTGAACATGGAACGTCACCAGATCCGGTGACCGAGACCGTGGACACCTATTTCCACGGGCTGTACGGGACCGATGTGCTGACCTCGACTCGCGGGGATAGGCTCACCGACCTGACGCAGTACGCAGGCATGCTTTTCGAGCAGATCGTCTATAACGGCGCGGGAACCGGCAACGAGGTCACCGATACAGTCAACCTGCCTTATACCTCTACGGCCACCGGGACTGACAAGAGCCTGAACCAATCGTCCTACATCGTCGGCACGTCCTCGCAGGACACCTACACGGCACTAACCGGCGGGGGCACCAGAGAGGCCACGCAAACCTATACGTACAACGCCTACGGCCAGATCCTCACCGACTCCAAGGTCCCTGATACCTCGAACGCCGCGGAAGATACCTGCACCACAACCACCTACGACACCAACACCATCACGACCTGGCTGGTCGACCTGCCTGCGACCGTTGAAGTCCTTGACATTCCCTGCAGCACATATCCGACGCAAGGGTCCCAGTTTGTAGCGGATACGGCCTACACCTATGACAACGGCGGCACGCTCAGCGCCGGGAACCTCACCAAGACCCAGGTGGCTACGTCGGCGTCGTACCAGGCCCTGATTGGCTTCCAGTTCACCTACACCACCGAGGAGACCGCGACCTACGACGAGTACGGGCGGATGCTGACCTCCACTGACGCGGATAACCGGACCACGACGACCGCTTACACGCCGACCACCGGCGTCGAGCCGACCTCGGTGCAGGTTACCGATCCAGCGAACCTGGTCACCACGACGACCTACGACCCGGAGCGGGACCTGCCGCTGACCGTCACCGATCCGGCCAGCTATCAAACCAGCGACACCTACGACGCGCTCGGATGGATCACCGGCGTCTGGACACCAGGCAACCCGACCTCCGGCCCGGCGGTGGACAAGTACACCTATACGATCAGCAACACGGCGCCCTCGGTCACCACCGAGCAGACGGAGGAGCCCAGCGGGGGATACCTGACCAGCCAGACGCTCGATGACTCGCTGGGGCAGGTGCGCGAGACCCAGACCGCGACCGCGGGCGGCGGCACCAACATCGCCGATACGACGTACAACTCCGACGGGTGGCAGGTGGTAGTCACCGACCCGTACTACACTTCCGGCGCTCCGTCGGGCACGCTGGTCTCTGCGGCTCCGAGCGCCGTGCCGTCGGAAACCGGGAACGTGTACGACGGGGACGGCCGGGTAATCCGGCAGGTTGCCTACGCGCTGGGCGCCGAGACATGGGAGACGGACAGTACCTACGGCGGGAACTACGTGACCACGGTGCCCCCGACGGGGGGCACCAGCACGACCACGTTCACCGACGGCCGGGGCCTGACTACCGCGATTTACCAGTACCACGCCGGCGATCCGGCCAGCCCGACCGACCCGTCGTCGGACTACGACCAGACGGCTTACACCTACACCGGGGCCACGCAGCTCGCCACGATCAAAGACGCGGCCAGCAACACCTGGTCCTACACCTATGACCTGCTCGGCAACCAGCTGACCGCCACCGACCCGGACGCCGGGAAGACCACGAACACCTACGACGCGGCCAGCCAGCTGATGACCGACACCGACGCCCGCAGCAAGACGATCTCCTACACTTACGATGCGGACGGCCGCAAGACCGCTGAGTACGACACCACCGGCGGCGCGCTGGAGTCACCGGCGACCAAGCTCGCCTCGTGGACCTACGACACCCTGGCCAAGGGCCAGCTCACCTCTTCGACGTCGTACTCCGGCGGAGCCGCCTACACCGAGGGGGTCACCAGCTACAACGCCTACGAGAAGCCTTCGGCCACGCAGACCGTCATCCCTTCCGCGCAGGGCGCGCTGGCGGGGACCTACAGCCAGCAGCTGACCTATGCGCCCAGCGGGCAGGAGCTGACCTATACCGATTCCGCCGCCGGCGGCCTGCCGTCGGAGACGGTGACCACCGGGTACGATAGTACCGGCGAACCCAATGCACTGACCGGTACCAGCCCGTACGTGAACTCGCTGTCCTACACCAACTTGGGCCAGCCCCTGCAGTACAAGATGGGCACCTCCGGTGAGCCGGCCTACCTCACCGACTCCTACGATCCGCAGACCGGCCGGGTCACCGAGCAGAACACCCAGACCAGCACGGCCCACACCTCGGTCGATGACCTGCACTACACCTACGACCACGTCGGCAACGTGCTGTCCGAGGCCGATACCCCGCCGGGTAACAGTGCCGCCACCGACGTGCAGTGCTTTCAGTACGACTACCTGGGCCGGATGACCCAGGCCTGGGCCCAGGGCAGCACCGGCTGCGCCGCCACCCCGTCGGCGTCGGCCGAGGGCGGCGCCGCTCCGTATTGGAAGTCTTACCGCTACGCCGTCACCGGCGGCATGACCGGTATCACCGCCACCACCCCGGCCGGGGCGGTGACCACCACCGCGGACACCTACCCGGCGGCTGGGGCCGCCCAGCCGCATGGCATCAGCACCCAGAAGGTCACCACCTCAGCGGGCAGCACCACCACCAGCTACGGCTACGACACCGCCGGGCACCTGACCACGCTCACCAGCACCGCGCAGAACGAAGCTCTGAGCTGGAACGACGAGGGCCAGCTGGCGCAGGCCGCGATCACCCCGTCCGGCGGGTCGGCCAAGGACACCTCCTACATCTACGACGCCGGCAACGCCCTGCTCCTGACCACCGACCCGACTTTCAAGACCTTGTACCTGGGTGATGAGGAGATCACCGAGAACACCGGCACCAGCGCGGTCACCGGGACCCGCTACTACACCCTCGGCGGCGCCACAGTCGCGGCCAGGACCGGCGCTTCCACCCTGGCCTACCTGGCTGGAGACCAGCAGGGCACCAGCTCGGTTGCCGTCAGCTCCACCAACCTGGCCGTCACCCACCGGTACTACGACGCCTACGGCAACACCCGCGGCACTGCCCAGTCGGCCTGGCCCGAAGACGAGAAAGGCTTCGTCGGCGGCGCTAGCGACACCGCCACCGGCCTGACCGACCTCGGCGCCCGCGAATACCAGCCCGGTACTGGCTCGTTCATCTCCCCGGACCCGCTCCTCACCCCCCATGACCCGCAGGACCTGAACGCCTACGCCTACGCCTCCGACAACCCCGCCACCAACTCCGACCCCTCCGGCGCCATGATGATCACCAACGGCGGCGGCGGCGGCGCCAGCACCAGCAGCCAGGTCGACTGCACTGGCGCCGGCGCGAGGGTCGCGCAGTGCGACCAGCCCAAGGGCAAGACCAGCGCGCCCGCCGACCCGCCCGGCACCGGCAGCCGCATGATCTGCAACGGAAACGTGTGCGCCAGCGTCCCGTACTGGCATCAGCACCCGCAAAAACCCGCTCCGGTGAGCAGACCATCCACCTCTAGCAAACCCGAGTTCAGCTGCGGCGGCCCCTACTCTTCCTTCAAAGGCTGGAAAGCGACGTGCGAAGCTGCCGCCGCCGCGGCTCGCTCGAAGCAACCTTTCCCGTGGAAAGATACTCTCGTCGTAGTCGGGCTAGTCGCTGCCGCACTGTGCGGCCTAGAATCGAAGGGAGCAGGATCTGCCATATGCGACCTTGCGGATAATGAAGATGCAACCGTAATATCGAACGAACTCGAGACTCCTCAAGTCACCAACACAAAACTCCAAAACATCGTAAACGACCTTTATAAAGCAGTGAACAGTCAAAATCGAGTCGGGAATGGGACAACTGCTGACGCCGTGCGTAACGAGATCGAAACGGGTCAGCCTACGGGTGGCACCTTCCATTTTCAGAAGGCGGAGGAGTACTCGAGTGGGCTGAGGAAGCTTCTAAAAACTGCAGACCTGAACCACCATGACCAGGTGGTCGCTCAATCACTTTTGAATGAACTGAACGACGTTTTGGGGAAAACGCCATGAGAGCCTACGACGTAGCCTTTGCCGGTGCACTTTGCTTCCGGTTTCCCGTGCTCATGCCGGTGCTGCAGGAGCATCTTGCGGACTACGATAGTCTTCTTCCGCACGTGCTGATGGGTGACGTGACGCGCTGGGTCGTACAGCGGTTCCTTACGAACGCAGGTGACTCTACATTGCGACAGATGCTCGATATGTTTGAGATGGCCTTTGAGAAGGCCAATTCCGAAGAAAGAGAACTTCTAGCGGCCTCGTTCCTAGAGAATCTTCCTCGAGTGGGTGACGAGGGTGCTGGAATACGAACTATCCTAGGACCTACTCTCCAAGAGCAACTACTGCAAATCCCCTAGCCGAAAGCGGTGTTACTAGTTCGATCTCGGCCTTCCAATAGTCATCAGCGCGCCAGATTTCCTGACAGTGAGCCTTTTTCATCCTGCTGTAGTTGCTGATCACGTTTTGAGCGCAGGGCGGCGTGTTGCCGCCGGGAACAGCGAAGCCCCTGGTAGTTGAGGCGGGTTACCGCACCAGCTTCAACCCTCCAAAGGCTTCTTCATGCTGTTCTACCGTGTCGCGTTGCCGTTGTCGCGCCAGACCCTCACCTTCACCGCCCAGGTCATCCGCCGCCACCGCCGGGCGATCGGGTCGGCCTGGCGGAAGCTGGACTGCGGCCAGCAGGCCCTGCTCGTGCTCGCCTACCTGCGCAAGGGGCAAATTGAAAATACTTCCTGCGCTACTCGCAGGCGGCGTTGCCTCCTTGAGGATTCTCGCCGGGAAACTGATCCAGGCGGATAAGAGGCGCCCCCCGGATTGGCCGCACACCATATCGTCGCAGGCAGCTCGCCGGTCGCGCTCGGCGCGAGACGTGCTAGATCAGTTCGGAAAATACCGTTCGTGACGTCGCGAGCGACAACGGTAACAGTGTCGCGCAGGCCTCTCGCCTTGGACGGCGCGAGGACAGGGCAGTTACTGTGACCAGATGACGACTGACGCCACCTCACCCGCGAACCTCGCCTCGATGCCCCGGGCCGAGTTTGCCTTCCCTGGCCCGCTGCGCGACCAGCTCGTCGCAGCGATCCTCAGCGGTTCCAAGACCTCCACGACAGGACTCCTCGTCGCCTACGAGCATGAGGGGGAGCCCCTGCCCGCAGTCGGGAGCCGTTCAGTGGTTGTCGACTCAGGTGACCGTCCGGTCGCGATCATCGAGGTTACTGGTGTGCATGTCGTCCCGCTGGCGCAGGTCGATCTCGCTCACGTGGTGGACGAGGGGGAGGGTGACACCAGCGTGGCCGAGTGGCGGACGGGTCACGAGCGGTTCTGGCATAGCGAGGAGATGCGCGTGGCGTTGGCGGACCCTGAGTTCACCGTGGACGACATGACGCTGGCCGTTCTGGAACGCTTCCGCCTCATCACCGACCTTCGCCCCGCCGACTGACCGACCGTGGATGGCATCGTTCCAGGGCCGCCGGCGCCAAGCGCGCCTGACCTCCTTTTCCGCCCGTGGACCGGACAGGACGTCCCCGTCATGGTGGCGGCGCACCGCGATCCGCTGATGCGGCGCTGGATGCGGCGTCCGATTACGACCGCGGAGCAGGCGCGTGAGCTCATCACGGCCAGGCAGGCCGACCGGCGAGCCGGCCGCAGTTTCAGTTTCGCGGTGCTGGAGGTTGATGCCGATGGCAGGGCCAGTGACCCGGCGGGCGGCGTATCGCTCCACGGGCTGGCCGATGCGGTCGCCTCGGGTGAGGTGGGATATTGGGTCGCGTCGCATGCTCGCGGCCGCGGCGTCGCCCCGCGGGCTCTGAACGCGCTGTGCGAGTGGGCCTTCGCCCTGCCCCGGCCCCGCCCGCTGGAGCGTGGCCGGAAGCTGCTTCCCTCAGCTCATGCACCGAGCCCGTCATGAGCTAGGTCCTTATTGCGGGCGTATGACGCTGCAGGCCTGCTGTTACCGGATGGGTTCAGCCGCTGCCGCCCGGAGCCGGGCTACCGATCCGGCTGCGATCAGGGCTCGGCCGACCGCGATCCTGGGCCTGCGCTGCTGGGTGGCCCGGGCCGCCAGCAGGACATGGGACGCGGCGCTGAAGGTTTCGCTGGCGATCGCGTACACGGTCAGCCGCTGTGGGCGGCGCAGGCCCGACCGTACGCCGGTGACCATCCCTATGCCAGTGATGCCAATGGCAAGGCCGGACCACGATTTCTGGCGGGCCGTCAGTGCTTGCGTCCCGGCGGTAGCCGGCGCCTCCGGGGGGAGGCGTGTGCCGAGCTTGCGGAGCAGGTCCCTGTGCTGCTGAGTGCTTTTGACCATCTCGGCTTGGGTCGGCGCTTCGGTACCAAGGCCCCACGCTGCCAGCGCGGACCCGGCCGCGCAAGCCCATGCGGCCAGGGCCCGCTGCCGGCGCCCGGCGGCCCAGTGCCCGGCCCCGACGGTGGCCTGGGTCACGACGGGGGCGGCAGCGGACACCCATGCGACCCTCCCTGAGGGCCTGGTCCCGTCCAGAGCCAGCAGGGTCAGCTGCAGCTGGGACCGGGCCTTGGTGCCATCACGAGCCATCCCGGTATTGTCGCCCCGGCGGCGGGAGTGCGGCAAGGCTCCCCGGCTGCCGCCATCGGGTACTCAAGCCCGGACCCAGTCACCTGTGCTGCGCGGCCACCACCTGCCGCTGGGTCAAAACCGCCGGACCCGGGGCAGAGTGATCCAGCCTAATATTTCCGGATTGTTACTTGACGTGCGCGCTGGGTGGGAGAAAGCTCAGCACTGGCCCTAGCCGGCGAGCTCGGGCTCGTTCGGGCTGAGTCCGCCGTATGCGCCTCCTCGCCGGCTGGTGTGCAACTCCGGGGCCGCAGGCATGACGATGGAGGGTCTGGCATGGTGCGTGGACGTCGTTTCTTCACCTTGGCCGCTAGCGCGGCCGTCGTGGCCAGCCTGGCGGTCGCCGTCCCGGCGGCTACCGCGGCCACCACGGCCGGGGCTGCCGCTACGGCGCCAGGCGGACCGGGTGCGCCATCGTATTTCGACCTGGCCCGGAAGGACTGCCTGGGCACAACCGCGGGCACCGGCTCCAAGGTCTGGTACACGGTGGCCGGCGGGGTACTGTCCGACGTCTACGAGCCCACCATCGACAACACGAACGTGAGCACGCTGCAATACGTCGTAACCGACGGGTCCACGTTCACCGACCTGCAGACCAGGGACATGACCTACACGGTGGCCGCCGACCCCACCGGCATGGCCTGCACGGTCACCTCCACTGATGCCAAGCACGGCTTCCGGCTGATCACCACCTACATCACCGACCCGGCCAGCGACACGGTGCTGATGCACACCACGCTGGCCGCCACTCCCGGTTCGAGCACTCACCTGGCCGGCCTGCACCTGTACGCCCGGCTCGACGCCCACGTGAACGGTAACGGCGGCGGGGGCACCGGGAACGCCGGCGCCAACACCGGTGTGGTGGACACCTCGGCGGGGTCTGCCATCCCGGTGATCTCCAGCACGAATACGGTCACCAACGCCACCAATCGGGATTACGCCGTACCGACCTACATGGCCCTGGCGGCCTCGTCCGGCCAGTCGGCGAGCGTCGGCTACGAGGGCACCGCCAGCGATGGCCTCACCCAGCTCGACGCGACGCACACCCTCACCTCCTACACCTCCGCGCCGGACGGCCACATCGTCGCGACCCAGGACGTGACCCCGGGTAGCGGCCACCAGGTGACCCTCGCGCTGGGCTTCGGCCGCAGCCAGGCCCAGTCCGTTTCCGTCGCCAGGACCTCCCTGAGCCACCCGTTCATCCTGACCGGGGCTAGGTACCTGCTCGGCTGGGCCATCTACGACCTCGGGTTGCGGCGGCCGGGCGGCTCGTTCAGCCTGGCCCGCTCCTACTACCTGTCGGCCAACGTCTTGAAGGCGAGCGAGGACAAGACCTACCCCGGCGCCATCGTGGCGTCCCTGGCCAGCCCGTGGGGCCAGTCGGTGCCAGCCGGGGTGACCTCGAACGGCGAGCCGTCCTACTTCGGCTCCTACCGTGAGGTGTTCTCCCGGGACCTGTACGAGATCTTCACCGGCCTGATGGCCGACGGGGACGTCGCCACGGCCCGGGCGGCGACGCTGCTCCTGTTCGACCGGCAGCAGCTCCCCTCCGGGGCGATGCCACGCAACTCGCTGCTGAACGGCAAGGCCGCCCCCGACACCGGCGGTCTTCAACTGGACGAGACGGCCTATCCGATCCTGATGGCGCAGGAGTCCGGGCTCGGCAGTGACACCGCGCTGTGGCAGGACCACATCCGCCCGGCCGCCGACTTCCTGGTGGCCAACGGGCCCTCCGATGGCGTGGAGCGCTGGGAAGAGCAGGCTGGCTACTCCCCGTCCACGATCGCGGCCGAGATCGCCGGGCTGACCGCCGCCTCGGCCATCGCCGCGATCCACGGCGACACGGCGCGGGCCCACCTGTACCAGGCCACCGCCGACGACTTCCAGCGCAACATCAAGAACTGGACGGTTACCACCACCGGCCCGGACGGCCCCCGCTACTTCATCCGGCTGTCCAAGACCGGCGATCCGAACGCCGCGATCAGCTATAGCCTCGGCAACGGCGGCCCCACCCTGGACCAGCGCAGCGTGCTCGACGGCGGCTTCCAGGATCTGGTCCGGCTCGGCGAGCTGCCGGTCACCGACCCCGATATCCAGGCCTCGCTGGCGATCATCGACAAGAACATCTCGGTGACCACGCCCAGCGGGACCGGCTACTACCGGTACGGCAACTCCGCGGCTAACGGGAGCGCGGACGGGTACGGCGACTGCTACCAGCCGAGCCAGGACTCGTGCACGACCCCCGGGGCGCCGTGGCCGCCGACCGACAGCGGCACCGGGCACCTGTGGCCGGTCCTGTCCGGTGAGCGGGCCGAGTCCGACCTAGCCGCGGGGAACACCAGCGGCGCGCAGTCCCTGCTTCATGCGATGATCAACTTCTCCTCCGGAGTGGGGCTCGTGCCCGAGCAGGCCTGGGAAGACCCGGACCTGGCCGCCTCGCCGTACGGCAGCGACCCGGCCACGGCGTCCATCGGGTTCACCGACGGCAAGGCCGCCGGGTCGGCGTCCCCGCTGAGCTGGGCCCAGGCCCAGGAACTGCGGCTGATCGCCTCACTGGGCGCCGGCCACAACGTGGACACCCCGGCCGTCACGACCGCGCGCTACATCACCAGCGGGGCGCCCGGCTCGTTGCCGGTGACGATCACGGCTCCGGCCTCGGGCGCCACTTTGACCACCGCCACCACCACGGTAACCGGCACGACGACGGCGGGGTCGGCGGTGACGATCGCCTCGGACGACACCACGACCGCCGCGGCCACTTCGGTGACCAGCACGACCGCGGCAGCTGACGGCTCGTTCTCGGCCAGCGTGCCGGTCGGTTTCGGCACCAACGCGATCACCGTGTCCGCGACCGCACCCGGCGGCCGGAGCACCGGATACGCCCAGGTCACGGTGACCGCCGAGGGCGGCGGCAGCGCCGTGCTCGACGTGACCGACCCGGCCGGCGACGATCATGGGCCGGGCACCTACCAGTACCCGACCGCGTCGGACTTCGTGGCCGGGTCGTTCGACCTGACCCGGTTCCAGGTCCTGAGCGACGGTACCTACGCCTACCTGCGGGTCACGCTGGCCAACCTGGTCCCGACGTTCGGGTCGCTCGACGGGGCACAGCTGCTCGACTTCTACGTGCACGTGCCGGGCGCCTCATCCACCTCCGCCCAGGCCGCCTACGCCTCCCGCAACTACACCATCGCGCCGGCCGGGGCCTGGAGCCAGCGGGTCGAGGTGCAGGGATTCGCCTCGCCGGTGTGGGTGAACGCCGCGGGCAACTCGGTGGGCACCGCGTCCGCGCTGGCCGTGCAGGCCGACAAGACGATCACGGTCGCGCTGCCCGAAGCGCAGTTCGGCACCCCGACGTCCGGCTGGGGCTTCAGCGTGGTGCTGGCCGGACAGGACGGTTTCAGTCCTGACCTGGCCCGTGCCTTCACGGCCGCGCCGGGCGCCTACTCGTTCGGCGTCTGCGCGCCGAACGGTACCGCGCCGATCTGCTCGGTCGACCCCGCCACCGTGCCGAAGGCCATGGACGTGATTACCCCGGCGGGAGTCTCCCAGGCGACCGAGCTCAACCCCACCCTCGGCCCCGTGGTCATCCAGCCGGTCACCGTGCCCTAGCCGTCTACTTGTAGGAGTGCTCCGCGTCGGGGAATGCGCCGCTGGTGACGTCGGCGGCGAAAGCGGCGGCGGCGTCGTGCAGGACAGTGGTCAGGTCGGCGTATTTCTTGACGAACTTGGCCACCTTGGGAGACAGGCCCGCCATGTCCTGCCAGACCAGCACCTGGGCGTCACAGGCCGGGCCGGCCCCGATGCCGACCGTGGGAATGCTCAGCGCCTCGGTGACCCGGGCGGCCAGGGGAGCGGGCACGCACTCCAGGACCACGGAGAACGCGCCAGCCGCCTGCAGCACCTTGGCGTCGTGCAGCAGCTGCTCGCCGTCCTCGCCGCGTCCTTGCACCCGGTAGCCGCCGAAGGCGTTGACCGACTGCGGGGTAAGGCCGAGATGGGCCATCACCGGAATGCCGGCCGCGACGAGTTCCTCGACCTG
>JALYVS010000036.1 GCA_030853115.1 Actinomycetota bacterium
GAACCAGCGGGGGCGAGTGGGGCGAAATCAAGAGCGGGGGGGCCTGCCGAGTCGGACCGGGACGGGGCGGGACTGGACGGGGCGGGTCTGGACGGGGCAGGGCTGGACGGGGCGGGCAGGCAGTCGACCATGCCGGCGATGAGGTTGCGGGCGGCGGCGAGTACCGCGGGCGGGTCGAGCTGCAGGCGAAGGGAATCGGTCGCCGCCATCGCGGGCACGATGACCTGGAGCCGTTCGAGCGGCAGGGTGCCGGGCGGCAACGCGGCTTGCGCGGCCCGGCCCGCCGCGAGGGCGGCGGGGGTAGCCTGCCAGGTCGGCCGGGGAGACGAGGCAGCCGGAGCAGCCGGAGCGGACGGGAACTCACCGGTCCAAAGGAGCTCGGCGACGTCCTCGAAGGTGCGAGTGGCAGCCAGACGGGTGGCGTCCAGGCCGCGGAACCGGAGCGCGCCGGCGGTGATCTCGGTGATGGCCGACTCGATCGTGAGGTCCACCGCCCCCGCGGGACGCCGAGGGCGGCCGCGGAGGGCCAGCCGTTCGACTTCGTCCGGGTCGAACAGGCTGCCCCGCACGTCGGCGGCCTTGACCCGGCCGAGCACACCGCGGCTGACGTAGGCGTACAGCGTCGCCTGCTTGACGCCCAGCCGGTCCGCGGCCTGCACCGCCGTCATCGAGTAGGGCATCGCGCTCCTCTCCGGGGCTCGAAAACTAAAGCCAGCAGGTCATCCGGATCGCTGGCCCGTTGTTGATTTTAATCAATATTGACGATAGTTGAGGCTTTCGTCAATCTGGGTTTATGGCATCGATTCATTTTCTCGACGTGACCAACCGGGACGGAGTGCAGACCGCTCGGACGGGGCTGTCGAAGTTCGGCAAGGTGATGGTCAACTTCTACCTGGGGCGGCTCGGCGTGGCGCAGTCCGAGATCGGGTTCCCGTTCCTGTTCCATGAGGTGGCGTACGTACGAGCCTGCATAGCGCTGGGCGAGGCGGGAGCGTTCGGGGAACTGCGGCTGTCCGGCTGGTGCCGCGCGGTCACCGCCGACGTCGAATCGGCGGCCGGGGTCGTGGCGCAGACGCGCCAGGGAGCAGCGCGGCTGCGGCATTACAACCTGTCGATCTCCACCTCGGACCAGATGATCGCGAACAAGTTCCGCGGCAAGCTGGACCGGCCGGCCATTATCGGAGAGATGACGGCCGCCGTGGCGGCGGCGCGGGCCGGGGGCGCGGAAACGGTCGGAGTCAACGCGGAGGACGGATCGCGGACCGATGAGGGGTACCTGACCGAGTTCGCGCTGGCCGCCCGGGAGGCGGGCGCGACCCGCGTGAGGTACTGCGACACGATCGGCGGGGACTCCCCCGGGCGAATCAGGGAGCGGTTTGCCAAGCTCGCCTCCGCCGTCGGCATCCCGGTCGAGACGCACTGCCACAACGACCTGGGCATGGCCGTCGCGAACTCGGTGTCCGGGGCGCTCGGCGACCTGGACGCCGGGCAGGACGCGTGGGTGAACACCTGCGTGAACGGCATCGGCGAGCGGGCCGGCAACGCGGACCTGCTGTCGTGCATCCTGGCGTTCCGGCACGGCTTCGGGGTCGCCGGCTCGGTGTCGATCGGGGACCCGGTCGACCTGTCGTGGGCCCGGCGGTTCGGGCTGTGGGCGGCCTACGCGTTCGGGCAGCCGCTGCCGCCGGCCTGGCCGGGGGTCGGCCGCAACGCGTTCGCGCACGAGTCCGGGATTCACGCCGATGGGGCGCTAAAGGATCACCGTAACTACGAGTTGTACGACGACGCGTCGCTCGGGCCGTTCCCCTCCGACTGGGCCGCGCGCGAGGGGCGGGTGGTGCTGACTGGCGAGTACGGCGGCAAGGCCGGGTTCCGGCACGTGCTGGACGGGCTTGGGATCACGGTGCCGCCGGGTGAGGAGGACCTGGTGTTCTCCCTGGTGCAGCTATGCGCGTCCGCGACCGGCAAGCCGCTGACCGACGACGAGCTGCGGCTGATCGCCGGGTACCCCCAGGAGCTAGCTCTGCTGTTCCCCGGTCTGGTTGCTGGGAGTCACGGCGCTGGCTAACCCTGGCCGACCCGCTCCTCCAGGGCGGCCTGCCGGATGCCGAGATGCAGATCGCCGCTGGCGCGCAATTCGTCATCGGACGCGTGCTCCAGCGAGAGCAGAGCGTTATCCGCCCCCGGCAGCGCGCGCAGGATCTCATCTAGCTTACGCTGGGTAGCTGCCTGCTGGCGGGCTTGCGTGTGCTGGATGACGAACACCATGGCCAGGGTCAGCGCGGCGACCAGAGTCTGAAAAATCGTCTCCCACCGGGCGGGGAATCCCCCGGCCAGGCTGATAAGGACCCACACCAAGTCCGTGACTAGCACAATAAGTGCTGGAAGCGGCCGCGATGTCCACTGATCGACGCTATAAAGCAGTCGGCTCCCGGCCGGACGGGATCGGTCAACCGGCATATCTGATTCGGCCACACCAGCTTCCGAACGAGCCAGGTAGGCTTCGTATTCCTGCAACACAGTGTAGCGAGGCCGCCGGGACCCGGTCGGGCGCTTAGGTAGGCGATCCGGCCGCGGCGCCGGTGACCTGGTTGCCACCCCAGCGGGCGATCGCGGCGTCCAGGTCGAGCGGGAGGATCATCTCACCGCCGGCCGTCTCGGCGGCCCAGTCCTGCGCGGGCACCCGCCACATCACCTCGAACTCGATGCCGCTCGGATCCTTCGCGTACAGCGACTTAGACACCCGGTGGTCGCTCTCCCCGACCAGCGCCCCGGCCTGCTGAAGCCGGGTGCGTGCCTCGGCCAGCTCGGCCAGCGTGCCGACCTCCCAGGCCAGGTGGTACAGCCCCGGGTTCTGCGGCCGATCGGGCGCCTGACCCGTGCCGATCTCGAACAGGCCGAGGTCGTGATCATTGGCCGAGCCCGGGGCACTGAGGAACGCGGCACGGCCGGGAATTTCCAGCCGGACCTCGAAGCCGAGGGTGGTGCGGTAGAAGTCGACGGTCCGCTGCAGACCGTGCACGTAGAGGACAGCGTGGTTGAGACGGCGGACGGCCACGGGCGCTTCCTTCCCAGGGGACTGCTAGCTGGTGCCGGACCGGCGCGCGAACGGCTGACCTAGCGGATCTGCCGCCGGCGGATTTCCTTCAGCCGGCGACGCTGCGACGAGTCAAGCATCAGGTAGGCCCCGACCGGGACGGCGATCGCTAGGAAGATGACCCCGATGGCCAGCCACGGACTGACGATGAACAGGATCAGGCCGAGGATGATCCCGGCGATGCTCCACTTCATGTGCGGTGTCATGCTGACTCCGTTTCGCTTACATCCCGGGCCAGGGACCCTCTGACCGGCCCAGCTCCTTCTAGCTTATATGCCCCGGCGCATCGGGTGGATCTCGCGCGGAGCCGATCACGGAAGCGGAGTACGCTGCGGGCATATGTGATCGTGATACGTGGCCGTGACACCCCCGGGGAGGGATGCCGTGACGATCTGGATGCCGGTGGAGCCTGAGGCCAACGAGCTGCTGACCCGCAGCGCGCTCGCCCTGCTTATCGCCATGCTGCTCGACCAGCAGGTGCCGCTCGAGCGTGCCTTCAGCGCACCGCTAGACCTGGTGCGGCGGCTCGGGCATGAGCCGACCGCCGCCGAGCTCGCCGAATTCGATCCCGATGCGCTGGCGCTGATTTTCTCCGAGCGGCCCGCGCTGCACCGTTACCCGCGGGCGATGGCGGCCCGGGTGCAGGACCTGGCGCGGTTGATCATGCAGCAGTACGACGGCGAAGCTGAGCGGATATGGACGTCGGCCACCTCGGGCGCCGGACTTGTGAAGCAGGTCGCGGCGCTGCCGGGGTTCGGAGCCCAGAAGGCGCAGATCTTCGTGGCCCTGCTTGGCAAGCAGCTCGGGGTGCGACCGGATGGGTGGCGGGAAGCGGCCGGGCCGTTTGGTGCCCAGGGGTCGCGTTATTCGGTGGCGGACATCACCGACGAAGCGTCGCTCGGCCAGGTGCGGTCGCACAAGCAGGCCATGAAGGCCGCCGCTAAAACGAGGCAATGACCAGCCGCCAGCCGCGAACCGCGCCGTCGGAGGCCGTGGGTACGCCTAAGCCCGGGGGCCGCCCGGCCCGGGCGCCGGATTGGCTGGTGCGGGTGCTGCCGCTGACACTGCTGATCATCCTGGGGCTGGCTGGCCTGCGCGGTGCGGTGACGGCGCCCCGGTGGAACGGGCGCTGGCAGCGGGACGGCTCATTCATCGGGGTCGCACTCGAGCTCGTGCTGGGGATCTTGCTGGTGGCCGCGATCAGGCGCCGGGCCGCCCGAGGGCGCGCGGAGCGGACCAGCGGGGCGGTCAATTCGGTCGCGGTCAAGCTGCACGGGGTGCTGATCTTCCTGCTCAGCATGGGGATGGCCGCGGTTGCCGTAACCACGATCATCGGCCTGCACCTGCACGTATTTACCTTGAAACCCAGGCCGCGGCCGTTCCTGGTCCCACCTGCGGCGACAGCCAGACCCGGCACGCGGCCACGCGAATTGCGGACCTCATCGAGCGTGCATATCCCCGCGGCTGTCCTGCTCTACGCCTTGCTCGTGGTGGTGCTTGTGGCGGCCGTGGGCTCAGCATCTGGTGGTCCCGGCGGTTCCGGCCGCCGGGACAGGTCAGCGGCGACGGGTACATCGTGCAGGACTCCCGGGACCTGCGGGAAGCAGTGGAGTCGGGCCGGTCGGCCTTGCGGACCCTCGACGATGCGCGGGCCGCCATCATCGCGTGCTACCTGGCGATGGAAACTCACCTGGCTGAACGCGGCACGGCCCGGGCTATCGCCGACACACCGGACGAACTGCTGGCGCGGGCCAGAACGACCGGGCTGGTGCGCGGCACCGCCGCCGCCCGGCTGACCGAGCTGTTCTACGAGGCCAGATTCTCCAGCCATCCGCTGGACCGCGGCCACCGCGACGCGGCCGCCCACGCGCTTGACGAACTCGCCGACGCGCTGGCCCCAGCCGAGACCGCCCCAGCCGAGGCCGGAGCCGGATCAGCGGGAGCGGGCGTATGACCAGCCCGGATAACAGGACGGCCGCCGGCCCCGCGAATGACGGAGGTGCTGGTAGCGGAGGTACTGGTAGCGGAGGTACTGGTAGCGGAGGTACTGGCGGCGGAGGTGCGGATGGCACGGTGAGCCCGTGGCGCGGGACCAGGCCGGAGCTTGTCATCGCGGCGCTGCTGGTGACGGTGGCGGCGGTGGCGGGTTACGCGACGGCCAGCTGGGAGGGGCTTTCCGTGGTGGCGATCGCGGCGGTGGCGATCGCGCTGCTGGTGCTCCGCGCCTTGCTGCCGCAGCTGACGCCGGACCAGGCCACCAAGGCCAGGGAAAAGCCGACGGCCCGGGCGCTGAGCGGGTACTCCCACCGCCGGTTCGTCGTGCAGACCGCGATGAGCAGCCGGGGCTTCTACGACGGCGAGCTCAGGCCGGTGCTCGAGCACCTGCTGGCGGCCCGGCTGGCCGAACGCCACGACGTTCACCTGTACCAGGACCCGGGCGCTGCCCGCGCCCTGCTGTGCCGGGACTCCCGTGACGCCGACCTGTGGGACTGGGTTGATCCCGCGACCCGGCCGGCGACCGCGCCGCGAGGCGCATCCGATCAATCAGGTATACCCCGGCGCACCCTAGCGCGGCTCATCGACCGACTGGAGAAGCTGTGAGCACCCCGATGGAGACGCCAGAACAGACCGCCCAGGCGTGCACGGAGATCCTGGACGAACTCGAGCGTACGGTCGTCGGCCGCCGCCGGACCCTGGAACTAGTGCTGATCGGCATCCTGGCCGGCGGCCACGTGCTGCTCGAAGACCTGCCCGGGCTGGGCAAGACCCTGATCGCGCGGTCGTTCGCGCGGGTACTGGGCCTGGACTTCGCGCGCATCCAGTTCACCCCGGACCTGCTGCCCTCCGACGTGGTCGGCGCCCCGCTGTACGACCAGCGGTCGGCCGACATGGTGTTCCGGCCGGGGCCGGTCTTCACCCAGCTGCTGCTGGCCGACGAGATCAACCGGACGCCGCCGAAGACCCAGGCGGCGCTGCTGGAGGCGATGGGCGAGGGCCAGGTGAGCGTGGACGGGCAGACCCGCAAGCTCCCGGAGCCGTTCATCGTGCTGGCGACGGACAAGCCGATCGAGTACGAAGGCACCTACGAGCTGCCCGAGGCCCAGCTCGACCGGTTCCTGATGCGGCTGCGGCTCGGCTACCTGACGGCCGCCGACGAGACCGCCATGCTCAGGCGCCGGGTGGATCGCGCCAGCGAAGCGGTCGAGCTCCACCCGGTCACCAGCCCGGCCGGGGTGCTGGCCATGCGGCGCTCGCTGGAGCGGGTGGAGGTCACCCCCGACCTGCTCGACTACATCGTGGCCATCGTCACCGCGACCAGGAAGGACCCGCAGGTCCAGGTGGGGGCGAGCCCGCGCGGCGGCCTGGCCCTGGTCCAGCTGGCCCGCGGCCAGGCGCTGGTCAGCAAGCGCGACTACGTGGTCCCCGACGACATCAAGCAGGTGGCGGTGCCGGCCCTGGCGCACCGGATCACGCTGCGGCCCGAACTGTGGGTCCGCCAGGTCTCCTCTGATGACGTGATGGCCAAGCTGCTCTCGTCGGTGCCGACGCCGAAAACCGACCCGTCCGCGCGGGCGGGCGGCCGCGACCAGGCCCCGGCGGTCACCGGCTGATGTCATCGCTCTCGATCCCGAACCTCCCCGCGCTCGACGTGCCCGGTCACGAGCTCGAGTTGCACTGGCGATCGTCGCGGCACGCGCGTCGCCTGCTCACGCTGGGCCTGGCCGGGATGTTCATCGCCGTGCTCGCCCGGCGTCCGGAGTTCGCGGGCCTGGCGGCCCCGGCGCTGCTGCTGCTCGCGGCCGGACGGATCCAGGGGCGGCCTCCCCGGGTCACGGTGCGGGTCCAGCTGAGCTCCGGGCGAGCCTTCGAAGGCGAGCTGGTCGCCGTGGACCTCCAGGTGGAAGGGCACGGCGAGGCTAGCGTGCGGTGGACACTGCACCCCGGACTGGTCATCGACCCGGTGGGCGGCACCGGCGCCGACGGCCCGCGGGCCCGCTTGGTGGTCACCCCGGAACGCTGGGGGCGGCGGCCCGTCGGCCAGCTCGACGTGGTCCTGCGCGACGGCTGGCGGCTGGCCGAGGGGCACGCGAGCGCGGCCTTGCCCCGGATCGACTGCTACCCGGCCCCCGCGGACCAGCGGACCAAGGTCGTACTGCGGCGGCTGCCGAACCGGCTCGGCGAGCACCCGGCCCGGACCTCAGGCGACGGCATCGAGTTCTTCGGCGTGCGGGAGTACGTGCCGGGCGACCGGCAGCGCAGCATCAACTGGCCGGCCAGCACCCGGCGCGGGCGCCTGCAGGTGAACACGTTCGCGGCCGAGCGTTCGCAGGACGTGGTGCTGCTCGCCGACGCCACTTCGGACGTGGGCGTGCCCAGGTCATCAGCCCTTGATCTCGCGTTGCGGGGCGCGGTGGCCGCGGCCCGCGCCTACACCGACGCCAGGGACCGGGTGGGCGTGATCACCTACCAGTGGGGCGGGGCGAGCTGGCTGGCGCCCGGGCTCGGGCGGCGGCAGGTGTACCGGATCATCGACACGATGCTGGCCAGCGAGACGAGTTACGCCCGGGGTATGAGCTTCCGGCGGCTGCCGCGCGCCGCGCTGCCGCCCGGCGCGCTGGTGGTGGTGTTCAGCCCGCTGATCGATCAGAGGTTCGTCGAGGCGCTGCGGGACATGCGCGAGCGCGGCTTCACCATGCTGGTCGTCGACGTGCTCAACGCCGAGCCGCCGGAACGGCGGCGCAGCGCGGACCGGATGGCCCGGCGAATCTGGCAGATGGAGCAGGAGGCGATCAGGTTCTCGCTGCGCGAGCTCGGCGTCCCTGTGGTGCACTGGGACGGGGTGCAGTCCCTGGACCTGCCGCTGGCCGGGCACACCCGGCGCCCGCTGGCGGCCCGCCGATGATCCTTCGCGCCGGAGCCGGGCTGATGGGTGCGGCTTGCGTCGCCTGGGCGGCGGCGCCGCTGCCCCGTCAGGGCGTGGCAGGCTTCGCGCTATTCCTGGCGATTCTCGGCGTGGCCGCGGGGATGCTACGGCTCGCCCTGGCCGCCGTCCCGGTGCCGGAGGAGAACTACCTGCTGTCGGTGGGGTTGCGCGCCTGGCTCAGGTTCCTGGAGCTCCTGCGCCTGGTGCCCTGGGAGGAAGGCGCGGTCGCCGCCATCTTGTGGCTGGAGGTCCTGCACCCGGCCCGGCCGTGGCATACGGCAGTCCTGGGCGCCGCGCTTATCGCCTACCTGCTGGCCACGCACCTGGCTGAATCGGACACCTCGATCCGGGTGCTCCGCCCGCAGGTCCGGCCGCCGGCCTGGTGCTGCCCCACGTCGCGCGCGGGGAGGCCCCGTACCCCGGCCGGCCGCCGGACCGGGAACCCAGGCTTCCCCTGGAGCGTGGCGGCTTTCGGCGGGGCTGGTCAGGCGGGAAGATAGGCCAGGTAGGAAGAAGGGTACGCGGACTACAGGAGGCAAGCCGATGGCGGAAATCGTCCGGGCCGGGCTCATCCAGCAGCGCTGGACCGGGGACAAGGATTCGATGATCGCGGCGGCGGTGAGCCACATCCAGACGGCAGCCTCGGCCGGCGCCCAGGTGGTCTGCCTGCAGGAGCTGTTCTACGGCCCTTACTTCTGCCAGGTGCAGGACGCCGACTACTACTCCTACACCGAGGCGATCCCGGACGGGCCGACCACCCGGCTGCTGCAGGACGTGGCCCGGGAGCACGGCATCGTGATCATCGCGCCGATGTACGAGGAGGAGCACCCGGGGGTCTACTACAACACCGCCGCGGTGATCGACGCGGACGGAAGCTACCTGGGCAAGTACCGCAAGACCCACCTGCCTCAGGTCAAGGGGTTCTGGGAGAAGTTCTACTTCCGGCCGGGCAACCTGGGCTACCCGATCTTCGACACCGCGGTCGGCCGGATCGGCGTGTACATCTGCTACGACCGGCACTTCCCCGAGGGCTGGCGGGCGCTCGGCCTGGCCGGCGCGAGGATCGTGTTCAACCCGTCGGCCACCAGCCGCGGGCTTTCTTCCTACCTGTGGAAGCTGGAGCAGCCGGCCGCCGCGGTCGCCAACGAGTACTTCATCGGCGCGATCAACCGGGTCGGCGTCGAGCCGCTCGGCGACAACGACTTCTACGGCCAGACCTACTTCGTCAGCCCGCGCGGGCAGCTGGTCGGCGACGACGCCTCCGACACCGACGACGAGGTCGTGGTGCGCGACCTGGACATGGAGCAGCTCGCCGAGGTCCGCAACCTGTGGCAGTTCTACCGGGACCGCCGCCCCGACCAGTACGGGTCGCTGGTCCAGCCATGACCATCTTGATCGCCGGAGGCACGGTGGTGACGGCGTCCGGGACGCTGGACGCCGACGTGCTGGTGGCCGGAGAAAAAATCGCGGCGGTGCTGGCGCGCGAGGTTACCGGGGAGAACGGCGTCGCGGACACGCCCGCTGCGCTCGCTGCGGACCGGGTTATCGACGCCACCGGGAGGTACGTGCTGCCGGGCGGGATCGACGTGCACACGCACATGGAGATGCCGTTCGGCGGCACCTTCTCGGTGGACACGTTCGAGACCGGGACCCGGGCCGCGGCCTGGGGCGGCACCACCACCATCGTCGACTTCGCGGTCCAGGCCAAGGGCACGTCGCTGCTCGCGACCCTGGACAAGTGGCACGCCAAGGCGGACGGCAACTGCGCGATCGACTACGGCTTCCACATGATCGTCTCCGACGTCAACGACTCGTCGCTGAAGGAGATGGACGCCTGCATCGCGGCCGGGGTGAACAGCTTCAAGATGTTCATGGCCTACCCCGGCGTGTTCTACGCCACCGACGGGGAGATCCTGCTCGCGATGCAGCAGGCCAGCCGCTCCGGCGCGACGGTGATGATGCACGCGGAGAACGGCATTGCCATCGACCAGCTGGTCGCGCAGGCGATCGCGGCCGGCCGCACCGACCCGGTGTACCACGGCCTGACCAGGCCGCCTGAGCTCGAGGGCGAGGCGACCTCGCGGGCGATCACGCTGGCCAAGGTCGCGGACTGCCCGCTGTACATCGTGCACCTGTCCGCCGCCCAGGCGCTGGCGGCGGTGGCGCAGGCCAGGGACGCCGGGCAGAACGTGTTCGCCGAGACCTGCCCGCAGTACCTGTACCTGTCGATCGATGACCTGGCGCGGCCGGACTTCGAGGGGGCCAAGTTCGTCGCCTCGCCGCCGCTGCGGCCCAAGGAGCACCAGGACTCGCTGTGGCGCGGCCTGCGGACCAACGACCTGTCCGTGGTGTCGACCGACCACTGCCCGTTCTGCTTCAAGGACGGCAAGGAACTCGGCCGCGGCGACTTCTCCAAGATCCCGAACGGGATACCGGGCGTCGAGCACCGGATGGACCTGCTGCACGCCGGGGTGGTAGCCGGCGAGATCACGCTGCCGCGCTGGGTGGAGGTGTGCTCGACGACGCCGGCCAGGATGTTCGGCTTGTACCCGCGCAAGGGCGTGATCGCGGCGGGCTCCGACGCCGACATCGTGATCTACGACCCGGCCGTGCGGCAGACGTTGTCTGCCGCGAGCCACCACATGAACGTGGACTACTCCGCGTACGAGGGCATGGAGATCACCGGGAAGGTGGTGACCACGTTGTCGCGGGGGCGGCCGGTCATCGACGAGGGCACCTATCAGGGCAGTGCCGGGCACGGGACGTTCCTCGCCCGCGGGCTGAATCAGTACCTGGTCTAGGGCGCACGAGCCACAGTCCGTTCGGAGGAATGCATGGATTTCGGGGTGGTACTGCAGACGAACCCGCCGGCCAGCGGCGTGGTCGCGATGATGCGGCGAGCTGAGGAAGCGGGCTTTTCCTACGGCTGGACGTGGGACTCGCACGTGTTGTGGCAAGAGCCGTTCGTCATCTACTCGCGGATCCTCGCCGCGACCAGCGCGATGACCGTGGGGCCGATGGTGACTAACCCGGGGACCAGGGACTGGTCGGTCATCGCGTCGCTGTTCGCCACGCTGAACGACATGTACGGCAACCGGACCGTATGCGGGATCGGCCGCGGCGACTCGGCCCGCCGGGTCATCGGCCAGTCGCCCATGACGCTGGCCACGCTGTCCGAGGCGATGACCGTGATCAAGGGGCTAGCCGAGGGGCGCGAGGTTACGCTGCACGACCAGCCGCTGCGGATCCCGTGGGTGCGGGACGGCAAGCTGGAGATCTGGATGGCCGCCTACGGGCCGAAGGCACTCAAGCTCACCGGCGAGCAGGCCGACGGCTTTATCCTGCAGACCGCCGACCCGGACATCGCGCGCTGGACCATCGGCGCGGTGCGGTCCGCGGCTTCGGCGGCCGGGCGTGATCCCGCGTCGATCACCATCTGCGTGGCGGCGCCCGGCTACGCCGGGCCCGACCTGGCGCACCAGCGGGAGCAGCTGCGGTGGTTCGGCGGCATGGTCGGCAATCACGTAGCGGACCTGGTCGCCAGGTACGGCACCGACGGCCCGGTGCCCCGTGCGCTGACCGACTACATCTCCGGGCGCAAGGGCTACGACTACGCGCACCACGGCAAGGCGGGCAACCCGTCGGTGGGATTCGTGCCGGACGAGATCGTGGACCGGTTCTGCCTGCTCGGCCCGGCCGCCGCGCACGTCGACCGGCTGCGTGAGCTGGCCGAGATCGGGGTGGACCAGTTCGCCTTGTACCTGATGCACGACGAGGAGGAAAAAACCCTCGCCGCCTACCGCGAGGAGATCATTCCCGTGCTGGGCTGACCCTCGGGCGAGGCGGCGCTGTCCGTCGTTCCGCCGGTGCCCGCGGCCGGGACGCCCGACCCGCCCGACGCTGACGGGGACGGGGCGGGGACCATGCCCTCGGCCTTGGGCAAGGCCTGCTCGTCGGCCAGGGCGATAGCCAGCTCGCCGGCCGCCGTCGGGTGCAGCGGGGCCGGGTCGCCGGGACCCTGCACGTACGGATCGGTCGTGCACAGCTCGTGGCCGGTGAACGGCGGGCCGGCGCTTCCGAACCCGAAGGTCTGGGCCCCCTGGGCCAGCACGGTGTTCAGCTGGTCCAGCCGGGACAGCATCACCCTGGCCTTCGCCATGGTGATGCCGTAGCGCCGCAGGCAGCCAAGATCAGTCCCGAACGGCGAGTAGTACTGGTTGACCAGCACCGGGGGGTGGCCAGGGAACTGATCCAGGTCGCCCAGGAGCTGGTAGTAGCTGCTGGTGAAGGCGCTGATCTCCTGGCTGAAGTATGCCGAAGACACCTTGTCGTTGCAGACGGCGCTCGCCACGCACAGCCGGGTCATGATCGACCACTGGACGTCGTCGGCGCCGACGCTGACGATGATCACCTTCGCGTGGGTGGCTCGTTCGGCCTCGATCAGCTGGGGCAGCGCCACCTGCCCGTCGTTGAGCACCTGCGCGCCGAGCAGGCCGTTGCGGATGGTGGCGCCGCTGCAGGCCAGATTTAGCACCTTCCAGTCGTTAACCACGGCCAGGTCGGCGGCGTAGGACTCGCTGCTGCGCCCGCAGGCCCGGTCTAGGGCACTGGCTCCGGCCGGGCGGGGGTTGCCCACCGCGGCCGCGGTGGAGTCACCGATTACGACCGCCTGGATGCCGGTCAGCGGGTGCACGGTTTGCGGGACGGTGGCGAGCGGATCGGCGCCGACCAGGTCATCGAGAGTCTTGACGCTGCGCAGCACCCCCGGCGTGCTGGACGCGGTGAGAGCGATGCCGCCGACGTTCACCGCGCAGACCACGACCAGGCCCGCCACCACGGTCTTGGCCATCTTGGCGTGCGACTGCCTGCGGATCCCGGCCACCGCGAGCAGCCCGACGACGGCGAAGCCGGCCACGATGAGTGTCTCCCACTCGAAGTAGCGCTTCCACCCCTGGGCCAGCTGCTGGCTGAGATTCAGCTTGAGCTTGCGCGGGCTGTCCGAGCGCAGCAGCTGGGCCACCTGCGGGTCGATGGTGATGTGGGTGAGCTTGAGGAGCGGGCGGATCGGGCCGGCGAACCGCGGCTTGGTCGACATCACCTGCCCGAACAGGTCGAGTTCGCCCGGGCCGGACAGGCTGAAGGAGGGAGCGGCCGCGCCGACCTGGGCGCTCTGGCCCGCCCCGGAAACCGTCTGCAGCGGCGCGACCTGCAGCGCCAGCCAGATCGAGCCCACGGTAATGACGGCGCAAGTAAAGAGATAGAAAGCGGCGGTCCTGATCAGATGCAGGATGAAAGAAATATCGCGCTCCCCTGGGCGTGATGACCTCGCATCTTTACGCTACCCCGCCTAGGGCTGATGGCAACCAGTTGCAGCTCAGCTGAATCTCACAGGACCTGCTTGCGCTCCAGGAAGCTCAGCGCGGCCCAGCCCACGGGCACGGGAAACCAGAAGGTCAGCAGCCGGAACAGCAGCACCGAGCTGACCGCGACCGCGCCCGGCAGGCCCGCGGCCGTGAGGCCGGCGGTCAGCGCCGCTTCCACCCCGCCGATGCCGCCCGGGGTGGGCAGGATGGAGCCGATCGCGCTTCCGGTCAGGTACACCACCGCGATGCTCGCGATCGGCACCGACCGGCCGAACGCCGCGACGCACGCGGCCAGGCACAAGATGTAGGTCGCGCTCAGCAGCAGCGCGCCGCCGATACCCAGGGCCAGTTTGCGCGGATGCTGCGCGACCTCCAGCAGCCGGGGCAGCACCTGGCCGAATATCGGTGACACCCGGGCCCGCAGCAGCCGCCGCCCGGCAGGGACCGCGAGAACCGCGAGCGCCACGACGACGAGCCCGGCCAGCACGAAGTAGGCCCACTTCGGCGGCTGAATCGAGTCTTTCGTGCTGGTGCCCGCGATCGCGGCGAACACGACGAGCAGCAGGATGTGCTGGACGAAGGCCACCACCTGGGCCACCCCGACGCTGGCCGCGGCGACCGCCGCAGGGACCTTCTTACGCTGCAGGTAACGCACGTTCAGCGCGGCGCCCCCGACCGCGGCGGGGGTCACCAGCGTCACGAACGATCCAGCCAGCTGGACGAGCAGGGTGCGGACAAAGCTCAGCCGCTCGGTGACGAAGCCGGATAGCGACATCGCGGCGCCCACGTAGGTGACTGCCGACAGGGCCAGCGCCACGATGCCCCAGCGCCAGTCCGCCGAGCGCAGAACGCTCGTCAGGCTGGCCCGGGCGAGCTCGCCGGCCAGCAGGTAGGCGGCGACTAGGCTCGCGACCAGGGTCAGCAGGGTACGCAACCGGATGCGTTCCACCCGGACGTGGGCCACCTCCCGCCCCGGCACCGCGGCCAGCAGCAGCTTGCGCAGGGCAGGCAGGACGTCGCGCCGGCGGCGGAGGGCGGCCCGGGTGGAACGGGCCAGCGCGACCGGTTGCAGCAGCGGCACCACGGCCACCAGCTCGTCGGCGCTCGCCTTCTCCAGCGCCAGGCTGGCCGCCCGGCCCGGTCCGACGTAGAGCGCGAGTTCGGCTAGGAGCTGGGCCAGGTCGAGGCGTATCTGCAGGTCGCTCGCGGCCACGTCGCCGTCGCCCAGGTCGAGCAGCATAGCCTGACCGTCGTTGGTCAGCAGGATCCGGTCCGCGGTCAGCCCCCGGTGCGTGACCCGGTGCGCGTGCAGCTGGTCGACCGCGTCCCAGATCTGCCTGAGTTCGGCGTCGGAGCAGCCGGGATTCCGGTCGGCCAGCGTCGTCCCCTCGTGATGGGTGTAGGCGAGCGCGGCGGCTTCGGGACCGACCCGGACCAAGGCCCGCAGCCGGGGCGTGGGCGCGCCCGCGTCTTCGGCCGCGTAAGTCAGCAGCGCACGGCGTTCGACTTCGTGATCCACGGACAGCGGGGCGGTACGTGAGACCGGCCCGAGCAGCCGGACCGAGCGGTAGATCCGGTAGATCGCGCCGGCCGCCTGCTGGTCCCGGTCGTACACGACCACGTCGAGACTCCCTGGCTCCGCTGTCCCGTCTGGCGGGATCCCGTCTGGCGGGATCCCGTCTTGCGTGGTTACCGCGTAGCGGCGGGATCCAGCGGCCCCGGCTCTGGCCGGGCGGACCCGCCGGATCGCGGCCACCCGCACCTTGGCGGCGTCCAGGGCCGTGGCGATGTCGCGGGCGCTGGGGCGCTGCGACGTGGAGCCGGCCACGTACCGGACGGCGAGGCCGATCGCGCGCCCCGCGGCCAGCGTGATCAGCAGCGACAGAACGGTAGTGTGCAGCGTCTCGACCTGTACGACCGAGTAGACCCCGACGGCCACCCACAGCGCGTTCCGCCAGGCTGGCCGCCCGACGAGCCCGATCATGGTGGCGTACGCTACCAGGCCGGCCAGCCGGGTGTCGAGGGCGGCGACATCGCTGGCACCAGGACGGGACATGATGATCGCGTCGTAGAGACGGGCGGCGGCCGCGTGCCGCAGCAAGCTGTCGACCACCGCCGAGGCGGCCGCGGCCACGATGCCCGTGGCCACCGCCTCGGCCACCCGCCGCAGCTGACGCCGCAGGAGCAGCTGCGCGGCCAGGACCACGGGCAGGATGAGCAGGGCGAACAACGCGACCGGAGGGGCCACCTCGAGCAGCACGTGCGGCAGCCGCCTGCTCGCGCCTACGATGTCGGTCTCCACGCCGGTCGTGGTCGCGCTGGCCGCGATGCCGGCCAGCGCCAGCGCCACGATCTCGGCGCTGGACAGCGTGCAGCGCAGCAGGTCGACCGGCTTGCGGATCCGGCGCTCGAGCTGATCGGTGACCTCGATCTCGCCCGGCTGCGATGGCGTCACGGCACGATCGTTTCACCTTGGCTGCCTGGGCGCATAAACGCACCGCCGCCGAATCTGCCTGCCGGTGGCGAGCGGTGTCAGCCGCGGGCGAAGACCGCGTGGATCGTGATGGTGTTGTGCATGGACGACATGCCGAGCTGGTTCCAGGTCAGACCGTAATGGGAGCGGTCGATCTCGGCCGTCGCGTCGAGCGCCACGCCACCGCCGGCGACCGAGGTGGCGGCCGAGGTGAGGGTGAGCGGGTTACTGCGGCCGCGGACGGTGAGGATTCCTTCGACGGACAGGTTATCCCCGGCCGGCGTGAGCTTGGACGCGACGAAGGTGATCGCCGGGTGCTCCTCGGCGAGGAAGAAGTCCTTGGAGCGCAGGTGCTTGTCGCGGCGGGCGTTCCTGGTATCCAGCGATGCGGTCGCTACGGTGATCTGGCCGCTGACCTCTCCCGTCGGTGAGACGGTCCCGGCGCCCTCCACCTTGGTGAACGTGCCCTTGACCGGGACTAGCCCCCACATGCTCTTGGACTTCAGCGCGACGGTGGACTGCGCCGGGTCAAGGATCCAGCTGCCGGCCAGCGAGCCATCGGCTAGCCGGGCGTGCAGGGTCGTCTCTTGCAAGGGTGCGGTCATGTCAGATCCTCCTGGTAATTAAGTTGCACAACCAAATAGTTTGGCTATCCGAACCATATATACTGGCGGGGGCGACGTCAAAGGACAATGGGTGGCAACGGAACCGAGCGCGGCCAGGCATTCGGCAGCGTGCTTGCGCCTGATGCGCCTGTTCCCGCGGGTCATGCGCGGGATACGGCGGTACCAGGACCAGGCCGTGCCGCAGACTGGCGTGCCCCTGAGCCCCCGGCACGTCGCTGCGCTCGAGCACCTGCGCGAGGGCCCGCTGACCGTCGGCATCATCGCGGACCGGCTCGGGCTGACCATGTCCACCGTCAGCGGCGTCCTGGCCGACCTGGACCAAGCCGGGCTGGTGGATCGGTCCCCCGACCAGGCTGACCGGCGACGCACGATCGTCATGATCAGGCCCGAAGCTGGGCGGGCGGTGGAGGAATGGCTGGACGGGGCGTCGGCCCCGCTGGCCCGGGTGCTCGACCGGCTGGACCACGACGAACGGGCCGCGTTCATCAAGGCCATGGACATGCTCGAAGCCGAGTTCAAGCCTACGAATACGAACCCGTCGGCCCCGTGTACCCCGTCGGCCCCAAGCGAGCAGCCAGGACCTCCGAGCTAGCGGTTAGGCGGTCAGCCGGGGCCGCGGACGGTGCGGGGCCGGAGGTCGGGGCGAAGCCGGCCGCGTTCCTGGCGGAGTCCGGGCGGCCCGGGGCCGGGTGGGTCCACAAGCCGCGGGCCTGCAGGATCGGCAGCACGCCCTCGCCGAACCAGTAGGCCTCCTCCAGGTGCGGGTAGCCGGACAGGATGAACTCGGTCAAACCGAGGCGCGCATACTCCTCGAGCCGGTCCGCGATCTCGGTATGGCTGCCCACCAGCGCCGTCCCGGCGCCGCCGCGCACCAGCCCGACGCCGGCCCACAGGTTGGGTGAGACCTCGAGGTTGTCCCGTGAGCCGCCGTGCAGTTCGCGCATCCGGCGCAGGCCCTCGGACTCGCTGCGCGCCAGGTTCTCTTGCACCTTGCGGACCATGGCCTCGTCGACGCCGTCGATCAGGCGGTCCGCCTGCCGCCAGGCCTCCTCGGAGGTGTCCCGGCTGATGACGTGCAGCCGGATGCCGTAGCGTAGCGTCCGGCCGGCCTCGCGAGCCAGGCCGTCCATCCAGCGCAGCTTGGAATCCACGGCCGCAGGCGCCTCGCCCCAGGTCAGGTAGACGTCGGTGTAGCGGGCCGCGACCGGGCCCGCGGGGCCGCTCGAGCCGCCGAAGTACAGGTCGGGTACCGGATCGGGCAGCGTGGCCAGGCGCGCGCCTTCGACCCGCAGGTGCTCGCCGTGCTGCGTGACGGTCTCGCCGCTCCATAGCCGGCTCACAACGTCGAGGAACTCGGCGCACCGCTCATAGCGCTGCGCTTTGTCCAGGAAGTCGCCGTAGGCCCGCTGCTCGGCGGACTCGCCGCCAGTGACCACGTTGAGCAGCAGGCGCCCCCGGGAGTGGCGCTGGAAGGTGGCCGCCATCTGCGCGGATAGCGTGGGGGAGATCAGGCCGGGGCGAAAGGCCACCAGGAACTTCAGCCGTTCGGTGACCTCGGTAAGCATCGCCGTCACCAGCCAGGCGTCCTCACACCACGCGCCGGTCGGGGTAAGCGCGGCCTCGAAGCCAAGCTGTTCGGCGCTGCGGGCGACCTGACCGAGGTAGGACAGGGTCGCGGGACGGATGGTGCCTGCCGTGCCGGTAGCGACGCCGTGGCCGCCCCCGACGATGTCCCGGCCGTCGCCGTTGGTGGGGAGGAACCAGTGGAAGCGCAGTGACATCGTTCTTCCCTTCCTGGGTGGCGAACCGATCGTACCCGGCCCGGAACGACAAATACGATAATTCCGATTGGCTTACTAGACAAAGCGGCGTAGCCGGGCTGGGGAGGAGCAGTTTCGCGGGCGCGCGGCGGCGCGTATCGTCCCGGACATGAGGGCATCGGAGATACGCCGCTTGATCCAGATGAAACCGATCGAGCTCGACGCGACGCGCCGGAGGCTGTCGGCCTGCCACGACATCGGCGACCTGCGGGCCGCGGCGCGCAGGCTGATCCCGCGGCCGGTCTTCGACTACGTCGACGGCGCCGCCGACGAGGAGCTGTCGATGGCGGCCAACGCCCGGGCGTTCCGGCAATGGCGGTTCCGGCCCCGGGCGATGGCCAACGTCACCAGCGTCAGCACCAGCGCGCTCGTGCTGGACCGGACGCAGCCGCTGCCGCTGGTGCTCGCCCCGACCGGCTACACGCGGATGATGCACCCTGACGGCGAGATCGGCGCGGCACGCTCGGCGCAGCGGCACGGGCTGGCGTACACGCTGTCGACGATGGCCACCACCACGATCGAGGACGTCGCGCGCGCCGCCCAGCCCGACCTGTGGTTCCAGCTCTACATCCTCAAGGACCGCGGGCTGACCAAGGAACTAGTCGACCGGGCCGACGCGGCCGGGTACCGGGTGCTCGTGATCACCGTGGACACCACCGTCACCGGCAACCGGACCAGGGATGCGCGGAACGGGCTCATCATCCCGCCCGAGCTCACCGTGCGGACCCTGGCCAGCATCGCGGCCCGGCCTGGGTACTGGACCCGGATGCTGCGCAACGAGGCCATCGACTTCGCCAACTTCGCCGGGAGCGACGCGATGACGATCCAGGAAACCGGCATGAAGTTCAGCCCGGCGATCAGCTGGGACGACATCGCGGAGCTGCGGGCGCGCTGGCCGGGCAAGCTGGTCATCAAGGGGCCGCTGTCACCCGCGGACGCGCTTCGTGCGACCTCGGCGGGCGCGGACGGCGTGCAGCTCTCCAACCACGGCGGACGCCAGCTCGACCGGGTGCTGCCCCCGGCCGACCTGATTCCTCCGGTCCGCGACGCGGTGGGGCCGGGGGTGTCGGTGCTGGTGGATTCCGGTGTCCGGCACGGTGCCGATATCGCGGTGGCGCTGGCCCTGGGCGCGGACGCCTGCGCGATCGGCCGCGCCTACCTCTACGGGCTGATGGCCGGCGGTGAGGCGGGCGTGGACCAGGCGCTCGACATCCTCGCCGACCAGTTCACCCGGACCTTGCACCTGCTCGGCGTGCGATCGGTGACCGAGCTCCGGACCTCCGGCCGCGAGTTGCTGGTGCGGGCGTGACGTCCGGGCGGTGTACGTCCGGCATGGGACGTCAGGGCGGGGAGATCCGGTCAGGTGCTGGTGGGCTAGGGTGGCAGGAGTTTTTGGAGGTGGGCTGGTGACCGGCGAAGCGTCCTTCGTCCCCGATGACTTCGTCGTGCCGCGTGAGCTTGTCACCGCCGCGTTCCGGCTGGAGCCGCTGGGTCCTGAGCACAACGAGGATGACTACCGGGCTTGGATGTCGAGCGTCGACCACATCAGGTCTACCCCGGGAATGCAGGGCAGGTCGTGGCCCCGGCCTGAGATGACGCCGGCTGACAATCTAGCCGACCTGCAAAGACACGCGTCAGACTTCGCGGACCGCAAGGGCTTCACGTATACGGTGCTGGCCAGCGGCAGCGGCGAGATCGTCGGATGCGTCTACGTCTATCCGCGGAAGGGCGAGCCGGGAACGCACGTCACGTCGTGGGTCCGGGCTGACCGGGCCGATCTTGACGTGCCCCTGTACGAAGCCGTCTCGCAGTGGCTGCGGACCGCCTGGCCGTTCACCGAGATCGCTTACGCCCCGCGATAAGCCCGGCGCAGTGGGCCTGCGGCCAGTGCCGGTTACGGCATCTCCGGGTGCGTGGCGCCGTGGTCTCGGTACTCCCCGAGCAAGTCCCGCTGTGCGGACATCGTTTGGGTGGCCAGGTCGTGCACCCGCTGGGCGAACGCCTGCTCCTGCTCCGTCGTCGGTGGCCGCTGCGCTCCAGGCGGGGCAGGATCGCGCTGGTCGCCGGCGTGCCGAGCATGGCGACCTGGAGGTCGAGGGCGGCTGGAACGTAGAAGTTCAGCACCCGCGCGGTCTCGGTCCTGACGGCGAAGGCATGCGGGGTGCCGGCCGGGATGCGCACGAGCTGGCCGCTGGTGCCGATGACGACCTGGTCCCCGAGCTGCAGGGCCATCTCGCCATCGAGGATGTAGAAGACTTCCTCGCCCTGGTCGTGCACGTGCGGGGGCGGGCCGGCCTTGGCCGGCATGAGCTGCTCCATCAGCGAGTAGGTCCCGCGGGTGGACTCACCTGGGATCAGCGGAGCCCACAAGATTCCCATCTGCCAGAAGCCGGCGGCCGTCTCAGCGCTGGTCACCAGCGTTGCGGCGTCGAAGGCGGTCTCGTCGGGCATGGCTGCTCCTTTTGACTGGTGACAAGCGCGGTCGCAGCCGCGCACGTCCCGTACTGATCCGGTCGCAGCCAGCCGGCACGAACCGAACCGCGCCTCTATCTCGCGAGGGTATACCCTCGCGAGATACGGCGCATCTCGCTCTCGTGCGGTAGCCTCATGAACCGTGACCGCTGAAGGGCAGAAGCTCGCCCGGGGCGGGAGTCCGAGACCCGCCGTGTCCAAGCGGGTTCGCCAGAAGCAACGGACCCGCGCGGCTCTCATCACCGCGGCACGCCAGCTGATCCTCGACGGCGACCGCATCACCATGACGGGCGCAGCCACCGCGGTAGGAGTGTCCGAGGCGACGGTCTACCGGCACTTCCCTGACCTGCCTTCCCTGCTACGCGAAGCTTTTACCGGGTTGTGGCCGGACACCCCCGAGGAGCTGGCGCGCGCCGGAGAGTACGCCGACGTCCCCGAACGGGTGGCTCAGGCCACCGATTTCCTCCTACGCAACGTGGTCAGGATGCAGGGGGCGGTCCGTGCCATGATCGCTTCCACGATCACCCGGGAGGAAGTGACCTTCCCGCGCCCCGGGAAGCAATTCGGCCTGATCGACCTCGCCGTCGCGCCGCTGGCGCGGCCGCCCGGCGCCATGGAGCCGGGCAGGCTCACCCAGCTCAAGCTTGAGCTGGCCGTGATCATGAGCGCGGAAGCCCTGTTCACCCTGACCGACCTGGCGCGGCTGGCACCACAAGATGCGATCGCCAGCGTCGTACGCACCGCACGGACAGTTACCGAGGCCGCCATGCAGTCCCCGGTACCAGCACCGAACCACCTGCCCACCTAAGACGTCCGTCCGGTACCGCGCCCGGTGCTGGGTAAAGGTTCAGGTAGCACCTGCGGCAAGCGTGCGGGCAGTGTCGCTTAGCGACTGACGACCTTGGCAGCCAGGGTTTTCCGCCGAACACCGTAACCCCTGGATGGTGCTAGCACAGGATGAACCCGGCAGGCGCCCCGGGTAAGTCAGCAGGGCGGAGCGATGGGGTTAGCGGGCGCGGGCTAGGTAGTAGGCGCGGGGGGTGGGGACTTCGGCCTGGGGGTAGGGCTCGCGGAGGGTGAGGGCCTCGACGGCGAAGCCGGCCTTTTCTAGTTCGGCGCGGAGCCAGGGCGGGTCAAAAAAACGGAACGATACGTCGACGTCGGCGCCGAACCAGTCGGTGAGGTGGCGCACCTCGGTGCCGGCGTGGACGGCGAGCAGGAGCAGGCCGCTGTCGGCCAGCACGCGGCGGAACTGTCCGAGCGCGGCCCGCAGGTCGCCGTCGTCGATCATGTGGATCAGCGAGTAGAAGCTGACCAGGCCGTACCAGGAGCCGTCACGGGCCGGCAGGTCCGTCATCGAGGCGACGCTGAACTGCAGGCCGGGATGGCGCTGGCGGGCTTGCGCGACCATTGCGCCGGACAGGTCCACGCCGGACACGTTCAGGCCGAGGCCGGCCAGGAACGCCGTGACGTGTCCCGGGCCGCAACCGACGTCCCACACCCGGCCCTGGCCCGGTCCCGGGCCGATCTGCCGGACCTGCTCGGCGAACGCGGTCAGCAGCGCCCGGTCCAGGGGCTTGCAGCCGAGCTCGTCGCTCAACGCGTCGGCGTAGCCGGCTGCCACCGCGTCGTAGCTGGCCCTAGTCGCGGCCAGCCGGCCAGGACTGGAGGTCACAGGGTTACTGGGGATCACGGGAGGGCTGGGAATCGGGTCGCTGGCGGCCACCGGGTAAGGCGTCCCGTTCGGCGAGCGGGACGCTGGGGTCGAGCGCGAGCGCAGGGGGCCGGTCGGCGGCGAGCGGAGAGGGACGGCCGGCGACCGGAGAGGGACGGCCGGCGGAGGCCCGCGCGGACGTCCCGTCGATCCGGACGCCGCGGACCGCGAGCACGGCGATCAGCGCGGCGGCGCAGGTGATCGAGGCGTCGGCCGGGTTGAACGTCCACGGGAAATGCGGCAGGTTGATCCAGTCCACGACACGGCCGCGGAACATGCCGGGGGCCCGGAAGACCCGGTCGCCCAGGTTCCCCGCGGCCCCGCCGAGCAGCAAGCCGAGGGCGATCGTCCAGGCCCGGCTGCGCAGCCGGCTGGCCACCGCGACGATGGAGATGATGATCCCGCACCCCAGCAGGCCGATAACCGCGGTGTAAGCCGCGCCGTAGCCGAAGGCGGCGCCAGCGTTGAGGGTGAGATGCATGGTGATCAGGCCGTTCAGCAGCCGGACCGTCGGATTGCGGGCCAGCTCGTCCAGCGCCAGTGTGGTGGAGATCGTATCGGCGGCCAGCACGGTGACGGCGATCCCGAGCATGGCCGAAAGACCATGCCCGGGGTCCGGCCGGGCCGGGCCGGCGGCAGGCGTCATGAGGACCGGGATTCGCGGGGCGGCAGCGGACGGCGGGATTTGACCGGGCCGGTGGCGGTGTCAGGGGGAACCGGGGGCGGCTGCTTGGCCAGGGCGTCAAGCGCCAGCTGGACCGCGGTCTCCAGCTGCGGGTCGCGGCCCGCGGCCCCGTCGTCTGGACTGATCAGCACCTCCACGTCCGGGTCGACGCCGTAGTTCTCCACCCCCCAGCCGTAGTCGTTGAACGAGAACGCGTACCTGGGCACGGTGATGCTGGTGCCGTCGACCAGGCCCTGGCGCCCTTCGATGCCGATCACGCCACCCCAGGTGCGGGTGCCGACCACTGGGCCGAGGCCGAGCAGCCGGATCGCCGCCGTGACGATGTCGCCGTCTGACCCGGCGAACTCGTCCGCCACGGTGACCAGCGGACCGTGCCGGGCTTCCTGCGGGTACGTCCCTGGCCGCATGTAACGCCCCAGGTCCCAGGCGATGACCCGCCGGGAGAGCTTCTCCACGATCAGCTCAGAGATGTGCCCGCCGCTGTTCCCGCGCACATCGAAGACCAGTCCGTCGCGGGCCATCTCGGTCCGCATGTCACGGTGGAAATGCGCCCAGCCCTCGCCCATCATGTCCGGGATGTGCAGGTAGCCCAGCCGGCCGCCACCGAGCTCACGCACCAGCCGCCGCCGGCCGGTCACCCAGTCCTGGTACCGCAGGCGGCGCTCGCTGCGCAGCGGCAGCACGACCACCCGCCGGGCGCCCCCGGCAGGGGCGCGCTCCCCGGGTAGCACCGTCAGCTCCACCGGCTTGCCCGCCGTCCCGGCCAGCAGCGGCCACGGACCCCGCACCGGGTCGACCGGCAGACCGTCCACGGCTAGGAGCTCGTCGCCGGCCAGCAC
>JALYVS010000283.1 GCA_030853115.1 Actinomycetota bacterium
GATCGGCGCAGGGCCGCGCGGGTGATCTCGCGCGCCGGTCCGCCCTCCTGGACGCACACCAGCGCCGTGGCGTCGCCGGCCCCGTGGCGCAGTGCGTGCTGCGCCCAGTTCAGCCGGGCGCCGCTGAACCAGCGGGCGTTCGGCATCGGATCGGGGGTGCGCACCGTCGTCCACGGCGTCGAGAACTCGACCTCGTAGTAGTCGACGACGGAGCGCCAGAACCGGTCCAGGTCTGCCACCGACCAGGCCCACAGGGCGTCGTGGTCGGGGAACGGGCGCCCTTCGCGAGCTTCCAGCCAGTTCAGGTACTCGCGCAGCGCTGACCTTTCGATGCGGTCCGCGGACGGGCTCCAGAGCGTGTCGGTCATCTGCGCCGCCGTACCGGGCGCGCATCGACGGAGGCGGCGGCCAGCCGGGGTGCCATGGATCGACTGTAGAGGTTCCTGGCGGCGATGGGCACCTGCCGAGCGCCAGTTGACCGGGCCTGAGATGGTGCGACATGTTGAGATAGGTGCGACATCATGCGCGAGACATAATGGTGGGCTACCGGAGAACGCAGCCCTGAGATCGCCAGGGCCGCCTTGAGGAGGCCGACCGATGAAGCTCGCCCTGTACCTTCCGAACTTCCGCGACGAGGTGACCGTCAAGGAACTCGAAGACCTCACTAACCTCGCTGAGGAGCTCGATTTCAACTCCGTCTGGGCGCTCGACCGGGTCTGCGTTCCGGAGGCTTCTGATCGCGCGGAGCTGCAGTACCCGTTTGGCATGATGACCGACTTCCCGACCGGCATGCCGGTCATCGCCCGGGGCAAGTGGTTCCAGGGCATGACGCTGATTCCCTGGCTGGCCGCGAAGACCAGCAAGGTCCGGATCGGGATGAGCATCATCGACACCCCGTACCGGGCTCCGGGCGTGCTCGCCGCCGAGCTGGCTACGCAGGACCACCTGTCCAACGGGCGAATCAACGTCGGCATCGGCGCCGGCTGGATGCCCGAAGAGTTCGCCGCCGCCAGCGCCGCGCACCTGTTCCCGCGTCGCCACGCCCACCTGCGCGAGACGATCGAGATCATGCAGGGCATCTGGTCCAACGAGCTGTTCGAGTACCACGGTGAGTTCGCGGACTTCCCGCCCTGCGGCTTCGGCCACAAGCCGCTCCAGCAGGGCGGGCCGCCGATCTACTTCTCCGGGCTGAAAGACGCGACACGTTCGGCTAAGCGCATCGCGAAATACGGCCTGCAGGGCTGGATCGGCATCCAGGACTCCCCGCAGGACATCAAGCGCTGGAAGAGCGAGATGGAGCGCGAGCTCAATGAGCTCGGCAAGACGTTTCCTGACAACTTCGACATGTGCAGCATGATCTGGTTCACCATTACCGACGAGCCGGTAGACCAGACCCCGGCGGGCAAGGTCAGCAACCTGCTGGTGGGTAACGCCCAGCAGATCGAGGACATGCTCAAGCGGTACAAGGAGGCCGGCCTGACGATGCCGCTCCTGTGGCCGCCATTCCGGGACGTGCCGACGGCGAAAACCCTCGACGACCTCAAGCGCCTGACCGAGGAGATCATGCCCAAGGTCAACGCCGCCTGACCCTCGGGCGATCGGCCGGTGCCAGGCGTTCGTTGCCGGGCAACCTCTCAGCTACCTGGTCGAGACCGACGCGGCCTGTTGCGCTGTCCACTCATCGGTGGTGACGGCCATTTCCAGTTGCGGATCGTAGGCTTGTAGTCCGGTGGCGGTTTGGACGATCCCGGCGATGGCGCGCAGGTGCCCAGTAGTTGCTACCGCCGCATCCCCGTCACTCCAGTACGGAACCGTAAGGGACCATTCACGCGAGAAGCAGCTCACCTGAATGCCGGTCCGCTCGTGGTCAACTTCCCATACGGGGGGATTCTCCACGACTGACACCACGCCCAGGACGTACCGCATGCCGGAGACAACCTGGTCCCAGCACGACGGGCGGGTCAGTATCTCGGCGGCAGCCGCCTGCTCTTCCAATGCCTCCATGGCGTCTTCCCATGACTGGCCTGGATCGCGTTTGAGGAAGTAGATATCATAGCTCATGCTCGCAACTGTATTCGATAGCTGGGGGATTGTCTTCCGCCGGAGGTCCGTGCCCGGCTACTTCAGGATGTTGACGGCCCGCGCCACGATCAGTGCCACCGTGACGATGGAGATGACCGACTGCACGGTCATGGCGAGCTTCGCCCAGCGGGACAGCGGCATCACATCGGTCGGGCTGAACGCGGACGCGTTAGTAAAGGCCAGGTAGAGGTAGTCGGCGAAGGCAGGTTCCCAGTCGGGCGGTGCCTGCTCCGGGCTGGTCATCTGGACGAACTGGAAGTCCGGGTACGGATGGGTCCCCAGGGCACGCGCGACCGGGCCACCCCGGTCGAACTCCCAGTACCACAGCCCGAACACGATGACGTTAGTGAGCCAGATCGCTCCGCCGGTGACCAGCAGCGGCCCGGCGTTCTGCCCTTCGGTGCCGTTGACCAGGCCGGTGGCCAGGCGCACCACGGACCATGCGTTGGCGAAGCTGATCAGCGCCGCCAGCGCGAGGCTGAGGATGCGCAACACCCGGGATTCGCGGTCGATCCGGTGCGGATTGGCCATGAACAGCGTGAGGAGCAAGATGCCCTGCAGCGCGAACAGGATCCACACCGGCCGCAGGACCGCCAGCCGTCCTGGCACCGCGACCTGCAGCCCGATCGCGACCGCGGTGCTGACCGCGACCTGCCAGCGCCGCTCCCCCCTGGTCCGGCGCTGCCAGGCCGGTTTCACCCTGCCAGCGGCCTCCGCTGGCATCCGGAAGACCGCGGCGCAGGTCTCCTCCACGCGCCGGGCGACGGCGTTCTCGAGTCCATCGAACCGCCTGTGCAGCGACGCCAGGTCTTCGGGCTTGTTACCTTCACTCATGCACCACTATTGTGGCCGGCCGGGTGGCCGCCGGAGCGCATCTGCGACGAACTCCGACTTGGCACCGGTGTAGGCTTCCCGGTCGCCTGCGTGCTGCGCTGCCAGCCGCTGCTTCAGGTCCTCATAACTCCTGGCCAGCTGGTCATCGCGCCGCAACGCGTCCCGGAACGCGATCTGCTCCGCCCACCGCGGATGACCCGCCCGGATCACGTGCAGGTGCGCTACCCGCCGCTGGCCGGAAGCATCCGGCTTGACGAAGAACCGCCGCCACAGCCCTCCGGAGTCCAGCTCCGGCGGCACGTAACACCAGCCGTCTGCGGCGAGCCCTTCCGCTGCCTGCGCCACCACGACCTCAGGATCGGCCACCGATGCCATCAGATCGATGACCGGCTTGGCGGCGAGCCCGGGGACCGCCGTCGACCCGACATGCTCAACCCCGTCCACCAGCCACGGCGCTAGCAACCTGGCCAGCCGGTCACGCTCAGTCCGCGCTCGCGCAACGAGCCGCGGGTCATAAGGAAGAACCTCCGCCTGCTCATACGCCCACGCCGGCACCGCATCAGCCATAAGCCATAAGTTAGCCCGGCACCCCGGGTACCTGACGATCGACGTCGGGTTCCGTACCCGCAGCGGTAGCTGGAAGCGACGGCGATGTCAGTCCTCTAACTAAGTGGGGTCTCTCGTTAATTCGCCGGGGTTGGTCACCCCGGCGGCTTTCCTGGCCCCCGCGAGTTTTGCGGCTCCCGTGCCTGTGCGGTCTCCGGCCCGCACCGGCATAAGGGTTCATCGTGCCGGCCCGGGCCGGCACAACGGTTCATCGTGCCGGCTGGACCCGCCGGGGATTGCTGTAACGGGCGGTCCTGGCGTGGCCAGCGGGACTGCTGGCTAAGCGGAGGTCCCGGACATCGCCGGGGGATGGTCACGGCGCCTCCGGCCCCGGGTGGACTCCAGGCCCTGGACACGAAACCCCCGACGAATTAACAGAGTCACCACTTAGCCGAGCACGACTACGGAATAGCCGCCGAAGACCTGACCATTCTGGCTGGCTGTGACCCGGTAGAGGTGCGCGCTTCCCGGAGCGGGGGGGTTGTCCGAGGAACCCAGCGCTATCTGCTGGTCTTCGCCGGTGACGTTGACCCCCGTCTGGTCAAGGAGGCCTCCCGGTGTTCCCAGGCCGAGACGAGTCCGCTCGGCGGCGCGGCCGGCGGGAAGGCGCCCCGGGTCATGCTGTGCAGTTGCAGCCACGGCATCGACGTCGGCTGGTCGCGGGTGACGGTGATCTGGGCCGCCTGGCCGAACAGCGGCCCGACCGTCAGGGTGACCGGCGACTGCAGCGACTGACCAGGCGGGACGACGTGGATGTTGCGCTGGCCGAGGTGACGGTTCTGCGACGCGTCCCATTCAGGCGTGGTCATGGGGTCGGCCGCCACGTCCCAGGCCCGCACCAGCAGGCACTCGTGACCTCCGTTCACGAAGGTGGGCACCCAGCTGACCGGGCACTTCACCACCCCATGGCAGGATCCGCTGCCCCGGGCCCCCAACGTGGTGAACGTCGTGCCGATCTGGGTGGCCCCCACCGGGTTGAAGCCGAGTGCCGGGTTACACCAGTAGAACTGCACCACCACCTCGCGGGCTGGCGCGCGGCCCAGGTTCCAGACGTGGGCGTAAACGGTATTGTCCTGGTTGGCCAGCGCGATCTGGCCCAGCTGGGCGGGTACGCCGGGGGCGGCGGCCGGGGCCACGCCCGGTTCTATGTACACGTCGGGGCTCTCCCAGAACGCCCCCTGGGTCGGCCTCGCTCCCGTGTCGCCCGGGTAGGCCCGGATGAAGATATAGGGCAGCCACATCTGCGGGCGAGGTCCGGGCCAGACGGTGGGCGGTTCGGTGCCGGTAATCTGACCCGCCGTCATGGGACCGCCATTGAGCTGGCCCGTACTGGTCCCCGGCTTGCGTACCGGCCGGCCCGGCCCGCTGCCGTGACCGCTGTGACCGCCGCCACAGCAACAGCAGTCCTCCCGGTGCTCACAGTGCTCGTGGCCACGGTGCTCACAGTGCTCGTGGCCACGGGGGTGCTCGTGGCCACGGTGCTCGTGAGTATGGGGCTCGCAGTGCTCGTGGGCATGGTCATGGCCGTGACCGTGGCTGTGCATCACTGGATCCCCCCACCTGGCTGGGCTTGTTGACCGGGCAGGTAGCGCAGCTCAATGGCTTGCTGGATGGCATCGGGCGACGCGCCCGGCCACTGCTCCGGCGGGGCCGGGTACCAGGGTGGGTCGGCCTCCGCGCCTTCGGGGGGCACCACCGGCAGCGGGTAGGTCTGGCCCCGCTGGTTCTGGCCCGTCGCGGTGCCGCGGATCCAGTCCCAGCACCGGTACCCGTAACCCCGGTCGGCGTCCAGGTTGAAATCCGCGGTGTAGCTGTAGTCCGGCGAGACCACCTGGCCCATGAGATATCCGCAGAACTGAACCGGGTCGCCGAGCGGGCTGTGGTCCGTGCCGGGCTGTCGTCCGATCAGGCGCTCGTTCACCGCATCGGTGTGCGCCGGGGTCGGCGCCTGTTCGTACTCAGCGCGTTCGGCTGGCGAGACGGGCCTGCCGGTCCTGAAGAAGACCTGATCGGGTGTGGCGCCCTGGGGATACGGTCCGCTCACCGTTCCCGCGGCGACCTGCACGCCGCCTTTCAGGATGCTGCCGAGGTCCCGGCCGAGGCCGGCGAAGTCGGCTTCGGCCCGGATGTTGCTCTCCTCGCCCGGCGTCGGATACAGCTGTCCTTGCCCGTCGCGGGACTGGCTGGGATAAGCCCAGGGCCGGCGGAACTCGTTCACCTCGCCCGATGGCAGCTGGGCGGTGCGCACCGGCAGGTACGGGTACGGCCGTGCTCTGGGGTTGTGCGGCGGAATCAGCAAGTCCGGGTTCTTGTCGAGGTTGCCGAACGGATCTGTGGCATCCGCCAGCGCCTGCGCGAACGACCCGTCGAGGCTGTTGCCGAGTGAGATCAGGCCCAAGTCGATCTCGTTCGCGAGGCGCAGCTCCCCGTTGTCCGGGTAGTCGAGCTGGCCGTGCGGCGGCATGAAGCCGGTGTGCGCCATGATGTCGTGCGTGGTGCTGACCATGTCCCAGGCCCACATGGCCAGCTGCCACAGCGCCCAGCGGAAGGGATAGCTACCGGGGCTCAGCAGCGCCTTCACGATGTCACCGACGAGCTGGCCGACCGCTTCCGCCTCTTTACCGAGCCATTTCAAAATCGCGAGGATCGCGTCGCAGACGTCTTCAACCGGGTCAGAACCTGACACCCCCGACAGGTCCGGGGCGCTGGCGAGGTTGGAGAGGTCCGAGGCCGGAGGCCAGATGATGACGTCGGGCTGGCGTGGCTTGTCCAGGTTGAAGCTGCTCCAGAAGGCCAGCTTGTAGTAGGTGATCATGAACCGGTAGCTCACCTGGACTTCCCAGGGCATCGGATAGCCGGGCGGTACGTCGAAGCTGGGAGTCGGGGCTATCTGCGCCACCAGCTGGTCCAGTGGCTCGTTAACGTTGACACCGGCGGCGTTCAGCATGGTCTCGAGCCGCCCGAGGACGGTCGACGACCCAGCCTGGAACGCGCTGCCGCCCAGGTTCGCGGGCTCGGGTCCGCCGTCGTGGTAGGTCGCGATCAAGGCACGCACGATGCCCTCGGCGAGCCAGTCCGGCATCTCCCCGTCGACGTCGACGGCGCTCTTCGCGTCCGGCGAATCGTCGGGGAGCGGGTCGGGGCGAACCCATCCGTCCGGCACCTGCTGCCACCCGAACTGCTGTGCGCTGCCGGTGTTGTGTTCCTGCGAATGCGCCGGGTCCAGGGCCACGGCGAACTGGAGCGCGGATACCCCGACGTCGGGGTACGTGTCGTCGGCGGCGATGCCGTCGGCGGGCAGGGTCCCCTGCTGGCCCTGGACGGCGCCGGCCTGGCGGTAGTTCCAGGCGTCGATGTGGTTCTCGATCAGGTGGTGCCGCTGCCAGTGGGTACGGAACGGGCCGCCGCACTGCTTGTTGACGAACGAGTGGTCGATCACGTCGGTGCCGACGTGGCAGACCCAGCCGAGGGCGAAGGCCTGAAACTGGGCGAACTGGGTCTCGTCACCGTTTTCCTCGTACTGACGCTGGGCCTCCGCCAGCAAGGAGCGCGCCATCTGGCCGGTCTTCCGGTAGTGAAGCATGTCGCTCCAGACGAAAGACTGCTCATCCCAGCCCACCCTCATCTTGAGCGAGAACCACGAGAACACGTCGGTGAACGTGGCGAGTTCCTCGATGGTCACCTGCTCGAGCGCGTCCACCAGCTCCGAGATGGCCGATCCAGCCGCTGACACCAGACCGCCGGTCAGGTCGTCTAGCGCCGCGTTGGCCGCGCTGACCAGCGGCCCGATGGTGGCGTTCCAGGTATCAGCGAACTGCTGCCAGATCGCCTGCAGCTTCAGCAGCAGCCGGACGATGTTCGCGAAGGTCTGGTTGACCTCAGCCAGCAACACCAGCAGCGGTTCCCAGTTCTGGTCCCGCGCCGAATCGATCCAGTAGGCCACCCGCATGCCCAGCATCAGCAGGTCGTCTTGGAACTGGAACTCAGCTAGCGGGCCACTTGAGTAGTCCTGGCAGAAGAAGAACAGGTCCGGCCCGATCGCGCCCACCGCCGCGAACGTGGGCCAGGACGTCATGACCTCGCTCGCCCGCTTCGGGTCTATGCCCAGGAAGCCGCCCGTCACCAGCTCGGCGGGCGGGCCTTCGCCGTTGCTGACGTCGTCCGGATTAAACGAGCTCTGTTCAGCGAGCCAGGCCGCAACCCGGCGCTGAGTATAAATGTGCGTGGAATGCCCAGGCATGACATCCCCTCATCCCGATCGGTCACCTGCACCGCCGCGGCGCTGTCCCTACAGCAACGGAGGGCAGCGACGTCGTCGTGATACAGCTCCCGATGCGAACGGCAGCTGCCCGCGCCCAAAGCACCCATGACGGTTTCCTTACGAGAGGGCCGCGCCCCGTCATCAACCCGTCCCCG
>JALYVS010000284.1 GCA_030853115.1 Actinomycetota bacterium
AACGGCCGGCCGGCGCTCGCGCCGGGTACCTGAGGCACGAGGACGTGGTCGGCGCGGCAGCCGGCGCCGTCTTGACGGTGGCCGGGCACGACCATCCGGTGGCGGCCATCGGCGTCGGCGCGGTCGAGGCGGACGAGCTGTTCAACTCCAGCGGCACCGCGGACGTGCTGGCCCGCTCCATCCCGGGGACAATCGGGGAGACCCAGCGCCAGCGCGTGGTGGCGGCCGGCTGGTCGCTCGGCAGGCACGTGCTGCCGGACACCAGCCTGCTGCTGGCCGGGGTCAGCGGCGGCCTGCTGCTGCGCCGCGTTCTGGCCCTGCTGGGAGCGGAGTCCGAACCGGCCCGGGTGGCCCTGGATCACGCCAGCCTGAGCGTCGGTGACCTGCCGGCCGGCCTGTCCGTCAGCGGCGATGGCCGGACCCAGGACGACGTCGTCCTGCGCGTCGGCGACGGCGCCTCACCGGCCGCGGTCTGGGCGGCGGCGGTGCGCTATACGGCCGCCCAGACCGGGCTGCTGCTCAGTGATATCGAGAAGATCGTCGGCCCGCACCGGCGGGCGGTGGGGGCCGGCGGATGGACGCAGATGGCCAGCGTGCGCGCGGCCAAGGCGGCGGTCATCGATGCGATGAGCTTTTCACCTGTTGTGCAACCGGGCGTTACCGGGGCCGCCTTGCTGGCCGCGTTCGCCCTCGACGGCGAGGGACTGCCGCTCGCCGAATTCATCAGGCAGTCGACCAAGGAATGACATGACGAACGCTACGAAGACCCGAACGGGAACGCTGGACGACATTGCCACCGACAGCCATGTGTTCTCCATTATCGCGATGGACCAGCGCAACACCTTGCGCCGCATGTTCACGGCGGTGGGTCTCGACGCCAGTGACGAGGATCTGCGCACCGCCAAGGCTGATGTCGCCCGGGTCCTGACACCCGCCGCCACCGGCCTGCTGTCCGATCCGACCTACGGCGTTCCGGCCATCACGCAAGCCAAGGCGCTCGCCCCGAACTGCGGGCTGCTGGTCGCCGCCGAACCGTCCGAGCGCCGCAGCTACGAAGGCGAGCCGCGCACCCACCGCGACCCTGAGCTGAATGCTCAATGGGTCCTTGACCAGGGCGGGGATGCCTACAAGTTCTTCGTCCAACTGCGCGCCGACCGCCCCGCGCCGGGACCGGGCGAGCCCGACCTGGTGGCCGAGACGCTGGCCGTATGCGAAGAAATCATCCGGGACTGCCGCGCCACCGGGGTCCCGGTGGTCATCGAGAACCTCGTGTACGTGCGGCCGGGGGAAGATCTTCGCGGCCAGGCCCGCGAGGACGCGATCATCGAGGCGGCCCGGGCCCTGGACGACCTGGACATCGACCTGCTCAAGCTCGAATATCCCGGTTCACCGCAAGGCTGCAAGCGGCTCGCCGCGATCTTGCAACGGCCCTGGGCCGTGCTGTCCGCGGGCGTGCCCTTCGACCAGTTCACCGACATCATCCAGATCGCCACCGACGAGGGGGGAGCCTCGGGCTTCATCGCCGGCCGCTCCGTGTGGCGCGAAGTGGTCAGCCTCACCGGCCGCCAGCGCGAGGAGTTCCTCACCTCGGTAGCGCTGCCGCGACTGGAACGGCTGATCGACGTCGCGGCCCAGCGGGCCCGCCCGTGGAACCAGGTCAGCTCCTCGAGCCCGTCCGCCCGCTAGGCCTCAGCCGGGATCACTTTAGGTGCGGGCCGAGCAGCGTGAGGTCGGCAGGTGAGAGCCGGTCGCGAGCGGTCTTGGCCTGGTGCCAGTACGGGTAGATCAGCGGCGAGGCGCTGGCCTGGTCGAGCTGGGCGCGTTCCCCGGCGCTGAGGATGAGGGACGCGGCGGCCAGGTTATCGGCCAGCTGCTCGTCGGTGCGCGCACCGATCACCAGCGAGGTGACGCCCGGCTTGGCCAGGGTGTAGGCCAGGGCCACCTGCGCGGCTGACACGCCATGCTGCTCGGCGATCTTGACGAGGATCTCCACGGTGTCGTACAGGCCCTCCTGGTCGTAGACCGGCGGCTCGTCCCAGTCGGTGAGCTGCCGGGAGCCGGCCGGGGCCTGGTGGTCCCTGCGGTACTTGCCGGACAACAGCCCGCCGGCCAGCGGGCTCCAGACTAGGACGCCCAGGCCCTGGTCGATCGCGAGCGGGATCAGCTCGTATTCGGCCTCGCGGGCCTGCAGGGAGTAGTAGATCTGCTGGCTGACGAACTGCGGCAGGCCCAGTCGCTCCGCCGTGCCCAGAGCCTTCATCAGCTGCCACGCGGCGTAGTTCGAGGCGCCGACGTAACGCACCTTGCCCGAGGCGACCAGCAGGTCCAGGGCGGCCAGCGTCTCCTGCAGCGGGGTGTGACCATCCCATTCGTGCACCTGGTACAGGTCGATGTGATCGGTGCCCAGGCGGCGCAAGCTCGCCTCGCAGGCGGAGATGATGTGGTGGCGGGACAGGCCCGCGTCGTTCGGCCCGGATCCCATCGCCATCCGGACCTTGGTGGCGACCAGGACCTGGTCGCGGCGGTCGCGCAGGACCTCCCCCACGATCTCCTCGGACTGGCCGCTGGAGTAGACGTTGGCGGTGTCGATGAGGTTGACCCCGGCGTCCAGGCACATGTCCACCTGCCGCCGGGCCTGCGTCACGTCTGTCGTCCCGACGTTCTTGAACGGCCCGCTACCGCCGAACGTCATCGTGCCCATGGTGAGCACCGAAACCCGCAAGCCCGATCGTCCTAGTGCGCGATATTCCATGGCGCACCTTTACCCACCGCCGGCGGGATAAACGTGGCTGAGGGGCGGCCTGCTGGGCGCGCTGGGTCCATGGTGCAAGATCGACTGCTGAGGTGATCTCGCTGGCGGCGCCGTTCCTGGTCACAGTTCAGGAGCGGCGGGCGGCGGCCACGCCCTGACGGAACGCGGCCAGCGCATCGGGGTAGCGGGCCAGCTGGTACGGATGCCCGGGCTCGGCCGGGCCGCTGTAGCTGGGCACGGTGAGCGGCACCAGCGGGACGTCGAGGATGAGCTGGTAGCCGGCCTGCTGCCAGGGCGCCAGTACCGGCTGGGCGGACGAATCGGACAGTGGCCGATCCTCGGGCAGGAAGGTCTCGGCGTATTGCACGCGGCCGCCGAGCAGCAGGCCGAAGCCGTTGACCCCGCCTGGGGTGTTCGCATCCGCACCCAGGCCGGCCAGCAGCGGGCCGGCCGGGACAGCCGGATCGGAGGTCACGTGCTGGACCGCCCAGAAGACGCCGATCGCGTGCCGGGCGTGCAGCCAGGTGAGCATGCGGGTGATGAACGCCGGGTCGTCCTGGCCGCCGAAACTGTGGAAGTCCAGGCCCCACTCGGGGATGACGGCGGGCTTGCCGGTGAGCTCCGATAGCCGGGCGAGCCAGTTGAGGCCGCCGGGCTGGGTCAGGATCTCCCGCCACCTCGCGTCGTGGTCTAGCTGGCCGGACGCGGTGTGCGGATAGGTGTCGCCGGGGCCGCCGTACCAGTCGTAGAGGTCGGTGCCGACCAGGTCCACGTAGGGGGCGCCGGGCCACGCGTCGATCGCCGCCGCGGTGCCGGGAAAGACGGTCCACAGGAACCGGAAGTGCTGCCCGGGCACCGACCGCATGGCGTTCACCGCGTGCCGCCAGGCCTGGGCGAAGCAGCCCGGCTCGGCGGGCGGGCATTTCCGCTCGCTCCAGTTGTACCAGTTACCGGTCATCTCCCGGCCGAGGTCGATGACGGCGCCGGCGAAGCCGTCCTGGACGAGCAGCGCGCCGAGCGCGCGGAACCGGGCGTCCTGCGCGCCGGCGGCAGCAGCCTTCAGCGCAGTGCTGGGCTTCTCCCAGTAGCCGGGCGCGGTAGCCGCGGTCCCCTGCCGCAGCAGCACGGCCAGCGCGGCCAGCGCGGCGGCGGGAGGGGGTGACGAGCGGGCCCGCGCGGCGGGAGAGGGTGACGAGCGGCCGCGCGCGGCGGCGGGAGAGGGTGACGAACTAGCCCGCGGCGACGACGGGGTGGTGATCCGCGGGCCGGACACCAGCAAGATGATCCCGGCCACAGCGATCAGGGCCGCCGCCGCCAGGAAACCAACCCTGACCCGGCGCCGCTGCGGGGACGTCGCGTGGCGCGGCACCTCACCGTCCTGCCGCGTCGGTGCCGCGCAAGTCCGTCAGGTGATGCCGGACCATGGGCCTGCCGCAGACCGGGCCGGGCGTACCGTCAGCCGGGAGATACTCACGGATCTGCGGGCGCGTGCCGCCGCGAGTGAGGTACCTGACCACCCTGCCACGCTACGCTAGCGCCGGAACGTACGCTTGATGTCCTTGCCTTCGTCCTTGAGCTCCTCACCTAGCTGCCTGACGCCCCCGCTGATGCGATCAGCCAGACCTTCTGCCTGCAGGCGGCGATTGCCCGTCGCGCGGCCGATCTTCTGCTTACCGCGGCCTCTGGTCATCCGGGACCTGTTCCTGATCCTGTCGAGGAAGCTCAACTCACCCTCCGCTGAGACAGCCGGCCACAACCGGCACCGAACCCTGCTATCGCTATATTGCGGCTTCTGCCCGGCGGCTCGCACTTCATTCCGGAGCCGCGCATCCTGGCCGGGGCACGCGATCGCGTGGCACGCTATCTTGTGCTGGCTGAGGTGCTGTGGCGGTGCCGGGCGCTGGCGTAGGCGGCGGTGGTCCTGTGGCGGTGGTTCCGATGGCCGAGGGAACCGGTAGGGAGCGGGCATGAATCAGTACAGCCTCGGGGTGATCGCGCGGTCGCGGAAAGACGACGAGCGCAGGCTGGCGATCCACCCCTTGCATGTCGAGCGGATCGAGGCCGGCCTGCGGCGGCGCATGTACCTGGAGCAGGGTTACGGTGAGCGCTTCGGCGTGCCGGACGAGCAGCTGGCTGGCTATGTCGCTGGCATCCGCACCCGCGATCAGCTGCTGGCGCAGTGCGATGTCATCTTGTGCCCCAAGCCGCTGCCGCAGGACCTGGCGGAGATGCGGGAGGGTCAGGTTCTGTGGGGCTGGCCCCACTGCGTCCAGAGCGAGGACATCACCCAGCTGGGCATCGACCGCAGGCTGACCCTGATCGCGTTTGAGGCGATGAACCACTGGTCCCATGACGGCTCCTTTGACCTGCACGTCTTCCACAAGAACAACGAACTGGCCGGCTACTGCTCGGTCCTGCACGCCATGCAGCTCATCGGGACCACCGGTGACTACGGCCGCCCGCTTCGCGCGGCCGTCATCAGCTTCGGTGCGACCGGCCGGGGCGCGGTGACCGCGTTGAACGCCCATGGCGTGCAGGACATCCACGTTCTCACCCACCGGGAGGTGGCCGCCGTGGCCTCGCCGGCCCGCTCGGCCCGCATGGTGCACTTCGAACGCGACGGGGATGATCCGGCCCGCTGCCACGCGCTCGGCGAAAGCGGCCACGTGCCGCTCGCGGACTACCTCGCCGACTTCGACGTCGTGGTCAACTGCGTGCTTCAGGACACGGATGCGCCCTTGATGTTTCTCACCGGCGATGACCTGGCCGCGTTCTCACCCGGCACGCTGATCGTGGACGTGTCGTGCGATGAGGGAATGGGATTCAGCTGGGCCCGGCCCACGTCTTTCGCGGACCCGATGTTTACCGTGGGTCGCAACATCCAGTACTACGCCGTGGACCACAGCCCTTCGCTGCTGTGGAATTCCGCCACCTGGGAGATCAGCGAGGCGCTCCTCGCGCATCTGAGTACCGTGCTGGCCGGCCCCGAGGCCTGGGACGGCGATGAGACCATCCGGCGAGCCATCGAGATCCGCGACGGCACGATCCAGAACCCGGACATCCTTTCCTTCCAGCACCGCGCCGAGCGATACCCGCATCCGCAGCTCGGCAGCTGACGGAGCCCTGGCTCACCTCGGGCGGCCGCTCTCCTCGCCGAGTTCGGCGACGAGCTCGTCCGGCGCTCGCATCCGCCACGCGTCGGTCACGAGCTCGGCCAGGCGCCCGGCGTCCACCTCGGCTAGCCGCAGCATGACCAGCGGCCAGCCGTCGTAACCGGGCGTGGTGAAGAAGAGCCCGGGCTCGCCCAGGACCAGAGCCTGCTTCTCGGCCTCGTCCCCGACGTAGAGCACCGCGATGTCGGACCGGATGACCCGGGGCTGACCGGGGCGGCGTTCGGGGTAAGACCAGATGAACCCCCTGTCGGCGACCCGGAAATCGAAGCCGTCGCTGTCGATCTCCGTCACCTGCGGCAGGGCCAGCGCGAGGCGGCGTACGTCGTCGGCGTCAGCCATCGCGGTCTGTTCCGGATCGTGGTCTGCGCATGGACCCAGGCTAGGGACTGCGGGGCCGGCTCGTCAGCTGAAGCGCGGCGGCCGGCCGCCGGCATCGAACGTCTTCCACGTCTGGATGATGTGCGGCTTGAGGCCGAAAGCCCGCCAGATCCGCGAGACCGCGCGGACTGGGACATGCCGCTGACCGGGCCATCGACCGCGTCGGCCCGTGCGGGTCCCTGGAATTCCGGGCATGAAACATCGCCCCCGTGCAGCGGCCACACACCGTGTGGCCGCTGCACCGGGTGTTGTAACGGGGCTGTGCGGCCGGGGTGTCAGGAGGTGACGGGGTAGAAGAAGGTGGCGAAGAGGGTGTAGGGGCCGCTGACCGATGAGGTCCCGTCGCCGGTGACGTCACTGCCGGGCTCAGGGATGAACGGGGGTCCCATGTTGGCCTTGAATTCGCCCTGGATGCGCCAGACCTGGGATGCGGGCCGTGCGGTGCAGGTCATCGACTGCGCGGTGCTGCTGATCCAGGTGAACGCGCAGTCGAGCGGGACGTTGCCGCCCAGGATGGTCTCGGTCCCAGTGCCGGGTGAGAGGGTGACCGACGGTGTAGTCCTGGTGATCACGATGCTGAAGGACTTGCTGGTGCCGTACTGGTGCTCATTGACCAGCGGGATGGCGAAGTCGGGGTAGCCGGTTTGCCCTGCGGGGATGATCACCTCGCCGGTGGCCGGGGTGTTGAAGTCGGTTCCGTTGACGGCGGTGCCGTTGACGATCTTGTAGAAGATGTCCAGGGCGCCCGAGGTGGACCCGGTGCGGGTGAACTGGACGTACAGGTTGTTCTGCTGCTGCTCGTTGCAGGTGCTGGCCGAGCTGCAGAACTGGAGGTACTGGTTCGCCGAGCCGCTGGAGACGCCTGCAGTGTTGCTGGTGGCGTAGGCGGGCGAGGCCGCGGTGAGTCCGGCGGTCAGCAGGCTGGCTCCAGCCAGCCCGGTCAGGAGGAGGCGCGTGCGCATGTGGGGGGTTCCTTCCATCGTGACTGCCGGGTAACCCAACGTCAGCCCCGGCTCTCACGCGCAACGTAACATCCGGCGTTCCAGCCTCCAAGACCCAGCGGCAATACTCCCGCAAACTGGAAGCGGGTAACCGGCTGGGTGCCGGCTACCCCAGCGCGGGCCATGCCGCGGCCTCCAGCTCGCCCACGGGGACACCTTCCGGGCCGGCATCCACGAGCGCGTCCCACAGGACCGTCTCCGGGCAGGCCCGGTCATCGTCACTTCGGAGCGAGGTGTCCGTGGCTCCATGAGGCGGTTCTGACGCGGTGATCTCGGATTTATGCCGCGGGCTGGATGCTCGGCGCAGGCTGAATGCCGGCGGCTGCAGTCACACTAAGGTCAAAGCTGAGCCGCGTAACGGTGCCGTTCCAGCGGCGCGCCGTAGGTCGGCCGGTAGAAGGAGGCGCCGTGGTCAACGTCGCGATCACCGGAGGAGCTGGTTTCCTGGGCTCGCGGCTAGCCCGGGAGCTGCTGGCGGCCGGCTCGCTGGACGTGGCGGGCGGCGGCGCGCAGCCGCTGTCCCGGCTAACGCTCATCGACCGGGCCGCGGTCCCGCCCGACCTGGCCGCTGACCCGCGGGTGACGGTGATCCGCGGCGAGCTCGGCGAGCTGCTCGAGCCAGGCC
>JALYVS010000285.1 GCA_030853115.1 Actinomycetota bacterium
CCACCCTGCTCGTGTCACATGACGTTCTCGGCCACATCTGGCGCCCGACGCCGCAGCTCCCCCGGAGGTGATCGAATGGATAGCAGCGCCGACCGGTTCATGGATCTCATGCACCAGCTTGAGGACTTCACGCACGAGGTATCGCCTGACCAGGCGCACACCGAGTTCGACCAGACCACGCTCCAGCTGTTCTGGATGCGATGGCCGCAACTGTCAGCCTGGTCGGGTTCGCTGTGGCGGTTGCTGTCAGAGGAGCTGGCTGGCCCGTCGGCCCCGCATGACGACGCCGAGCTTTTCGAAATCGGCGAAAGTGGCTGAGGCCAGCCGCCGGGTTGGCACGGTGGGCGAACTAGTTCACGCGCGGACCGTAACCACCAGCCCGGACAGTCCCGTCGCGGAGGCCGCAGCCGCCATGGTGCGGGAGAAGGTGGGTTCGGCTCTGGTCATGCAAGGGCACTTCCTGGCCGGCATCATCACCGAGCGGGACGTACTCAAGGCCGCGGCGTCCGGCGCGGACCTGACCACGATCCCGGTGACCGCCTGGATGACCAAGGACCCGCAGTCGGCGGCCCCGGACACGCTGGTCGAGGACGCGGCGCAGATCATGTTGTTGCACGGATTCCGGCACCTGCCCGTCATGCAGGGCCGGCAGGTCTACGGCGTCGTCAGCCTCCGCGACCTGCTCGCCGCCAGGATCAGCCGCCCGCCCCGGCAGCACAGCGCCCCCGGCTAGCACAGCGCCCCCGGCTAACCCGGCGCTCAGGAGCGGATGCTGTGGGCGGCTATGCTCACGCCGGTCAGCCGCTCGGCTTCGGCCCACAGCCGGGCCGCGGTAGCGGCGTCGCGGGCCCGCCGCGGCGGCTGCACGCTGGTCGTAGGGCCGACCAGGCCGAACCACCTGCTGGGCCCGTAGTAACCGCCATTGACGGCTTCGGCGCTGGTCGCCGCGTACAGCAGCGGCTCGGTGCCCGGTCCCACCGGCTGGGAAGGCAGGAAGCTGAAACTGTTGAACGGCGTCCGCTTCGGCTTGTCCCGGCCGAGGCTGGCTCCGGCGCTTTGCAGGTTGGTGCGGGTGAACCCGGGGTGCGCCGCGTTGCTCATCAGGTTCCAGCCGCGCCGGCTGGCCAGGTCGGCCAGATGCAGGGTCATCATCAGGTCAGCCAGCTTGGACTGGGCGTACGCCAGGTTGGGGCGGTAGCTGCGCGTCCATTGCGGGTCATCGAAGCGGATCCGGCCGTAGCTCGCCACGCCGCTGCTCATCGTGACCACCCTGGGCGCCTTCGCGGCCAGCACCAGCGGCAGCAGCCGGACGGTCAGGGCGAACGGCCCGAGGAAGTTGCTTCCGAACTGCAACTCGAAGTCGTCAGCGGTGCTCACGCGGGTTGGCGGCGCCATTACTCCGGCGTTGTTGACCAGCACGTTCACGGGTACGCCGTCGGCGATCAGGCGGTCGGCGAACTCGCCGACCGAGGCAAGGTCGGCCAGGTCGATACGGCGGACGTCGAGTGCGGCGCCAGGGTGGCGGGCCAGGATTTCCTCGCGTGCCTGCTCCCCCTTGGCGATAGTCCGGACGGCCATCACCACACGCGCCCCGGCTTCGGCCAGGCGCCGGGCCGCTTCCTTGCCGGTGCCGCTATTCGCGCCGGTGATGACCACGAGCTTTCCGGTCTGATCGGGAACCGCGTACATGACTTCTCCTCGTCACCTGTCAGCAGACCATCGGTCTGTTAACTCTGAAATTAGCAGACCGATGGTCTTTACGCAAGGGACCATCGGTCTGTAAAATACGGTTCATGACGGTGTTCCAGCGGGCGCGAAGCGAGGAGCAGCGCGAAGCACGGCGGCAGGCGATCCTGGGAGCCGCGGCCACGATGCTCGCCGAGATGCCGGTGGCCGAGGTCACCCTCAACGAACTTAGCCGCCGCGCCGGGCTGGCCAAGTCCAACGTGCTGCGTTATTTCGAATCGCGGGAAGCGGTGCTGCTCGAACTACTCGACTCGGCCTGGCAGGACTGGCTGACGGAGCTGGACCGGGATCTGGCGGGTCCGGGCGGCGCCGTGGACACGACCGCGGCCAGCACTACGATGGGCACCGCCGCTGAACGCGCCGACCGGGCCGCCCTCGCGGTAGCCGCATCGCTCGCCGCCCGGCCGATGCTGTGCGACCTGATCAGCGCCCAGGCCGCCGTGCTCGAGCGCAACGTCTCGCCCCAGGTCGCCGCCCAGTACAAGAGGGCCAGCATCGCCGGCATCACCGCGCTCGGCGCCATGATCATCCGGCGCGTGCCCGAGCTCGGCGAGCACGATGCGGTCCGGCTGGCTGGCGCCGCCGTCCTGATGACCGGCGCGCTGTGGCCGCACACGCAGCCGTCGGCCGCGATGCTCGCGGCGTACGCCGCCGAGCCGGACCTGGCCGCCATGCGGCTGGACTTCACCGCCACCCTGAGCGAGATGCTTCAGCTGATCGCCGCCGGGCTGCTGGCCCGTCCGGCACGTGCAGCCCCGGTAACCGGCAGCGTGTACACGCCGAGCGCGGCCCGATCGGGGTACGGCAGCCAGTCGATGGCGAGGCGCCGGGCGATGTAATCGACGGCCGAGCGGACCCTGGGGATCTCGGGGTCGTCGGTGTGCCCGTTGGGCGCGAAGAACTGGTCGAGCCCAGGCCCGATGAGGTCGGCCAGCGGCACGTGATGTTGCAAGCCCATGGACAACGCGGTGGCGTACATGCTCACCAGGCCCGCACCACTGCTGCCGTGCTTGCCCCAGTGGATGAAGACCTCGCCCAGGCTGCCGTCCTCACGCTGGTTGGCGGTGATGCAGAACCGCTCGACGTCGATAGTGACGGTGGTGGTATGTCCGCTGCGACGTCGTGACATGTACCGGCGAGCACCTGCCACCATAAGCTACTCTCCGAACTGGTATATGAATTGACCGACTAAAGAGCGACGATGCAACGTCATGGTAGCTGTTATCTCTAGCGGTTGACCATGGATAGCGGCCAACGCGTGCGCATGGCTGGCTGCGGCGACCTGATCATGCCGTGCTGCAGGCTCACTGGGCCGCGCCTGACGTCGGTTAGCCCGCTTGCCAGCCCGCCGGATCCGGACGCGCGGCCAGCGGCGCGTCCGGCTCGTAGGGTTCCCGCGTGAACACGAACGTGCCCAGGTCAAGGTGGTCGACCGCACCGTCCGCGCGGCGCACGGCACGCAGTGTCTCGCCGGTGTAGTAGCCGCCGAGGCCGGTCCAGGTGCCGTCGGGCCCGGCACGGAAACGGGACGCGCGGCCACCTCCGGCCACCGGCGACAGCTCCAGGACCCGGTCGGCGGCTAGCCTCAGCGCGTAGGGACGGGGACCCCAGTACCACAGGCCGGTCAGCGCGAGCAGGTCCTGGTCGACGTCGGGCAGCGGCTTCCAGCGGGCCGGAAATCGCGGCTCGTTGTCGGCCACGATCCTCGCCAGGTCGACAGCGATCATGCCGATGTCCGGTCCCGACGTGGCGTTGGACAGGGCGATCGCGCCGACGCCGTCGTCCGGGCTGACGCACAAGGTGGCGACGAAGCCGGGCATGGATCCGGAATGGCCATAAAGCACCCGCCCGTCCCGGCGGAACAGCTGCAGGCCCAGACCGTAGCCGCCCGTCCAGGCGTCATCCCCGGGCGGGGCGGCCGGGATACGCATCTCGGCCAGAGTTCTGGCCGGCAGCACCCGGTCATCGCCATCGAGCAGGAACGTCGCGAAACGGCACAGATCCTCCGCGGTGGACCACAACTCCCCCGCCGGAGCCATCAGCCCGGTCCCGTCGGCTGGTTCTAGCTGCATGACATCCGCCCATGGGTGCACGGCGAAGCCGCGGGCGTGCGGTGACTGCGGCGCGGTGGTGGTGCGGGCCATGCCCAGAGGTTCCAGGATCTCCTGGCGGAGCACCTGGTCCCAGACCTGCCCGCGCAGCTGGCCGACGAGCGCGCCGAGCAGCGCATAACCAGGATTGGAGTAGTGGAACAGGCGTCCGGCCGGATGCCGGGCAGGCTCCGGTCCGAGGACGTCGGCTAGCTCAGGCCGCAGCTCACCTGGCGTTCGTTCCCACCACGGGCCGCAGGTTTCCGAAGCCAGCCCGGCCGTGTGCGACAGCAGCTGGGCGATCGTCGCGTTCTGCGCCGGACCCGCATCCAGGTGCTGGCCCAGCGGATCGGCCAGGTCGAGCCGGCCCTCGTCGCGCAGCCTCATGACCAGCACCGCGACGAAGGTCTTGGTCAGCGAGCCGATGCGGTACTGGGTGTTGCCGTCCGGCTCGTGTCCCGCCAGCATGCTGCGCGCGCCGAACCATACCTGACGCCCATCCCGCACGACCGCCCCGGCCAGCGACGGCGTCCGGCCCCCGGCCTGACCGACGGCCACTCGGTGGAGCAGCGCCCGGCGGGTAGCTGGCAGCAGCGCTTCGGCCGGGACGGCAGGAGCAGGCGAAGCGGTCATCGTTGAACCCTAGCGCTGACTACGCGGCCGCCAGACTCACCCGGCTGCGGGCACCACGACGGTCCCGGTGGCGGTGACGACCACGACCGGTTCGCTGAGCACCGAGGCCGCCGACTCGCCCCGGCCGTGCTCGGCCCGGCAGGTGACCCGCGCCTCGAGGGCCAGCTGCCTGCTGCGCCGGCCGACCGCGGTGATGGTGGCCGTCGCCTCGATGATGTCACCGGCCAGCACCGGGGCGCGGAACTGAACGTCGGAGTAGGACGCGAACAGCCCCTCGTCACCGTCGGTCCGGATGCACATCTCGGTGGCCACGTCACCGAACAGCTTGAGCACGTAAGCACCATCCACCAGGTTCCCGCCGTAATGGGCGTCCCCGTAGGGCACGTATCTGCGGTGCGTCACGGACAGGCCGAGATGCTGGCTGGTGCTCACGAGGCTTCCTCCTGGGGGGCGAGCGCGTGCACCAGGTAGCTTGCCACCTCACCCGGCGTAGTGCCGCGGGAAAAGATCTTGTCCACGCCGAGATCACGGGCGGCGCCGGGATCGAACCGCGGACCGCCCACCACCAGCAGCGGCCGCCGCTCGCCGAGCTCGGCACGGAACGCCTCGGCCATCTCCCTGGTGTTCGACAGGTGCGCGTCCCGCTGGGTGACGACCTGGCTGACCAGCACGGCGTCGGCGTGCTCGGCCTCGGCCCGGGCCACCAGGTCCGCCACGCCGACCTGGGAGCCCATGTTGACGACCCGGATCTCCCGGTAGTACTCCAGCCCCTTCTCCCCCGCGTGCCCCTTGACGTTCAGGATCGCGTCAATGCCCACGGTGTGCGCGTCGGTGCCGATGCAGGCGCCTACCACCACCAGCTTGCGACCGAGGGCCGAACGGATCCGCAGGTTCACCTCCGCCGCCGGGAGCACCGCGAACTCGCGCTCGAGCACGGTCACCGCCGACAAGTCGACCAGGTGAGCGACCCGGCCGTAGACGATGAAGAAGGTGAAGTCGGGCCCCATCCCCTTGGCGTGCACGACCATGGCCGGGTCCAGGCCCATTTTCGCCGCGAGCTGCAAGGCGGCGCCCTCAGCCAGGGCCCGGTCGGCCTCGTCGCCGAACGGAACGGGCAGCGTGAACGACAGCTGCACCCGCCCGTCTCCCGTGGTGTCGCCGTACGGCCGGACGATCCCGGTCAGGCTCATGCCCTCACCTCGGCACCGTCGAGCATCTCGGTCGCGGGGTTGACGTAGCCCGGCGCCCGCTCCACCACGCCGTCCAGGCCGCGGCCGCCGTCGGGCGGGCGCCTGGTCACCCCGAACGTCCCCTCGGCGATCGCGGTCAGCAGGCCGCGGGAGCCGATGATGCCGAGCAGGTCGATGGCCTCCGCAAGCACCTGCCGCGCCCGCTGGGCGACCATGCCGTCCGGCTCGGGCCGGAACGAGGCGCCGAGCTGGCCGGCCGCGCGCCGCACATAGCGGACGTTCTCCAGGGCCAGGTCACGATCGGACAGGAACGGGGTGTGGATGCCTTCGGTCATCATGCCGACGAGCAGGATGGACTGGCCGGTCATCAGGCCGGCCAGGTTGAAGAACGCGTCCAGGAGGTAGCCGGCGAACACGTTGCCGGTCATATGCTTGGTCGGCGGCATGTACTTCAGCGGCGCGTCCGGGAACAGCTCCCTGATCAGCTGCGCGTGGGCCACCTCGAGCAGGAACGAGTCGGGCACCTCGGGATTGATCTCGAACGCGTGCCCCAGTCCGAGCTGGCTTACCGCCAGCCCCGCCTCAAGGCCGAAATACTCGTTCAGCAGCTGGGACACCACCACCGTGTGCGCCGCGTCCACCGCGTCGGCGGTGGTCAGGTAGTTGTCTTCGCCGGTGTTGATGATGATGCCGGCCCGCGCGTGCACCTGCCGGGAGAATCGCTGGTCGATGAACGTCCTGACCGGGTTGATGTCGCGGAAGATGATCCCGTACATGCAGTCGTTCAGCATCATGTCCAGCCGTTCGAGGCCGGCTAGCGCGGCGATCTCCGGCATGCACAGCCCAGAGGCGTAGTTGGTCAGCCGGACGTAGCGGCCCAGTTCGCGTGACACGTCGTCCAGCGCGGCGCGCATCAGCCGGAAGTTCTCCTGGGTGGCGTACGTACCCGCGTACCCTTCCCTGGTCGCGCCTTCGGGCACGTAGTCGAGCAGCGACTGCCCGGTCGACCTGATCACCGCGATGATGTCCGCGCCCCCGCGCGCGGCGGCCTGCGCCTGCGGGATGTCCTCGTAGATATCCCCGGTCGCGACGATCAGGTAAATCCAGGGCATCGGCGGGTCCGAGGTGGCGGCGAGCATCTGGTCCCGTTCGGCCCGGCGGGCATCGATCAGGGAAAAGCCCTTCTGTACCGAACGGCTCGCGGCTCGACGGGCACCCTCAGCTTCGCCTCCCGCGGGGAGACGGAACTTGACCAGGCCCGCCGTCGCGTCGACCGCCAGCGTGCGCAGGTCGGGATAACCTCCGGCCAGCATCGCGTCCCAGGCCGGCAGGGCCACCCCGTGCTCGAGCCCGACCGACTCGCGGATCGCGTCGGTGAGCCGGTTCACCCACGGCATGCCGTCCTCGTCCGCCCCGGCCAGGCCGGCCAGCCGCAGCACGGCACGTTCCACCGATACGGTGGTGTGCGTCCTGGCCAGGTCGGTCACCGGCTGCCCGGCCCGCCTGGCCAGTTCCCTGGCCTGGTTCACGAGCCCGGGGTCCAGATTCAGCTTGCCCGTCACGGCCGGCTCCCTTCCGCTCCTGCATGACCGGCGCCCGGCTCTGACAACCGCCGCTCGAACAGGGCTCGCAGCCCCGGCACCGAGCGGATCAGGCCGAGCGCGAGCTCCGCGTGACCTGGTACGTACCCGTTTCCCACCAGCATCGTCACGTCGGCGGCGAGCCCTTCGGCGCCGAGCGCGGCGGAGCTGAAAGACGTGGCCATCGAGAAGAAGATCACCGTGCCACCGGGGGCGGTGGACAAGATGGCACCACCTTCGCAGCCTGCGACGTCGACGCAGACGACCGTGACAACCGCGGGTCCGCCCGCCGCCTGGACCTTGGCCGCCAGTCCTACGGGATCCCTGGCATCGGCGATGACGATGTCGTCGACGAGCCCGGGCATGCCGAACTGGCGCAGGAGACCGGCTTCGGCCTGGGTGGGGACTACGCCAATGATCCTGGTTGCGCCTGCTTGGCGGGCGGCGGCCGCGGACAGCGAGCCGCTTTTGCCTGCGGCGCCGATGATCAGGACGGTGACCTGACCTTGTCCGGCGCCCGGGGTGGTTTGAGCGGCTTTGACCAGTCGCTGGGTGAGGGCGGGGGCGCCGCAGACGTCCAGGACGGACAGGGCCAGGGGGATGGGGAGGTCGCCGGGGAGGACGGCGGCGATCGAGCGGGCGAACAAGATGGCGTGCCCCTCGCACG
>JALYVS010000286.1 GCA_030853115.1 Actinomycetota bacterium
CTGCCGTGGATTACGTCAAGCTGGGATCGGCCGGGATGAAGGTCTCGCGTATCTGCCTGGGCATGATGAGCTACGGCACCCAGGCCGAACGGGCCTGGCACCTCGATGAGACCGCGGCCGAGCCGATCGTCAAGGCAGCGGTCGACGGCGGCGTCACCTTCTTCGACACGGCCGACACCTACTCAGGCGGCGTCAGCGAGCAGATTACCGGGAACCTGCTGCGCGGGCTCTTCGCTCACCGCGATGACTACGTGCTGGCCACCAAGGTGTACTTCCCCGCGACCGCCGACCCCACCGAAGCCAAGGAACCCGCGGACCGCGGCGGCACGGGCGGCGCCAACGAACGGGGCCTATCCCGCAAGCACGTGCTTGCCGCGATCGACGCGTCGCTGCGGCGGCTGGGCACCGACTACGTCGACCTCTACCAGATCCACCGGTGGGACTACGAGACGCCGATCGAGGAGACCATGGGGGCGCTGCACGAGGTGGTCCAGGCGGGCAAGGCCCGCTACCTCGGCGCCAGCAGCATGTTCGCCTGGCAGTTCGCCAAGGCCCAGCAGGTGGCCGAGCGTAACGGCTGGACCCGCTTCGTCTCGATGCAGAATCACTACAACCTGCTCTACCGGGAGGAGGAACGGGAGATGATCCCGCTGTGCGCCGACCAGGGCGTCGCCGTGCTGCCCTACAGCCCGCTGGCCCGCGGCATGCTGGCCGGCAACCGCAATCGGCAAGGCGAGCGCAGCACCGCCCGGGCCGCCGACGACCCGCTGTCGGACCAGCGCTACCGCACCGAGGCGGACTTCGACGTGGTGGACCGGCTCGCCGAGGTCGCCGCCGAGCGCGAGGTACCCGCCGCCCAGCTCGCCCTGGCCTGGCTGCTGAGCCGGCCTGGCGTGACCGCGCCCATCGTGGGTGCCACCGGGCTCGGCCACATCGGCGACGCGCTGGCCGCGGCGGAGCTCACCGTGTCCCCTTCCGAAGCCAGCCGCCTGGCCGCCCCTTACGTTCCGCACCCCGTACTCGGCCACAGCTGACCCACGCCGCGACTGGCGCCGTGCTGGCGGCCAACGGATCTAACGCTAGCTCTGGTGATCGCAGGCCGCGGTCGATGAAGCCGATCATCCAGGCAAAGCTCTCGTCGGGATCGGTGTCCCACTGAAAGCCGCCCGAGGTTTCCAGCATCGAGAACCCGTGCATGGCGGAGCGGATCAGGCGGATAGCGTGCGTCATCTCCGCGTCGCCGATGCCGTAGCCCCGCAGCACGGCGGCGATCGAAGTGATCACGCGAGCCGCCGCCAGGACCAGCGGGTCCTCTGGCCCGTCTTCCGTCGCGCCGACCGTAGCCATGTAACGGCCCGGGTGGTCGGTGACATAGCCGCGGAGCGCGGTCAGCATCGCGGCTAGCGCGTCGCGCCCCGCCTTGCCCTGCACCGCGTCGCGTATCTGCTCGCCGACCTCGGTCATCGCCAGGATGGCCAGGCGGTGCCGCAGGTCGGCCAGGCTGGCGACGTGCTTGTACAGGGACGGCGGGCGTATGCCGAGCCGGTCGGCGAGCAGGCCCATCGTGACGCCGTCGAACCCGGTCTCATCGGCCAGCTCGGCCGCCACCACGACGATACCGGCGCCGCTCAGCCCGGTCCTAGGCACCCGCGTGCTCCTTCAGGAACGGCAGCAAGATCGCGGCGACCTGAGCCGGGAACTGCGTGTGGGCGTAGTGCCCGGCACCGTCGATCACCACGGTCTGGCCTAGGCCGGCTGGCATGGCCGCGACGATGGCGTCGCCCTCGGCCTGCGCGCTGGGCCAGTCGGAGTCCGCGCTGCCCTCGATCACTAGCGCCGGGCGGCGGATGGCACCGAGCGCCGCCCCCGCGTCGGTAGAGGAAGACCGGCCCATCTTCCGCGCCGCGGCCATCCGGCCCGGTTCGCGCAGGTTGGCCTGCAAAGCCGAGATGGCCTGGGCGTAGTCGGCCGGCTTGGCACCGGGGAAGGCGATGTTGAGGTAGCTCGCCCAGATGCCCACGCTGCCCGTCAGGGCCATGCCCGCGAGCCGCAGGCCGCCGCGTCGGTAGCTGCGGTTGGTCAGGAAAGCACCGAGGCTGAGCGGGGCGGAAGCCCGGGTGAACGGAGAGATCTCCGCGACCGCGGTCACCAGCTCGGGTGCCTGCGCCGCCGCGATGGTGGCCGCGCCTCCGGCGAACGAGTGGCCGACGATGATCGCGGGACCGCCCAGAGCCCTGATCAGCGCGAGCAGGTCGTTCGCGGTGTCGGTGCGGCTGTAGGACAGCCAGTTCGTGCTCGACTCGCCGTGCCCGCGCAAGTCCGTGTTGGCCACCCGATAGCTGGCCCCGGCGAGCAGCGGCACCAGGAAGCGGTAGGCGTTACGGTTGTCGCCCATGCCGTGTGCGAGCACGACCAGCGGGCCCTCGCCGGTTACGTCGTAAGCGATCCGGCCACCGCCGACGCTGAGGAACTCGGTCATGTCAGCCTCCTTAGCTAAATAACTTAGCCGTAAAGCTAAGCTTATTAGCCAAGTGTGTCAAGTGCGGTGCGATGCCGATGTCTTCCATCCCAGCTACGCCGGGAACCTGGCGTCCGGCGCGGAACGGGTCATCACCCGTCTTGACGTTAGGGTTTACCTCCCAGATAGCGCAGCACGGCCAGCACGCGGCGGTTGTCGCTCTCCCCCGGCGGCAGGCCGAGCTTGCTGAAGATGCTGGCCACGTGCTTCTCCACCGCCCCGCCTGACACCACGAGCTCGACCGCGATCCCGGCGTTCGACCTGCCTTCGGCCATCAGGGCGAGCACCTGGCGTTCCCGCGGGGTCAGCGTAGCCAGCCCGCCGCGCTGCCTGCTGGCCCGGAACAGCTGGCTGACCACTTCGGGGTCCAGCGCCGTCCCGCCCGCGGCCACCCGCTCCAGCGCCGCCGCGAATTCGGCCACGTTCGCGACCCGGTCCTTGAGCAGGTAGCCGACGCCGGACGCGCCGCCCTCGAGCAGCTGCGCGCTGTAGGAGGTCTCGATGTACTGGGAGAACATCAGCACGCCGGTACCCGGGAAGTCCTGCCGCATCCGCAGCGCGGCGCGCAGCCCCTCGTCGGTGTGCGTCGGCGGCATCCGGATGTCCACCACCGCGGCGTCCGGCCGGTGCTCGGCCACCGCGGCCAGCAGGCTGTCGCCGTCGGGCACCGCCGCGCAGATCACATGCCCCCGGTCCTGGAGCAGCCGGGTCAGGCCCTCCCGCAGTAGCGCGGCATCTTCCGCGATGACTACCCGCATCAATCCTCCCCTCCGGTTCGCCGCGGCAACTGGACCGCCACCTTGGTCGGACCGCCCGCCGGACTGGACACCTCGATGCGGCCGTCCACCGTGGACACCCGTTCCGCCAGGCCTGCCAGGCCGGTGCCCCGGGCCTGGTCGGCGCCGCCGATGCCGTCGTCAACTACTTCTAGCCGGAGCACGCCGGTCCGTTCGGTAAAAATGCTGATCTCGATCTGGTTGGCGTAGCTGTGCTTGGTGGCATTGGCGATCAGCTCGGCGGCGCAGAAGTAGGCGATCGTCTCGATCGCGGGCGCCGGCCGCTCGGCGATGTCGGCGGCGACGGTGGCGGGGATGGCGCTGCTCGCGGCCAGGGTGTCCAGCGCGCTGGCCAGGCCGTTGTCGAGCACCGGCGGGTGGATGCCGCGGGCCAGGTCGCGCAGGTCGGCCAGCGCGTCCACCGCGTTGCGGTGCGCGGCGTCCAGGAGCTCCCGCACCGTCTCTTCCTCACCACCCAGCTTCTCCCGCGCCATGCCGAGGTTCATCGCCAGCGCGGCGAGCCGCATCTGCGCCCCGTCGTGCAGGTCCCGCTCGACCCGCCGCAGCGCCGCGGCCGAGCCATCGACCGCCAGCGCCCGGGTCCGCTCCAGCTCACTGACCCGCTCGGCCATGCTGCTCGGCCCGAGCAGGCCCCGTATCAGCCGGGCGTCGGCGGCGTTGATCCCGCGGGCCAGCCACGCCGCGGCCACGACGCAGGCGGCGCCGGCGATGGCGGCCGGGAAGGTGCCCAGCCAGCTGGTCACGTCGAAAGTTCCGCCGAACGGGACGGGGATCACCGCCAGCAAGGAATTCGCCGGAGCGCCTGGGCGGTTGTGGAAAAACACCCAGATGACCGGGTAGCTCACGTCGACCAGGCCGCAGGCCGTGAGCACGATCGAGTAGAGCTGCACCGCCGCGGCCGGCAGCTTGATCAGGGTGTACCAGACGCCGCGCCAGGCGGCGCGGTCGCGGAGCCGACGGTCCAGGCGGCCGAGAATGCCCGCACCGGGCTGGAAGGACGGGGGCGCCTCGACCTGACGGCCGAGCAGCCGTTTGAGCAGCCGCCGGTGCAGCGAGCCCAGCCTCCTGCTGAACCGCAGCGCGATGGTGATCAGCAGCAGGCCGACGACGGTGCCCAGGACGGACGCCGAGACGGTCAGGCCCACCAGCAGGAGCGCCACCAGGGCGCAGAAGCTGACGGCTCCCGCGAATCCGCCGACGCCGCAGTACAGCAGCTCTCGACGGTTCCGGCGGGTCAGCGGAGCACCCACGATCAGCTCCGCGACCCGCCGGATCTCCTGTTCCATGGCGCTAATTGTCTCTCTTACGCGTCGCGGCGGGCCAGGACCACGCCGCCGATGACCAGCGCGGCCGCGGCGTACGCGCACAGCATGCCGAATCCCAGGCCCGGTGACAGGCTGTGCGCCTCCGGCCGGACCGCGGTGATGGAGCTCCCCGCGATGATCATCGGCAGGAACTGCCCGACCGAGTCCTGGATCGAGGTACCGAGCGGCAGCAGGACAAGCGGCAGCACGAACAAGATCCCGACCACGGCCGAGATCGCGCCCGCGGTGTGCTTGATGACCGCACCCAGGCCGACCGCGATGAGCGCGATCAGCGCCGGGTACGTGCCGGCCATCAGCACCGCGCGCAGCACGCCGGGCTGGCTGAGGGCCGCGTGCGGCGCCGGGGACCGCAGCGCGGCCTCGCCGATTCCCCAGGAGATGAAAGCTATGATTTCCCCGTCATCAGGGTGACGGCGCCGAGCACCGCCGCTTTCGCCGCCAGCAGCAGCGGGCGGCGCGGCACCGCGGTGAGCGTGGCGCGGATCATCCCGGAGGAAAACTCGCTGGTGATGACCAGCGCGCCGAGCACGCCAAAGGCCAGCTGGCCGATCGCCAGCCCGGCGAAGCCCTCATTGGTGGGGTCGAAGCCGGCCCGTTCCACCGCGTTCATCGAGGCCCAGTTCTCGTGGCTGAGCACCAAGATGGCGACGACGATCATCCCGGCCGCGAAGACACCCATGATCCAGGCCGTCGAGCGGATGCTGCGCAGTTTCAGCCATTCCATCTCGGCGACCTGGCGGAAACCGTAATGGCCTTCGGTCCTGGCCGCGCTGCGGGTGAGGGTGGCGGTGGTCATCACAGGCTCCCTTGATACGCGATGCTGGTGGCGGAGTACTCGGCGGTGCCTTCGGTGAGGCCGAAGAATGCCTCCTCCAGGGAGCGGCCGGCGCAGGACAGTTCGGCCACCGTGGTCTGGGCGAGCAGCCGGCCCTGGCCGATCACGATGAGCTGATCGGCGGTCTGCGCGACCTCGCTGATCAGGTGGCTGGACATCAGCACAGTGCGGCCCTGTGCGGCCAGGCTCTTGAGCAGGTTGCGGATCCACCGGATGCCCTCAGGATCCAAGCCGTTGACCGGCTCGTCGAGCAGCAGCACGGCCGGGTCGCCGAGCAGCGCGGCCGCGATGCCCAGTCGCTGGGACATGCCAAGGGAGAACTTACCCGCGCGCCGGCTGGCCGCTTTGTCCAAGCCGGTGATCCCGAGCACCTCGTCGACCCGCTGGCGACCGATCGAGTTGCTTGCGGCCAGCGCGGTCAGGTGGGAGCGGGCCGACCGGCCCGGATGGAAGGCCTTGGCCTCGAGCAGCGCGCCGACTTCGCGCAGCGGCCAGCGCATGTCGCGGAAGTCCCGCCCGCCGATCCGCACGGTCCCGGCGTCGGGCCGGTCCAGGCCCAGGATCATGCGCATCGTGGTGGACTTGCCCGCCCCGTTCGGGCCGAGAAACCCCGTCACGGTGCCGGGGCGGACGTCGAAGCTGAGGTTATCCACAGCAGTGGTGGAGCCGTAGCGTTTGACCAGGCCTCGTGCCTCGATCATGGGAATCACTCCAGTCGTCTTCGGATGTGCGATCGCGCAGGTTCGCGTGTCCGGGCCCCCGTCCGGGCACGCTTGTCCGCTGGCGGAGTTCACGCTACGGAAGGCGCCGCTAGCCGGGAACGCGGTCAGCACCCGTCTTGATGGTGGGGTTTCCCCCCGTAGGACGGGCGGTCTACGCTCGGGTGCGGGTTCCTTGGCCTGCCGGAGTGCATGGACGTACCGGGTCGGGGCCGACGGCGGCTCGCAGGCGATCACGGACGCCCGAGTGCCACGTGTCAAGTGTTAACAGAGCGGTCCCGGTCGCCGACTGACCATCGAAGCGACGATCCAGCTCTCGCTCTGACCAACGGATGTGCCACCGTCCCCTATCTAGGGGGGTTGTTCGGATGCCCCATGGGGGCGGGTTCGTCGGGGCTGGTGTCGTGGTAGCCGTCTTGGCTGGGGTTGAGGATGCCGGGGACGGCGTGCAGGGTGGTCTCGGTGATCTCGGCGCGGACGGTGGCTTGCTGGCCGGGTTTGTTCCACAGGACGGCGATGTCGAAGGCCTGGAACAGCCGGGCTTTGAGCTGGGGTGGCAGGGCGGGAAGGATGTTTCCGGCGAGCGGGAGCTGGTCGAGCAGGGTCATGTCGGCGGCGGCGGGCGCGGTTTTGGCCAGGGTTTTGAGCTGGGTTTCGAGCCGTTCGCGTTCTTCGTGCAGTTCGGCGAACCGGGCGCGGATGCGGGCGCGCAGCGCGGCGGTGGCGGTATCGGCCGGGTTGGCGGGGAGTTCTTCCAGTTCCAGGATCTGGGAGTTCTGCGCGGAGTCGATCCGGCTGATGCGCGCTTGGATCGCGGTGACCTGAGAGTCACGGTCGGCGGCGGCCTGGGCGTCGGTGGCGGGGAGCTGGGCGGCGAGCAGCGCGGCGCGTTCGGGGCCGAAGATCCGGGAGGCGAAGAACGCGCCGACGACCTGGTCCAGAAGCAGTTCGGGGGCCTGGACGGTGCGGGGGTGGCCGGGGTGGTCAGCGGCGTGCTTGGGGCTGGCCCAGTTGTGGGGGGCACCGGTAGTAGGCCACCTGCGAGGCGATGTTGTAGCTGTTCCCGGCCATCCGCCGCTGGCAGTCCCGGCACCGGACCCGGCCCCGGTACGGGTAGAACCGCACGGTCGCGGGATGGGTGTTCAGGTCCTCCCCGTCCCGGCTGGAGCCGTGCCCGGCCGCGACCTGCTGGGCGGCGTCCCAGGTGTCCCGGCCGATGATGGCCGGATGCACCGGGGCCGGGGACCACACCCACTGGTCCGGGGGGACGGGAACGCGGTGCCCGTTGCGGTTGCGGTGCCGCCCGTAGACCATGTACCCGGTGTACTTGGGGTTGCGGAGCATGGCGGCGAGGTTCTGCGCGGTCCACCCGGTGACGGCGGCGGGGCTGGGGGCGGGGTAGCGGGCAGGGTCGGCGTTAAGCCGGGCGGCGATGGCCGGGAGGCCGAGCTTGTCCACGACACGCCAGGTGAAGATCTGCTCGATGACCGGGGCGCGGTCCGGGTCGGTGACCAGCCGGGCCTTGGTCCGGCCCTGCGCGGCTTTGAACGGTACCGGGTGCGGGATCCGCTCCGCGTCGTACCCGTAGCCCTGATCTTTCATTGGGGTTGACGGCTGGCGCTGGGCGTCGGCTGGCTCCCGTTCGTGGCCGTGATTTAGCGTCGGGGTATGACGGTGGCCCGGCTGGCGGACCGGGTGGCCGGGGTTCCACG
>JALYVS010000287.1 GCA_030853115.1 Actinomycetota bacterium
GTGCCGGGCCGAGCCGGCCAGCGCGGAGTAACGCAGCAGCGCCCCCGCGACGGCGAACACGCCTGACGGCGTGGCGTTGTCCGCCGGATCGGCCGGGCGGAAGATCATCGGCTCGCCGTCCGCCGCGGTGTCGTAGAAACCGCCCTCCCCGTCGCCGAAAGCGGTCAGCGTGACCTCGAGCAGGTCGCCAGCCAACGCCATCCAGCGCGCTTCTCCGGTTACCCCGGACAGCGTGAGGAATCCCTCGGCCACGCAGGCATAGTCCTCCAGCACGCCCGCCGTGCCGCCAGCAGGCGGAGTCCTAACCGCGGGTCCCGGAACGGCGGCTCCCGGCACGGGGGGCGGTTGGCCGGGGGCTCCCGGCACGGGGGCTCCCGGTGCGGGGGGCGCTGGGCGGGCGGTCCCGTCGCGGGAAGTGCGGATGAGCCTGCCGTCCGCCAGGTGGACCGAGGCCAGCAGTCCGGCGGCGTCGCGGGCGGCCGCGACGAAGTCCGGGCGGCCGAGCAGCAGTCCGCCTTCGGCGAAGGCGGAGATGGCCATCCCGTTCCAGGCGGCCACCACCTTGTCGTCGCGGGCCGGGGCGACCCGGGCGGCGCGGGCGGTCAGCAGCGCGATCCTGATCCGGTCCAGCCGGCTGGCGTCGGCGGGCTCGCTACGCCGCTGCAGCACCGAGGCGCCGCGCTCGAACGTGCCGGCCTCGGTGACGCCGAAGGTCCGCGCCGCGAACTCGCCATCGTCGGGCCCGAGGACGGCAGCTAGCTCGGCGGGCCGCCAGAGGTAAAACTTGCCTTCTTCGCCCTCGCTGTCGGCGTCCAGCGACGCCGCGAAGCCGCCCGCGCCGGTCCGCAGCTCGCGGAGCATCCAGTCGCACGTCTCCTGCGCCACCCGGCGGGCCAGCTCCGACCCGGTGAGCCGCCAGAGGTTCAGGTAGACGCGGGCGAGCAGCGCGTTGTCGTACAGCATCTTCTCGAAGTGCGGCACCACCCAGGAGGCGTCGACGGAGTACCGGGCGAAGCCGCCGCCCAGCTGGTCGTACATGCCGCCGCGGGCCATCGCCTCGCAGCTGCCTTCGGCCATCCGCAGCGCGTCGGGCGCTCCGGTCCGCTGGTGGTAACGCAGCAGGAACTCCACCACCATCGACGGCGGGAACTTGGGCGCGGCGCCGAAACCACCGTCCGTTCGGTCGAAGCCTTGATCAAGGACGGCCACCGCCGCGTCCGTCACCTCGCGGAACCGGGCGGCCGGCTGGTCGTCAGCGAACTGGCCGGCCAGCGGGCCGTCGGCGGCCAGTCCCGGGAGGGAGGCGCCCGGCGGGCCGTCACGCAGCGCGCGGGCAGTGGCCGACGCGTTTTCCGCCAGCGCGGCGGCAATCTGCCTGGCCCGGTCGGCCACGTCCTCGCGCTGGGTCCGCCACGCGCGCGAGATGTTCAGGACCAGCTGCCGGAAGTGGTCCCGCGGGAAGTAGGTGCCGCAAAAGAACGGCTCCCGGTCCGGGGTCATGAACACCGTCATCGGCCAGCCGCCCTGGCCGGTCATCGCCTGCGTCGCGGTCATGTAGACGGCGTCGACGTCGGGTCGCTCCTCCCGGTCCACCTTGATCGCGACCACGTGCTCATTGACCAGCGCCGCGGTCTGCGGGTCCTCAAACGACTCGTGCGCCATCACGTGGCACCAATGGCAGGCGGCGTAGCCCACCGAGAGCAGCACCGGAACGTCCCGCGCGGCGGCCTCAGCGAAAGCCTCGCCGCACCACGGCCACCAGTCCACCGGATTGCCCGCGTGCTGGAGCAGGTAAGGACTCGTCGAATTCCGCAGCCGGTTCACCAGGCCCACAGTACCGAGCCCACAGTACTGAGCCTGCGGTACCGAGCCTGCGGTACCGAGCCTGCGGTACCGAGCCTGCGGTATTGGCCCGTGGGCTCGGGCCGCGGCCAGCGGCGACGGCGGGACGACGGTCACGACGGCGCGAGCCGGAATCGGATTACGCGGCCGCCCTTCGAGCGGACCGGGCGATCTTGGCGTAGGCCTGGCCGAACAGGAAGAACGCCGCGCCCATGACGCCGACGAAGAAGCCGAGCGGCCAGTTGGTCCGGTAGGAGATGGCGATGCCCGTCCACACCGTGACCAGCGCGATCACGACAGAAAGGGTCATCGCCAGGAACGGCCGCGCGGTCAGCGACCTAGCCGCGGCGGCCGGGCCGATCATCAGGCTGAACATCAGCAGGGCGCCGACCACCGGCACCGTCATGCTGGTGGCCAGGGCCATCACGAGCAGAAAGGCCAGGTCCATCCGGCGGGCCGAGAGCCCGCGCGCCTCGGCTACCTCGGGCATCGCCGAGGACAGCATCAGCGGGCGGAACATCACGACGATCGCGGCGATGGATACCGCCCCGAGCAGCAAAATGGGCAGCACCTCGGCCGGGCTGACGCCGAAGACCTCGCCGAACAGCAGCGCGTACGCTTCCTGCGCGTATTGGGTGCTCCAGCTGACGAACAAGGCGCCGATGCCGAGCATCATGACAAAGGCCAGCGCGGTCGCCACGTCATGCCGGGCCCGGCGGCTGAGCCCGGCGATGCCGAGCGCGCCGCCGACCGAGAACACCGCGAGGCCCGCGAACGCGTTGAGCCCGAGCAGGCTCGCCCCGGCCGCACCAGCGAAGGCGCCGTTGGGGATGGCATGGGCCGCGAACGTCGATCCGCGCAGCACGGCGAAGAAGCCCGTCACCCCGGCGATCACCGCGACCGCCGTCGCCGCGACCCAGGTATTCAGCATCAGGCCGCTGAACATGGCCGCTCCATCAGGCCGGGGAACATACCTGCTCCGCATCCGGGCGTTCGACGGCCGCCGGCTGCCGCTCGCGCCGCAGGTAGGTGAGCAGGTAGCCGCCGACGATCAGCGTCACCACGAAGAAGCTGACCGGCCAGCCCCGGCCGGCGGGCGGCCAGTAGAAGCTGTCGTAGGCGAGCACGATGCCGACCCAGATGGCCGCCACCCCGATGCCGGCCGCCGTAGCCATCGCCCGGACCGGGCCGGTGGCGACACGCAGCGCGGTCGCGGCCGGGCCGATCAGCAGGGCGGTGCTCAGGACCGCGCCGATGATCACGGCGGACAACGCGACCGAGACGGCCAGGGCCATCAGGTAGGCCGCGCCGACCGCGCGCACCGGCACGCCGCGGGCGGCCGCGATGTCCGGGCTCAGCGAGCTCAGCAGCAGCACCCGGGCCAGCACGACCACGGTGGCCAGCGCGAGCAGCGCGGAGGCGAGCAGGACGGGCACGGTCGAGGAGGTAATAACGAACATCGAGCCGAACAAGATGGTGAACGACGCGCCGGTCGTCGAGCTGAACTCGGTGCCCAGGTAGAGGAAAAGCGCGGCCAGGCCGAGGGCCGCGCCGAGCACCACGCCGGTGGCCACATCCCGGCCGCGGCGCCGCTGGATGCCGATCACCTCCATGAACGCGGCCGCGCCCGCCCCGAACGCGAGGTAACCCCAGAACTGGTTGACGCCGATCAGGAACGCGCCGGAACCCCCGGTGGTGGCGATGTCGGCCAGCGAATGACCGGCGAACGACTGCCCGCGCGTCACCGTGAACACCCCGACCACGGCGGAGGTGATGGCGATGACGGTCCCGACGGCCAGCGCGATGTGCACCGGTCCGCTGCCGAAGAAGCCCGGCGCGAAGACGTACCTGAGCACGCTCACCGCACCACGCCTGCGTCCTCGGCGGTGGCCGCCACGTCGTCGGTGCCCTCCGGGGCGGCGACCACCAGGACCCGGCCGTGAACCCGGATGACGTCGACGTGCTGGCCGTACAGGCGGCTGAGCACCTCGGGTTGCACCACCTCCTCGGTGCTGCCGACCGCCGCCCGGCCCGCGGCCACGTAGACGATCCGGTCCATCACCGGCATCAGCGGGTTCATGTCGTGCGCCGAGAGCAGCACCGCGATCTGCTCAGCCCGGGCCAGCCGGGCCAGCACCGAGACGATCCCCTGCTCGCTGGAGATGTCCAGGTTGGCCAGCGGCTCGTCCAGCAGCAGCAGCCTCGGCTTGCTGATCAGCGCGTGCGCGATCATGACCCGCTGCTGCTCGCCGCCGGAAAGCTCGCCGACCCGCGCGTTGGCGTAGCGTTGCGCGCCGACGGCGGTCAGCATGTCGTCGACCAGCTCGCGGCGGGCCCGGGACGGGAATCGCAGGCCCAGCTTGTGCCCGTCGATCCCGAGCGCGACCACGTCCCTGACCCGCAGCGGCATGTCGGGTTCGATGGACAGCTTCTGCGGCACGTAGCCGATCGAGGCATCCCGTGGCGCCCGCGGCGCGCCGTCGATGAGCACCGAGCCCCTGGTCACCGGCTGCAGGCCGAGGATGATCCGCAGCAGCGTGGTCTTGCCCGCGCCGTTGGGCCCGATCAGGCCGGTGAACTCACCGGCCCGGATCGTGAAAGAGACGTCCCCGAGGATCTCCCGGCCGCCCAGCCGGACCCCCACTCCGGCCAGTTCGAGCAGATCGCCGCTCACAGGTGCTCACTGGAGGTCTGGTGCGCCACGGCGTTGCGCAGATCCCGGACCTCGGCCAGCATCCACGACTGGTAGTGGTACCCGGGCTCCGGCATCGTCTCGTAGACGCCCACGACCGGGATGCCGTTGGCCCGCGCCAGCGAGATGAACGATTCGGTCAGCGAATCCGTCACCTGCTGATTGTAGAGAAGCACCTTGACGCGGTGCTGGGTGAACAGGCGCCGCTGGGCCGCGACGTCCTGCGCTGAGGGATCGGTGCCGTTCATGGTGTCGGCTTGCAGCGCCCACGGGGTGGCGTTGTCGGCGCCCGCCGCCTGCAGCAGGTAGTCCGCCACCGGCTCGGTGGTCGCCACCGGCACACCGGGGTAGGTGGCCGCCAGCGCCGCGATCGCGCGGTTCCACCCGGCCAGCGAGCCGATGAAGGCGGCCGCGCTGGCCCGGAAGAACGAAGCGTGCGCGGGCTGCAGGGCGCTCAGGCGGGCGGCGATCGCGTCCGCCACGGCCGGCATCGTGGCGGGCTGGTACCACAGGTGCGGGTTCGGGATGCTATCCGGCAGCCCGAGCAGCTTCTGCACCACGATGAGCTGGCGCGAGGAACTGGGCACCGCGCTCTCGATCGTGTTCATGAAGGTGTCATAGCCCGCGCCGTTCTGCACCACCAGCTGCGCCGAGCTGACGACGCGGGCCACGGACGCACTGGCCTCGAAGGTGTGCGGGTCGGTGTTCGGATTGCTCATAATGGCGCTGACCTGGACGTACTTCCCGCCGACCTGCGCTATGACGTCGGCGTACTCGTTCTCGGCGCCCACCACGACGACCGTGCCGGCCGGGGCCGACGAGCCGAACGCCAGGGACGAGGAACAGCCGGCCGTGAGCCAGGCTACGCAGCTCAGCAGGACGGCCGAGAGCGGCCGGGCGAGACCCAGGGACCTGCGGCGGCTGCGCATGACCGGCGCTCCTCGCGATGGAATGGTTGACGTTAACCGTAATGATAATGATTCCCAATTTCGTTTGCAACCCGGCCGGGTCGCCCGGGGCACCGGCTCCGCGCGTTAGCCGGAACGCCGCCGACGTTGTACCGTGCGACTGTGACCACGCCGCAGCCGGAAGAGCACATGCAGGTCGCGGCAGCCGGATCGGTCCGCGGCACCCGGACGCGCGGAACCAGGCAGGCGCAGGCCCTGGCCGTCGCGCTACGGGACCTGCCCGGCTTCTGCAGCGCCCAGGAAATCCACGCGGAACTGCGCCGCAAGGGTGAGCACGTCGGCCTCACCACCGTCTACCGGCACCTTCAGTCGCTCAGCGAGCAAGGCAGCATCGATGCCATCCGCGACGCCAGCGGCGAGATCTTGTACCGGCAGTGCGGGACGCGCGTGCATCACCACCACCTGACCTGCCGCACCTGCGGCCGCAGCGTGGAGGTCGAGGGCCGGGCGGTCGAGCAGTGGGCGGAGCGGGTCGCCGCCGAGGCCGGTTTCACCGCCGTGGACCACACGGTCGAGCTGTTCGGCCTGTGTCCGGAGTGCGCCGCGGCCAGCCCGGCACCCCCGTAAGCCCGGCCGCGGGGAAACCGGGCTAGGAAGGGGCCGCGGCGGCGGCGAGTTCCGCCTTGCGGTCCGAGGCGTACATGTGCACGTACTCCTGGCCGGACAGTTCCTGGATCGCGCTCATCACCTGCTCGGCGATCAGCTGCCTGGCCTTGCCGGGCGCCCCGGCGGTGATCTCGGCGGGGAATTTGAGCGGCGCGCCGATCCGGACCTCGACCCGGCCGGGTCGCGGCACCACGTGACCCGGGGGCAGCACCCGCCTGGTGCCGAGCATCGCGACCGGCAGCACCGGCAGACCGGATTTGAGCGCCAGCCAGCCGACGCCGGGCCGCCCCCGGTACAGCCGCCCGTCGGGTGACCTGGTGCCCTCCGGGTAGATGCCGAACAGGTTCCCGGCCCGCAGCAGGGCCAGCGCCGCCTCCAGCGTGTCCTGGGCCGCCCGCGGCCCCTCCCGGTCCATCCGCAGCTGGTTGGTGGCCTTGAGGTAGGCCGCCCACAGCCGGGCGGCGGGCCCGGACGCGGTGAAGTACTCGGCCTTGGCGGAGAACGTGACCGGGCGGCCGACCATCAGCGGCAGGAAGATGGAGTCGAGCACCGAATTATGGTTAGCCGCCAGGATGACGCCCCCAGAGGCGGGCACGTGTTCGGCGCCGGTCACCTTCGGACGCCAGATCGTGTGCAGGATCGGCCCGGCGACGAGGCGCGATAGCTGGTATTGCACTGATCACTTTCTGGTTACGCGGGCTGGTGACGCGGGCGGTACTTACGCGGGCTGGCCGGCCGTCCTCGAACCGGACGATCCGGCTGCGGTCGTACCAAGATAGCGCGCATCGCGGTCGGAGTACGAGGTCGCGGCGAGGATCGCGATGCCCAGCGGCAGCGCCAGCGGCAGCGCCGCGGCCGGCACGATGACGCCGGAGTCGTCGGCGAACCAGCCGAGCACCGGCATCAGCCACAGCACGCCCATGATCGCGGCCAGCAGCGGCTCGGCCGCGTAGGCCAGCGGCACGGTCTTCAGCCGGAACCAGGCGGGCCGCCACAGCATCAACCCGGTTACCACGACCACGATGGGACTCAGCGGGCTGAGCGCGTTGACCGACAGCGAGCCGAGGTTCGAGTTGATCTTCCGCAGCAGCAGGCCGCCGGAGCCGCCGTGCAGCGAGCTGCCGGCGAACGAGCCGATGTCGGACTTGCCGGTGACCGGCGTGAAGTAGCTGATCAGCGCGAAGACCACGAACAGGGCGAGCCCGCTGACCGCGACCAGCAGCACGTAGCGCCAGTTCAGCCTGACCCCGGCGACGACCAGGGCCAGCAGCACGAAGCACGGCACCATCGCGATCGTGCCGCCGACCTTGCCGCCGAAGCCCGGCCAGCCGGACGCGAACACCGCGAACACCGCGACCGCGGCCACCACCGCCACCGCGGGGCGCCGGGACGACGGATACCGCCGCAACGCCAGCAGGCCCAGCCACGCCGCGGCCAGCAGCGCGGTGAGGCCGTAGATGCCCAGCGCCTCGTTGCCGATCCCGTAGAACCGGCCCGCCTGAAGCACGGAGAGCCCGAACGGCGTCGCCATCTGCAGCCGGGACCCGGTCATCACGTCGAGGCCCAGCACGATCACCGTCAGCAGGCAGATCACGCCGAACGGCCCGAGCGGATCCCGCCGCCACGGCCCGGCCAGCGCGACCGCGCCGATGACCGCGGCCCACCCCACTGCGAGCCCGTACAGCCACGCCGCGGGATGGCCGAACAGCCACCAGGGCACCAGGTTGGCCAGGAACGTGCCGACGGGCACCGAGACGGCGAACACCCCGGCCAGCCGCCAGC
>JALYVS010000288.1 GCA_030853115.1 Actinomycetota bacterium
AGCGGTGGAAAACGCTCCAGCATGTCACCGCCAGCCCGGGCAGGATCGGCCTCATCGCCCGCGCCGCATTCGTCCTGGTGCTATTCGAGCACAAAATGATCACGTGAAAGTCGTTGGGAAAACCTCAGTGTGTGCGGCCATGTCAATCCAGTAGAGCTCGCACTGCCGGCCCTGATGGGTGGACAGGAGATGCCGGCTGACGAATTTGTGCGAGCTGACGTCGGCACCATCATGGCGGCGCCCGTCGCGGCCTCTCGGATGAGGTATCTCACCGACCAGCACAGGAGCCTCGTCGCGCCGCATCGCGCGCACGTCCGACAGAGCCGTGTCGACGAACAGCGCCCCGATCGGGACATCGAGCGCCCGCGCCAGGGACCACAGCGTGTCAATGGCCGGGTTGCCCTGGGCCCGCTCCAGGTTGAATATCGTCGATTTGCCTATCCCCGCCTTTCGGGCGAGAACAGCCAGCGACATTTCCTGGACCTTGCGAAGCTTTTGCAGGTTCTCAGCAATTGCCCGCATCGGCAGGGCGTCTGTCATTGTGTGCACCATATCATTTCGGACGTGTTATGAAGGAGAGCTGCCTCGCCGCCGTCAAGTCGCCTATCGGCCGGCCGAGGATTATTCGCCGACGCGGATTGCCCGGCCGGTCCTCGCCGAAGTGTAGACCGCCTCGATTACCTCTTGCACGTGCAGCGCAGCCGCCGGGCCGCAGGGCCCCGCGACTGGACCGGGGGAATCGAGGTGCCGCAGAAAAAAACCCTGCTCGCAGCCGTCCCAGCCCGCGTCTGGCGGGCGCGGCTGGGGCCGGCGCCAGCCGCGAATCTCCTGACTGAGTTCTACCGGCTGCCAGCCGGGTCCGGGCTCGGCTGGCCGCCGGATCGCTAGCTCCGCCCGGTCAGGGTGGATACTCCCCGGTGACGGTCTCACTGATAGATACGTTCGGGACGAACAAGCCGGTCATCGCCATGGTGCACTTCCCCGGCCTGCCGGGCCGCCCGCGCCACAACCGGGTCGCCGACCGCGCGCACCTAGTCGACGTGGTCGGCCGCGATCTGGCCGCGCTGCAGGACGCTGGCGTGGACGGGCTGCTGTTCTGCAACGAGGCCGACCTGCCCTACCAGCTGGCCGTCGGCCCGGAGATTCCCGCCGCTATGGCGGCGGTGATCGGCGAGCTGCGATCAGCGGTACGGGTGCCATTCGGCGTCAACATCCTCTGGGACGCGCGTCGCGCTGTTCGACAACATTGCGCCCGAGTTCGCCAGCGCCATCGGCAGCCGGGGTATTGCCGAACGGGCGCGCGGAGCGGCGTTCCTCGGTGTCGACGCGATCCTCATCAGCGGTCCTGCCGCCGGCGTGCCGTTCGCGATGAGCGACCTTGTCGCAGCCAAGGATGCGGTACCGCAGACGCCCGTAGTGGCCAACACCGGCGTGCGCGCCGAGTCGATCGGGGACATCCTGGCCGTCGCCGACGCGGTCATCGTCGGAACCAGCCTCAAGGTCGATGGTGTCACATGGAACCCGGTCGATCCCGTCCGCGCGCAGAAGCTGATGGAGGCCGCCCGGTCGGCCCGCACTTGACCGCCGACATGGCACCCGGGGCCGGTACGCTCAGGCGCCGCAGACCGCCCCTGCTGGCTGCGATAAATGCCGGGACCACTGGCGGTCTTATGAGCTCTTTCGAGGCTGTCACTCACCGCGGTAACGAATCGGCAGGCCTAGGTCAAGAGGGGATTCGTAGCCGCATCACCCACCGCCACTTCGCTATCTTCCGGTCCCGCTCGAACCCGAACTCCTCGAACAGGTCGGCCGGGCCCGTATGGAAATAGGCACCGCGCTGCGGGGCGCGCCCCTCGACCTGCTCGGGGTAGGCCTCGACGAGCCCACCTCCAGCATCGTGAATGGCGGCCAGCGCGGCGCCGAGAGCCGCCCGCGCAACCCCGCTGCGCCGGTGCCTGCTCCCCGTGAAGATGCAGCCGATCCGCCAGTCGGGCATCTCGTGCAGGCCCTTGGCATAGGTTTTCGGGTTGTTGATGTTCGGAAGTTCCACCGGCGGCCCGTACTGGCACCAGCCGACGCATTCATCGTCATCGTAGACAAGAATCTGGTGCACCGTTCCGTTGCGAACGTGGGCATGCTTGGCCAGACGGTTCCCGGAAACCGTATGGCCCTGGCCGACGCCCTCTGGGTGGAAACCCATGCACCAGCAGCCACCCCAGACCCCGTTGTTAGCCTCCACCAGATGGGCGAAGTCGTCCCAGGTCTCGGGACTGAGCGAGCGCGTCACATAGGAGCTCGCCGGTGCCATCCATCCATTATGTCCAGCAGCACCCTCGCCCGGGCGACCAGCTCGGCGGCAGCGCGTCCTGGGTAATGGCAACGAGGCTGAACCCACGTCACTCCGATTTGCGTCCGGCAAGGTGGTGTACGGAACGGCCCGATGGCGGGCGTGGCGCAGACGTGTAAGGCGGCCACCGCGTGATTCTTCTGGAAGACCTCTCACAGTGCTTCTGAAGGAGACACGACGGTGACCGCTCACAGCAGTATCGACCCTGCCCGCTTCCTGCACGACCAGCTTGCCTCTGTCCCGGTCTCGCCGCGGCGGCATCAGGCCGGCCGCGCGGCGACGAGCAGGTGGCAGGCGATCGCGGCGGCGGCGACCACGTTGAGTGAGTCGACCCCGGCGGCCTGCGCGCCGGGGTGCATCGGGATGCGGACGGCCTGATCCGCCACCTGCCGCCACCGGGACGACAAGCCGTCCCCCTCGGTGCCGAGTAGCAGCGCGGTCCGCTCCGCCGGCGCGATCTCGCCGATCGGCGTCGCCGCCTGGTCCGGCGTCAGGGCCAGCAGCCGGAAGCCCGCCGCGCGCAGCACGTCCAGGCCTTCGTACCAGCCGGTCATGCGGGCGTACGGGATGGCGAACACGGCCCCCATCGAGACCTTCACCGCCCGCCGGTACAGCGGGTCCGCGCACCGCGGCGACAAGATGACAGCGTCCACGCCAAGCGCGGCGGCGCAGCGGAAGATGGCCCCGACGTTGGCGTGGTCGACGAGGTCCTCGAGCACGATCACCCGGCGGGCGGTGGCGCACAGCGCCCCGGTTTCCGGCAGCGGCGTGCGGCCCAGGGACGCGAGCGCACCCCGGTGCACCCGGTATCCGGTGAGACGTTCGGCGGCCTCGTCGGGAATGACGTAAACGGGGGCGGTGGTCGCAGGCAGCGCCGGGAGGTCGCCCAGCCTGCGCTCGGCCAGCAGCACGGAACGCACCGGGTACCCGGCCGCCACGGCACGGGTGATCACCTTCGTGCCCTCGGCGATGAACAGCCCGTGCGCGGCCTCCAGGTGAGTCCGCAACGCGACATCCGTCAGCTGGGTGTAGTCCGCGAGCAGGGGGTCATCCGGGTCGGTCACTCGCTGCTGCATACCTCAAGTGTCCTCACCCGGCGCCGGCGCTGCGAGGCACTCCTGTAGTTGCGGCCTGCCGCCGGTGGAAAGGTGAGACCTGTCCGACGCGGTGCAGGTCGGCGGGCAACCTGAATGTGGTCCGTCATCACCCCGCTGAGGACCCAGCCGGAGGGCCGCAGCGACCTGTCGCTGGAGGCGATGGTTGAAGACCGTCCCGAAGGTCCCGTGGTTGAGATCGGGAACATCCACGTCCTGTGATTTACGGGCTTGTCGCGGTCATACTCTTCCGCCGCCGCCGCCGACCGGGCGCCGGCCGGATATCCGTCGCGCCGCCTTGCCGGTGACGTTTCCGCGGAAGCGCCTTGTGCAGATGTTCACGAGCCGGAGTAATCGGCGGAAACGTCCGCATCTGCCGCGTGTCGCGCTCAATGCCGGCCTGATCTGCCCGTGTTGTCGCTGGATGCTGCCTCGACAAGAACCCCGATCCGCGACTCATGGCCTCCGGCAGGGCAGTCCAGCCCGCTACTGGTTGAAGGCTTGCCTCGCGGAGATGCCGTATCTGCATGGTTTATGGCCTCAGCGCCGTCTCCTGGGTTGATTAGTGGCCAAGGTTGACTTGTGCCCTGTGGTGGTCGCCTTTGTCGATCAGGTCGACGAACCCGAGGGCGTAGTCCGCGGCGGAGATCGCGCCGCCGTCCTCGGGCTGGACCGCGACGTCGTCGCCGAGCCGGTAACGGCCGAGTCGTTCGCCGGGCATACCTGCGCCGAACCTGAGCGCCGGGCTGACAAAGACCCAGTTGAGTGTGCCGGGCGTGGCCGGGAGGTCCTCGATGATGAGTGCCGCCCCGGCGCGGATCTCGTCGTGGAGCTCTGCGGGGATGTGGCTGAGGTCGGTGACGAACCGATCCGCCCCGGGCGCGGGGCGCAGGGACGAGTAGCCGCCGACGACGAACAGGGGTACGCCTGCGGCATCGGCCAGGCGCGCGATGGTGGTGTAGACGTCGCGGAAGGTACTGGCCAGCGGGCCGCGTGGGGCCAGTGCGCCCACTACGACGTCCGCGCCCTGGATGGGTGCCGAGAGCGTTGCTTCGCTGGTGGCGTCGCCTTGGACGTATGTCACGTCCGGGATGGGCGTGCCGGGCACCGAACGGCTCAGTGCGGTGACCTGGTGACCGCGGGCAGCGGCCTCCGCGACGATGGCCGAGCCGGCGTAGCCGGTGCCGCCGATAACGGTGATGCGGGCCATGAGGTGCCTTTCTGCGGGACGGGTGGCGTCGGACGACGCGCTGCGATTACCATATGAGTGCAGCTCTCTAGTAGGAAGAAGGCACTTTGTGGTAACCACGCAGGCCGAGTCGGTGCCTCCCGGCAGCCCTTACCGCGCGGACTGCCCGACTCGCCGCATCCTGGATCGCATTGGTGACCGCTGGACGGTGCTCATCGTGGGCGCCCTGTGGGATGGCAGCGCCCGCTTTTCAGAGTTGCGCCGGCGCATCGAGGGCGTCTCGCAGAAGATGCTTACCCAGACTCTGCGCGGGCTCGAACGGGACGGGCTTGTGCGCCGCACCGTCTACCCTGAAGTTCCGGTCCGCGTCGAGTACACGCTCACCGAGGCGGGCCGCACCCTGCGTGAGCCGCTGCGCGCGCTGGAGGAATGGGCGATCGTGCACCTCGGCGACGTATCCGCGTCGCAGGAAGCCTACGACCGCGTGGACTGACCTCTTCCTGACTCAACACCATGATCACCGGGCAGTTCGATACCGTTCAGAGTCGGTTCGCCGGATCTGACCCGGAACGGACACCGGCCACACCGCGTAATAAGCCTAGCCACGATAGCCGTAGGGGTAACCGCCCTATTGCCCGCCCGGACCTAGTCCGATCGAGCAGGCACGCGCCCTAGGTTCCGCTCCCCAGATGCCCTTCAGGCGCCTGGACGTCGGGCTGGGCCTGGGCATTGCGGATCTCTCCGTCGTAGTTGAACACGCGATGGGTTTTCCCGTCGCGCTCACGGGTCGCGCTGGTCAGGATGTATGCTCTCGGACACTAAAGGCCTCGACCTCGACCCCTATTACGTCCCGCGACGGCCTTCGCGATCCCGATCAACACGGCATTGTCGGTCGCCCGCAGATCGCCGCGGGCCACGCCAGCTCCGCCATCACGATCGGCTACCCGCTGTTCGCGGGATCCTTCACCGGTTCCGGATATCTTCGGGAGCCCGGCCGCCGCGGCCGGGATACCCGGCGGAGCGGTCATCACGGATCCGCGGCGGTCAAGCGCTCTGGGACAGCGGCTCCGCGCCGTGGCTCCCATCCAGGGGCCGGCCGAGCAGCGGTGCGACGAGCCTGCGGAAGTGCGGCGAAGGCGGCAGCCCGAGCTCGGTGCGCATCAGCCTCCGGAATACGTCGTACTGGCGTAGCGCCTCAGCGAAGTTCCCTTCCTCGATGTGCACCAAAGTCAGCCGCCGGTGGGCGCTTTCGCGCAGCGGGTCGGCGGCGACGGCGGTGATCCCGGCGTTCAGGGCGGCGTCGAGGCGGCCGTCGTCGCGGTACCGGTCGCACAGCGCTTCCAGCGCGTGCAGCCGGATCTGCCGGAACCATTCCCGGGTACCAATGAGCCATTCCTCCGGCCACTCGGGCAGCACGTCCTGACGCAGCACGTCCACGCCCACGTCTGTGCCGGAACGCCTGGCGGCACCACCCGGGTCGACCTGGCGGGTCAGGTCGTGCAGGTCCACGCTCACCCGTGCGTCCAGGGCCAAATGCTGCGGGGAGGCGGCGATAAGGCCGCCCTGATCATGGCCGGGCAGCCGCCACACGGCCGAACGGAGGTTAGCGGCGGCGCGGGCGTCAGTGCACCCGGGCCAGAGCTCGGCGGCGGCGCTGCCCCGGCCCACGGGTTCGGAGCGAATGCCCAGGTAGGCTAGCAGCCGCTCGCCGGACGGGCTTACGTGCAGCGGGCAGGTGCCCTGGTACAGCTCAAAGCGGCCGAGCAGCCGCAGGTGAAGACCAGCAGGTTCCCGGCGTGAAACGTCGTTCGGGTCCACGTTGCTCCTGTGCGGGCGAGCGCGTTGGGTTCAGGGCCCGCCGCCTCACCCCGGCGTCACCGCGTTATGCGCCGGGTGATCACGGATTTCGGCGCCGGCTAGCTGCCGCCGAAAGGCGGTGACGCCACTGCGACGGCGTTACGACGTGGCGCGCCTAGCGTCGGCAGTCCTGCTTGCGCCGCGTAATCCAACCTGAAGGCACGCGGCTGCCGACGACCTAACGGAGGTCTGCTTATGTTCCGTCACACCGATTACCTGCAGTTCGATGTGAAGCCTGAAAAGCCGGATCCGGTTTACGCGCATAAGCTCCAGGAGCTCCTCGGCGGCGCGTTCGGCGAGATGACCGTGACCATGCAGTACCTGTTCCAGGGGTGGAACTGCCGGATGCCCGGCAAGTACAAGGACCTGATCATGGACGTGGCCACCGAGGAAATCGGCCACGTCGAGATGATCGCCACCATGATCGCCCGGCTGCTCGAGGGAGCCCCGGCCACCGCCACCACCAAAGCCGCCGGTACCGATCCCGTGGTCGGGGCCGTGCTCGGTGGCATGGACCCGCAGCAGGCCATCGTGGCCGGCGGCGGCGCGCTGCTCGCTGACAGCAACGGCTACCCGTGGAACGGCCGGTTCATCGTGGCCAGCGGCAACCTGCTGGCTGACTTCCGGGCCAACGTCGCCGCCGAGGCCCAGGGGCGGCTGCAGACGGCCCGGCTGTACAACATGACCGACGACCCCGGTGTCAAAAATATGCTCAAGTTCAACTTGGCCCGGGACACGCTCCACCAGAACGTGTGGCTCAAAGCCATCGAGGAGCTCCAAGCCGACGGACTGGAGACCGCGATCGCGCCAAATGCGCTGTTCGACGAGGAATACGCCGAGCACGCCACGTCCGTGTGGCACCTGTCCGACGGCACCGCGGGCCAGACCGGCGGCTGGGCCCAGGGAATTCAGCCCGACGGGACTCACGAGTTCGGCTACCTGCTCGACCCTCAGCCGCTCGGCGAGCAGGCCTCGCCGCCCCCGCCGGACCCGGCGCTTTACGCCACCTACGACGGAAGCATGGGCAAGCCCAAGGGCCCGGCCATGGGCACCGAAACCGGCCCCATCGGCAAGATCAAGGAGGCCCTTACCTGAGCCGGAGGACGGACCGGGCCCGTCATCGGCCTCAACGGTGTCCTGCTCTGGCTGGCCATCACCGGCTAGCGGCCGGGGCAGCGGCACCTGGTCCCGCTGATATCGGAGGACGACCGGGACAACGAGGCCGCCGCGGCGCTGGCGATCGACTCGACCCTGGCCGGGCGCGCCTTCCAGGCGCCTGCACCTGTCCATCTTCGACGCGCTCGGCCACGACCTGGCCGCGGGCCTGCTGGCCAGCGTCTGCCTGGCCTCGTGCCGCAGCACCCGCCGGGCCGGCGGGCCGCTGGCCGCCGTCGTGGCC
>JALYVS010000289.1 GCA_030853115.1 Actinomycetota bacterium
GCTCAGACCACACCCGCCACAGCATCGGTCCTCGACGGCCTGGACTCCGGCCAGCGCGCCGCCGCGACCGCTCCCGGCCCGCTGCTGATCATCGCCGGCCCCGGCACCGGCAAGACCCGCACCCTGACGCACCGCATCGCCCACCAGATCCTCGACCGCGGCACCCCCGCCGGGCAGTTCCTGGCCATCACGTTCACCCGCCGCGCCGCCCAGGAGATGCGCGATCGGCTGGCCGCCCTCTGCCCGGCCCAAGCCACCGAGCCCACCGTCACCACCTTTCACGGCCTGGGCCTGCGCATTCTCCGCGAGCACCACGCCGAGGCCGGCCTGCCCGCCGGGTTTGGGGTCGCCGACGAGGCCGCCCGTCTCGCCGCCGCCATCGAGCTAACCGGCTCCGACCGAGAGGCCCGCAAGCTCCTCGCCGGCATCCCCGAAGACCCCGAGGCCAAGCGAGCCCTACGCCAGCACCTAGCCGCCCGCGACCTGGTCGACTTCGACGGCCTCGTCGACATGCCGGCCGCCCTGCTCGCCGCCAATCCCGTCGCCGCGGCCGGCCTGCGTGCCCGCTGGCCTCAGGTCAGCGTGGACGAGTACCAGGACATCGACCGCGTCCAGTACGACCTGCTCCGGTCCATCGCCGCCGACGGCGTCGGCCTGACCGCGATCGGCGACCCGGACCAGTCGATCTACGGCTTCCGCGGCGCCGACGTCGGCATCTTTGCCCGGTTCGCCGCCGACTTCCCCGGCGCCACCACCGTCGAGCTCACCCGCAACTATCGCTCGGCCCCCGCCATCGTCACCGTCGCGATGCAAGCCATCGCCCCCACCACCCTGGTCCCGGCCCGCAAGGCCACCGCCGCCTACACCTCTCCCACCGCCCAGGCCTCTCCCGCCGCCCAGGACCCCGCCGTCACCTTCCACGAGGCCCAAGACGAGCACGCCGAGGCCGCCTGGATCGCCGCCGCGGTCGACCAGCTGCTAGGCGGCGCGTCCTTCCACTCCCTGGACACCGGCCGGGCTGACGGTCACGCCTACGGCAAGCTCGGCCTAGCCGACATCGCCGTCCTGTACCGCACCGATGCCCAGGCCACCTCCCTCGGCCAGGCCCTGACCCGGGCCGGGCTGCCGTACCAGAAACGCTCCCACGATCTCCTCACCCGCCGGGCCGGCGTCCCCGACATCATCCGCGAAATGCACCTCGAGCCCCCCGCCAGGAACCCGGCCAGTAGCCCCTGGCACCCCGCCAGGAACCCAGAGGGCTCCACCAGTAACGGTGACGCCCTGGAGCAACTCCAAACGGCCGTCCAGGCGCTAGCCGCCGCCCGAGGCGGACGCGACGCCACCGTCCTCGACATCCGCGCCGCGGGGGAGCTGCTCACCCCGCTAGCCCGCCGCTGCGGCCCCGACCTGGACCGCTTCCGCACCGAGCTCTCCCTAGGCGCCGAGCCCGACGCCTTGGACCCCCGGGCCGAAGCGATCACCCTGCTGACCCTGCACGCCGCCAAGGGCCTGGAGTTCGACGTCGTCTTCCTGGCCGGCTGCGAAAAGGGCCTGCTCCCGCTGACCTTCCCCAGCCCTGCCCCGGCCGGTCCGGGCCTCGCGGACGCCGGCCTCGCGGACGCCGGTATCGCCGAGGAGCGGCGCCTGCTGTTCGTCGGCCTGACCCGGGCCCGCGTCAGGCTGCTCCTCACCTGCTCCGCCCGCCGCACCAGATTCGGCTTCGACCAGCCGTCCGGCCGATCGCCCTTCCTGGCCGCCATCGACCCGGAGCTCTTGCGCCCGGCCGCTCCGCGGCGCCCCGGTAAACCCGCCGAACGCCAGCTCCGCCTGCTCTAGCCGCGCCCTCCCCCACGAGGTGAAGGAGAAACCGATGAGTTTCGGCCAAGTCAGATGGGCATTTGTACAGCTGAACGACTGGACCTGGCTCGTCGCGCAGTATCGCGGCTGGGTGATAGCGCTCGCCACGGTGGTCGGTGGCGTGCTGCCGCTCCTGAGCGCAAGCAGGAAACACCTGCCGAGGCCGGCGCCGGCGCTGGTCGTCCGTAGCGGCGCCATGGCCTTGGCCCTGTCCGCGGCCGCGGTGGCCATTTGCTCGCTGCTGCACTTCAGCGATCTGCGCTGGCTGGCGCCGGACCAGCGCGGGAGCTTGCACCTGAGCGCACCAGGCGGCATCTTCGGTTTCACCAAGCCGGCCGTGGGCGTGCTCAATACAGTCGCAGGCCTTCCGGCCGAATGGCGGGCCGTGCAAGTGTCGGTCCACATCGCCATCGTCTGCGCGCTTGTGGCGGTGGCAGCTTTCGCCTTGACGCTTCTCACCTGGCGCCGGGCCCGCCGCGCCGACATCCGGCAAATCGTCCAAGAAGAGCTAAGGAAGGCGGCCAGCGGTAACCGTTACTGAGCACCGAATCAGCCCGCGGGCGCGAAAGGCGGGTCAGGCGGCTCGCCCCACCACCCCCGCAGGAACGTTCCGGCGATCTCGCAGGCCCCGGCGATCGGACCGTCGCGATGGCGCAGCGCCTCGACGGTGATTCCGGTGATCGTGGCGTCGACCGCGGCCAGGATCTCTCCGGGCGTGGCCTGCGCCGCGGACCGGTAGCCGATCACCGCGCCCGCGTTGCACACGAAGTCGGGCAGCGCCACGATGCCGCGCTCGCGCAGCAGGCCGGCCCCCTCGGCGGTGTACGGCGCGTTCGCGGCGGGCGCGATGACCAGGACCCCGGCGGGCAGCGATCCGGCGATCCGGCCGCTGATCGCTCCCGGCCGGGTGCCGGGCACGACGACGTCAGCGTCCACCGCGGTGAACAGCCGGTCCGGCGGCGTGACCGGCCGGCCGTAGCGGAGCACGCACGCGTCGCCGTGCACGCCCCGCAGCGCGAGCAGCAACTCCACGTCCAGTCCCCCCGGGTCGGCGACGCACCCGGCCACGGTGGACACCGCGACCACCCGGCCGCCGCGGTGGCTGACCTCGCGGGCCACCCCGCCGCCCACCTTGCCGAACCCCTCGATTGATACCGAACGGCCCTCCCATCCCCAGCCCGATCCAGCGCTGAGCGCGGCCTCCGCGGCCGCCGCGACGCCGTATCCGGTCAGTACATCTTCGAACGGCACGCCGCCCACGACGGCCGCGATGGCGGCGGGAGCGGCCCGGCGCGCGCGCAAGGGCGCGAAATCTTCCTCGGTCGTGCCCATGTCCGGCCCGGTCAGCAACCTGCCCGCAGCGGCGAGCGGACCGATTTCCGCGCAGAACCGGGCCATCAGGGCGGCCCGGGCTGCCCGGTCCGCTGGATCCCCGCGCACGCCCGCCTTGGCCCCGCCGACCCGCTGGCCCAGGACGGCGAACTTGTACGTCATCGCCCGCGCCAGCAACGCCACCTCGGCCACGCTGACGTCGGGCGCCAGCCGCGTTCCCCCGGCGGAGACCGCTGCGCCCGGCAGGTCGAACACCACGAACCCGGGCACCGAGCTCAGCTCGATGACCTGGGGACCGCCACCGTGGCGTTCCGCCCGCGGTTCGCTTGTCATACCGTCTCCTGCCTGGTCGCGGAGCGTCGGAGCTGAAACGCTGGTTCCATTAGATAACTGACGTGCGGGACTTATCAGAGCGAGGCTGCCATGTTTCACGTGGATTCCGAAGTAGGCCGCCTGCGGCAGGTGGTCCTGCACCGCCCTGGCCTGGAACTCAAGCGGCTGACCCCCGACAACGCCGCCGACCTGCTTTTCGACGACATGCTCTGGGTGACCCGGGCGCAGGCTGAGCACGACGCGTTCGCCGGCGTGCTGCGCTCGCGGGGCACCGTGGTGCACTACTACAGCGATCTGCTGACCGCGACCCTGGAGGTCCCGGACGCGCGTGACTACATCCTGGCCCGGGTGTTCGACCCGCGCTGGCACGGGCCGCTCGCCGCCACCACCCTGCGCGCCGCGATGGAGGGGCTCGACTCGGCCAGCCTGGCGGAATTCCTGGCCGGCGGGATCACCAAACGCGAGATCGCCGAACTCGGGCCGGAGCCCAAGAGCATGGCCTTCCATTCCCTGGACCCGGACGGTTTCGTGCTCGCCCCGCTGCCGAACCTGCTTTACCAGCGCGACACGTCGGCCTGGATCTACGGCGGCGTGTCTGTCAACGCGATGCGCAAGGCCGCCCGGATCCCGGAGACCGTGATGGCCGAGGCCATCTACCGCTGGCACCCGATGTTCGCCGCCGCTGGTTTCGACACCTGGTATCACGGCGCCGATGCCGCGCCCGCCACCATCGAAGGCGGTGACATCCTGGTCATCGGCAACGAGGCGGTGCTGGTCGGGATGAGCGAGCGGACCACGCCGCAGGCGGTCGAAGTGCTCGCCCACCGGCTCTTCGCAGCCGGGGCCGCGCGCTGCCTGGTGGCCATCGACATGCCGAAGACCCGCGCGTACATGCACCTGGATACGTTGCTGACGATGGCGGACTACGGGGTGTTCACCAAATACGCGGGGATGGGCATGCTGCCGTCCTACACGGTCGAGCCAGGCGCGACGGCGCGTGAGCTCAAGGTCACCGATCATCCGCCGGTGGACATGCACCGCGCCATGGCCGCCGCCCTCGGGCGGCCGGCCATCAAGGTGCTGACCGCCGTGCAGGATGTCCACTCCGCTCAGCGGGAGCAGTGGGATGACGGCTGCAACGTACTGGCGGTCGCGCCCGGAGTGGTCCTGGCCTACGAGCGGAACGTGACCACTAACACCTTCCTGCGGGACAACGGCATCGAGGTGATCACCGTCCCCGGCGGCGAGCTCGGCCGCGGCCGGGGCGGCCCGCGCTGCATGAGCTGCCCGATCGAACGCGAAGCCTGATCCGGCCGGCGTTCAGGCCGCGGTGACCGGGGCCGGCTGCGAGCCGGTCTCCCGCGGGCCGCCCCGGCCGGGGCGGGTACTGGCCGCGTCGGCATCCCGGATGGACAGCGAGCACGCCAGGGCGCACAGGCAGATCACGGCGGCCGCCAGGAAGGCGACCCGGTACGCGGTGAGGTTGGCCACGGGGTGCCCGGCGACCAGGTGAACCGGGCCGACCAGCACGATGACGGTGGTCAGCACCGCCACTCCGCCCGCCCCGCCCAGCTGCCGGATCGCGTTGAACATCGTCGAGGCCCGGCCGGTGGCCTCGGGCGTGATCGTGGCGAAGGCCGCCGCCTGGACGGGGACGAAGACCTGGGCCATGGACAGCCCGAGGGTAAGCATGAGCAGCCGTGCCCACCACAGGCTGCTCTGCGGTCCCAGCAGGGCGAGCAGGCCGATGGACGCCGCGGTCCCGATCAGCCCGATGCTGATATGCCGCCTCGGGCCGAGCCGCGGGTACAGGACCCGGCTAGCCAGCTGCGCCCCGCCCATCACCCCGAACGCCTCCGGGAACGTGCTCAGCCCGGAGCCGAGCGCACTCAGCCCGCGGCCATCCTGGTAGTACAGCGAGATGGCGTACAGGGTGCCCAGGAAGGCGATCGAAGTCAGCACGATGACCCCGTTGCCGGCCCGGAACAGGCGGTTCCCCAGCAGTCGCAGGTCCACCATGGGCGCGGCCGAGCGCAGCTCGACGACCACCATCGCCGCGAGCAGCAGCACCCCGGCGGCAATGGTCGCGAACACCTGCGGCTGCCCCCAGCCCAGGCCAGGTCCTTCTGAGATCCCGTACATCGCCAGCCCGAGGCCGAGCCCGGAGCACAGGAAGCCGGCCAGGTCGAAACGGCCGGGCCGCGGCGGCGCGGACTCCTGCAGGAAGATCGCGCCGAAGGTGAACGCCGCGATGCCGATCGGCACGTTGACGTAGAAGACCCAGCGCCAGGATTCCTCGGTGACCAGGAGCCCGCCCACGACCGGGCCGAGCGCCGGAGCCAGCGTCGTCGGCACGGTCAGCACCGCCGAGGCCTTGATGCGCTCCGCGGGCGGGAACGCGCGGAACAGCATGGCCAGCCCGACCGGAGCGAGCATCCCGCCGCCCACTCCCTGCACGATCCGGAACGCCACCAGCTCACCCAGGCTGGAGGCCAGCCCGCAGGCCGCCGACGCGGCGGTGAACACCACGATGGCCGCGAGCATGATGCGCTTGCCGCCGAAGCGGTCACCGAGCCAGCCCGACGCCGGGATGAACACGGCCAGGCTGACCAGGAAGGCGATCGAGATGCTGTCGACCGCGGTGGCGCTGACCTTGAAGTCCCGGCCGATGGTCGGCAGCGCGACGTTGACGATCGTCGTGTCAGTCAAGTCTTTTTCGTAGCATGTCGGCTAAAACTCGCCTGACCTGCGGTTCAGTCAATCAGAGCTTGCCCGTGCGGGTCGGAACACTCGGGACCAACGGCCCGTCCTCTGAGCAGTGCCCTGTCGCTAGAATCTTGCGTATGGACGTTATCAGGATGCTAGGCGTTGGCGAGACTGCTCTTTCCGTCGCGGACGTATACGCTTCGGTTGCGGATGTCCCGTCAGCCGGCGGTATCGCCTTGTTCGTCGGCGTGGTCCGCAATGAGGACGAGGGGCGAGCGGTAACTGATCTTGGCTATTCGGCACATCCGAGCGTAGAGACTTATCTGCGTGAAGTTGTCGAGAAAGCCATTGCTCAATATCCGATCCGCGCGGTTTCGGCGGTTCACCGCATCGGTGATCTCAAGATAGGTGAAATCGCCGTTATCGTAGCCGTGGCCTGCCCAAAGCGTGGAGAGGCATTTGATGCCTGCCGAGAAATCATAGATCAGATCAAAGAAACCGTACCTATCTGGAAGCGGCAACTATTTGCCGACGGCGATGCCGAGTGGGTCGGGGCCGAGAAATAACAGCCACGGCCAACGTTACTATCCGCTATTGGGCGGCAGCGAAGGAAGCGGCCGACACCGGCGGGGAAAACGTCAGCGCTGATACTCTCGCGGAAGCGATAAATATCATACGGAATAAGCGCACCGGCGATTCTAAGTTCGCTGCGGTGCTAACCCGTTCGTCGTTTCTCTGATAGACAGTGCACCCGTCCGCCGCCGTGCGCAAGAAACGGTCATGCTGGCAGAGGGAGCGGTTGTGGAGGTCCTACCCGCATTCGCCGGCGGCTTAGGTCAGCCGTTTGACCAGGAACGGGCATTCTGTTCGGGCTATCAGAAATCCGGTACACCCGAACCGAGCATCGAGAGACGGCTGCTCGGCGCAGCAGGCCTGCTCGTGATTGCATTGTGCTGTAATGCCTTCGTAAGGACCAGCAGATTTTGGTGGCTGCTCGCGTCACTTGCGGCAATTGCTACATCGCTCCTTTGGGCGCGGAATCTCCGCCCGCCGATCTAAGTTTCACTGGTTCGCGTGCAGGGCGCGGACGTCAAGGATTGCCAGGACGTTTTGCGCCTTACTGGAACAGGCGTCACCGGGGCTTTGGATCGTCAGCACGTCGAACTGGTACGCGGCACCGTAGCGGACCATGACGCTTCCGGACGCGTTATGGACCACTGCCTGTCCATTACTTCCGATAAGCGCAGAATACCCCGCTGGCCATGCGACCGGCATCCGGTCGCTAAAGAAGCATGCGTACCCCGCATGCTGCGTCACGCTGAACTCCAAAGGCATCACCTGTATCAACGACGACGGAATAGGCTGGCCAGGTGCCGGGGTAAAGGTGACGACCTTCACCGAGGAGGAACCGCTCGCCGGCGCACCCGGCCTGGCCGGAGCCGCCGCGCACGCCGCGCACACGAGAATCATCGCGAACCCGGCAGCCGCTTTCGCTAGTTGCATGACCTACCCCTCCTTCGGGATGGTATGTCGACTGCTCCGCGTTGGCAAGCGACTGCACCCCACTGACGCTTGTTAGCGGAAGCCTGGCAGGTGTTTGTACAGCTGCTGTGAACTTTGGTTTGGGTCGGTCAGCGCCGACGACATTGGGCGGC
>JALYVS010000290.1 GCA_030853115.1 Actinomycetota bacterium
ATACCCAACAACAAGGGAAAAATCATCGGCCAGCGGCTTAGCGATGAGTTGTCGGTGGTGGCGCGGTATGTATTGGTGAGCGTGTGCACGCGCTTGTGTCGCGGCGCCGACCGCCGCGGCTCGGTGCCTGGCCGCATCCGCGTCGGTCATCCGGTGGGCGACCACCACGTTGGTGAGCTCCGCCAGCTGCGCCGCGGCCTGCGGGGAGGTAGTGGCCGCGAGCACCGGCAGCCCGGCGCCCGGACCGCGGGCGATCAGGTCGGTGACGGCCTGCCGGGGCAGCGAGCCGCACTCGGCCAGCCAGATGATCCCGTCGCCGTCCACCTCGATCGCGCTCAGCGCCGCGGCGGCGGCCAGCAGATCCTGGCAGATCAGGCGGGTGAGCATCGTCGCGCTCGCGGCCCGGGGCGGACCGCCGAGGCGGAAGAGCACCACGCTGCGTTCGGTGACCGCACGGCCGAGATCGATTCCGGCGGCTGGACCCTGGCCCGAAGGGCGCAGCCACCGGCCGAACCCGGAGGCCCGGAGTTCGCGCAGTTGCCGCGTCAGCTGCGCGGTGGTGGCAGGTTCGGCGCTGAGCAGGCTCGCCGACATCTGCGTCCGCTCGGCCAGAGCGGCCCGCCGCGGGTAAGCCGCGGGCACGTATTCCATCCGGGCCCGCATGGCCGTGGGGTTCAGCAAGTGAATGACCTCATCCAGGACGGGGACCCGCGGTTCGCCCGGGGCCGCGTCGAGTAGCTCGAAGACGTCCTCGAGATAGGCAGTGCAGCTGCGCCGGTACTGACGGCCCGGGCCGTCCCAGCTCAGCATGGCCGTCACCAGCAACGCCCGCCAGGCCGGATCGCCGTGCCGGAACGGCTCGTAGCAGGCCGGCCGGGCCTGCGGGCTGGCCAGCGCGGACTCCCGCGGCCCGGCGTCACTGAATACCTGCAGCGGCGCGCCTGCCTCGGCGCAGATCGCGGCCAGTTTGGCCGGCAGGTCCGGGTCGCCGGTGAGATCCACCGCGAGCACGGGCTTGCGCCGCCGGACCGCGGCGTACACCAGCTGAAAGCTGGTGCTCAGTACGTCCGGGCCGGCCGAGCCGCACACCGATATCCCGCCGGCCACCTCGGACCAGGACAGCGCGACCCGCGCACCGGACCCCGGCACTACCCCGAGCGCTCCGCCGTCCCTGGTCACCACGCCGCCGGCCCGGATCGCCCGCACCGTCGCCGCGCGCCGGGCCGCCACGATAAGCCCAGGCCGGGCGGGCCGCACATGCCACTCGTCGGTGTGCAGCCAGCTCAGCCAGCCCGCCAGCGACGCCTCGGCGGCGGCCGCGAGAATCGCGAGCGGGAACTGCCGCGGCAGCCAGCCCCCTATCCCGGCGAACGCGACGGTGAAATGCAGCAGATGGCTGACCTGCTGGCCGCTGGCGCCCAGGTAGCGCAGGACCTGGGCGGGGCCCGCGGCGAACCCGTCGGCCGCGGCCCCGGGACCTACCGCCACGGTCCAGGCCACCGCGGCGGCGGCTGGCACGGTCAGCCACGACAGGCGCCATCTGGTCAGCTTGGTGATCAGGTAGAACGCGGCGGCCAGGATCAACGTCAGCTGCGCGAACAGCACGTGCCCGACCACGATGAGCACCACGCAAGCAGCGAGAATCTCGCCACGGCGCGGCAGTCCCCTGGGCAGCAGGTATCGGGCACGCCGTGGCTTGGGCTCTGCCCCTGTCACCACCTCGGCCGGCATGTCTGCTCCAGCGTCCCAGGAACTAAGCGCGCGTGTCCAGACGGTAACGGCTTCTGGACCGCTGACCGTAAGAAGGACGTGCTGACCGGCGCCTCAGTGGTGTCGATGGCAACCCGGAACAACTCTGGTTTCAGCATGACGACCGTGAGCCCGGCCGGCTCGCCGGTCGCGGAGTCATCGAACCTGATCGTCACCGTGATGACCGGCTGACCGGGTGACAGCTTCAGGCTGCGCGCGACCGACGGCTGAGGCGGGCTCAGTTCCACGCTGACCGCGGCCGCGGGCAGCGCCTTGAACACCGAGCCGAACGGGGAGGCACCCCGACCGGGGTCGTCCTGGTTATGGTCGGAGTCCGGGCCGACGGCGGAGTCCGGGTCAGTGATGGAGTCGTGCAGGTAGGCCGTGGACACGGCGGCAGGATCGCCGGAACACACCCAGACGCACCGGATCACCCGGATGAGCGCACCGGAAGGCAGGCGCAGCGCCCAGGCCACATCCTGCGGCGCCTGACGCCGCGACACATGCCGGGTCTGGCAGTCGATCGTGCCCCCCATCGGATCCAGCCGGGTGCCGAGCCCGGCCGTGCCCTCGACCGGGATCCAGTAGTCGGCCGGGCTGGCCCGGTACAGCTGCCCGTCCGGCAGCCTGCGGACCAGCGACCGCCGGGCCAGGTCACCGAGCGCAGCGTCGATTTCGGTCAGGCTGACGCTGTATCTGCGGGCCAGCGCGCTGCGGCGGGGCAATCGCCAGCCAGGCTCCCGGTGCACCAGCGCCGCCGCTATCCGGTCGGCCAGCACTCCCGCGGCCTGGGCCGGCGCCCGGGTCCCGTCGGTGGTCGCGTCACCGTCCGGCCGCGACGCCTCAGCGGACGGCGAGGCGGGTTGTGAGGGGATGGGATGGTCACGTCCCGTGGCGCCAGCGGTCATTCCGCATCCAGCGACAACTTGCCCTCACTCGTCCTTGACCGAAGCACGGACGGAATGCCCTGCTCACGCCATTGATATTCACCCCAGGTGAACAGCAATTGAATGGAAAAGGAACGAGCAGACGGCCACTTGATGTCATGTAAGTGAACGGACCTGAGGAGTCAAGGCCGGAAGCCGATCCGCCGACGACAGGGCCGGGCTTCGGGCGGTGGCCCTGGCCAGCAGGCCTTTCCGGTCGCCAGCCTAAGACACCAGAACTTAACCTTCTGGTCCCCGTTTGTCCACCGCTGGTTTGCTCGCAGGACCTATCAAGGCCGGCAAACTGTACTCGCACGCCACGGTTGGCACGCTGACCCGCTGGGGGCTGCTCATGCGGCCGAGGAAACATATAAACCTATAAGGAGTACTTGATATGCAACTTGGACGCAGACAGCAGGTCACGACGATGGGGGCGGTCGTCGTGGCGACGGCGCTATCTCTCGTCGCATGCTCATCGTCGAGCTCTTCGTCCTCTCCGTCGACCGGCACCAGCTCATCGTCGGGCAGCGGCGCCGCCTCGTCCAGCAACGCCAAGCTCAGCGGCACGCTCAACGCGAGCGGATCGACGTTCCAGACCACCTACCAGGAGGCCGCCATCCAGGCCTTCAAGTCGGTCCAGTCCGGCATGACGGTCAACTACGGTAACGGCGGCTCGGGTAAGGGACGCACGGACCTGGCCTCTGGGGTCACCAACTTCGGGGGCTCGGACTCGCCGATCCCCGCCGCTGAGCTGTCGAACTTCAAGGGCAAGACGGTGCTCTACTTCCCCGTCTTCATCGGCCCGATCACGATGTCGTACAACCTGCCTGGCCTCAGCAAGCCGCTGCAGCTGGACCCGACGGTCATCGCGAACATCTTCCAGGGCAAGGTAACGACCTGGAACAATTCGGCGATCGCGGCCGATAACCCGGGAGTAACCCTGCCGAATACCGCGATCACCATCGCTGTCCGCTCGGACTCCTCTGGCACCACTCAGAACTTCTCCTTGTTCCTCAAGGACGCCGTGCCCAGCGTGTGGAAGCTTGGCAGCAGCTCGACCATCAAGTGGCCCGCCACGGCCCGCGCCGGCAGCGGCAACCCCGGCGTGGCGTCGATCATCAAGTCCACCCCCGGGGCTCTCGGGTACGTGGACTACGCCGACGCTAAGGCCTCCGGGCTGATCTTCGCGTCGGTCAAGAACAAGATCGGGAGCTACATCGCGCCTACGCCGACCTCGGCCTCGGCCTCGGCGGCCGGGGTCACCGTCGCACCGGACCTTACATTCCACGCGGTCTGGGGGTCGGGCGCGACCGCGTACCCCATCACCTACCAGTCGTGGGATCTGGTCTACGCGACCCAGCCGAACGCGAACGACGCGGCCATGCTCAAGGCGTACATCGGTTACCTGGTCGGCGATGGCCAGAAACTGCTCCCCAGCCTGGGCTACGCGCCGTTGCCCGCCAACATCGACCAGATGGCCATCACGCAGCTCAGTAAGATCGGCTCGTGAGGCACGCAGTTCAGATGGGTTCTGCATCGTGAGTACCGTGGCGCAGGCGGATCCGGCCATCCCGGCCGGATCCGCCCGGCCTTTGTCGGAGCGGCGCCCGCTCGGCGACCGCGGCTTCCAGCTCCTCGCCCTCGCGTCCGGCCTGCTGGTGCTGGTGATCCTGATCCTGATCGCCGTCTCGACCTCCCAGCAGGCCTCCTCGTGGTTCAGCGCCGAGGGCATCAAGATCTTCTCCAGTAACTGGGACCCCGCGACCAACCAGTTCGGCGCGCTGACCTTCATTTACGGCACGGCCGTCACGGCGGTGATCGCACTGGTGATGGCCGTGCCGGTCAGCGTGGGCATCGCCCTCCTCCTGACCGAGGTGGTACCGCGCCGCTGGTCCAGGCCGATCGTCACTGTGATCGACCTGCTGGCGGTAGTCCCCTCCGTGGTCTGGGGGCTGTGGGGGATCATCGTGTTCGCGCCTTGGATCCAGCACCTCTACGCCTCGATAGGCTCGGGCGTCACCGGCATCCCGGTGCTGGACTCCCTATTCGGGCCTCCCACGAGCGGGGCCTCGTTCTTCACCACCGGCATCATCCTGGCCTTCATGATCACGCCGATCGTGACCTCTCTGTCGCGCGAGGTCATCGCGACGGTGCCGGTCATCGACAAGGAGGGCGCGTACGCGCTGGGCGCCACCCGCCTGGAGATGATCCGCGGCGCCGTCTGGCCGCACAGCCAGGGCGGCGTCGTCGGAGCGGTGCTGCTCGGACTGGGCCGGGCGATGGGCGAGACGATCGCGGCCGCGCTCGTGATCGGCTCGTCGCCCACGATCACCTCGCACCTGTTCGCCCCCGGCTACAACATGCCCGCGGTCATCGCGAACCAGTTCGGCGAGGCCTCCAGCGTGTTCCGCGCCGGGCTGATGGGGATGGGCGTGCTCCTGTTCGCCTTCACGATCATCATCAACGTCATCGCCCGGGGAGTCGTGGAGCGATCCGCCCGGCGGAAGCGTGGTAACTGATGGCTGTCGTCACCGATCAGAACCTCGACCTGCGCGAGCCGCCGTCCTGGCGGCGCACCAAGAACCGCATCGCGACCGTGCTCATGGTGCTCGCGTTCGTGCTGGTAATCATCCCGCTGGGGTTCGTCCTGTTCACGGTGATCTCCAAGGGCGCTTCGGTCATCAGCTGGTCCTTCCTGACCAGCCAGATCCCGGTAAACGTCGCGCCCGCGAATCAGGGCGGAATCGGCCCGGCGGTGGTCGGCACGCTCGAGATCACCGCCCTAGCCACGGTCATGGCCGTACCGTTGGGCATACTGGGCGCGGTCTACCTCAACGAGTACGGCGGCAACCACCCGCTGGCTCGGGTCATCGGGTTCATGAGCGACGTAATGACCGGCGTGCCCTCGATCGTGATGGGCCTGTTTATCTTCTCTATCTGGACGCTGCACTTCGGCTTTTCGGGCCTGGGCGGCGCCTTCGCCCTGGGCTGCCTGATGCTGCCGATCGTGATCCGCTCAACCGATGAGATGCTGAAGCTGGTGCCGGATGCGCTGCGCGAAGCGAGCTACGCCCTCGGGGCCACCAAGGCCAGGATGACGATGACCGTGGTGCTGCCAGCCGCGATCGGCGGCATTGTCAGCGGCGCACTGCTCGCCGTCGCCCGGGCCGCGGGCGAGACGGCGCCGCTGCTCTTTACCATCCTCACGGTAACCTCGGTAAACACGAACGTGTTTAGCGGCGCTGACACCTCGCTGCCCTCGCAGATCTTCTCTAATGCGGTATCGCCGTATGTCGGCGCGCAAGCCAGGGCCTGGGGCGCGGCGCTGACGCTCATCGTGATTGCTTTCATTCTCATGGTGGTCGCACGCACCGTCACGGCACGTTTTACCCGGTTTTCGCGCTAGGAAATGTCGGAGCGGATGAGTAACACTAGGAAGGTCATGGAACAGTCTGAACAGAACGTCGTCGCCAAGACCGAGTTGCCCAAGCCGGCCGCCCTGCAGGACACGCAGCAGCGGGACGCCTATGCCTCCAATACGCCGCGCGCAGCTGTCTTTGATACCAAGAACGTCTCTATTTACTACGGATCCTTCCGGGCCGTCACCGACGTGTCGCTGACCATCTACGAGAACGAGATCACGGCGTTCATCGGCCCGTCCGGATGCGGCAAGACGACGGTGCTGCGGACCTTGAACCGGATGAACGACCTGGTGACGGGCGCTCGCGTCGAGGGTGACGTGAACTACCGCGGGGTGCCCGTATACGGTCCGGATGTCTCCGCGACGGCGGTGCGCCGGCGCATCGGCATGGTCTTCCAGAAGCCGAACCCGTTTCCGAAGTCGATCTACGACAACATCGCCTACGGGCCGCGCATCAACGGCGAGCGCAAGCGGGCCAGGCTGGACGAGATCGTCGAGCGTTCGCTGCGCCAGGCCGCGCTGTGGGACGAGGTGAAGGACCGCCTGAACAAGTCGGGCCTGGGCCTGTCGGGCGGCCAGGCCCAGCGGCTATGCATCGCCCGCACCCTCGCGGTGGAGCCGGACGTCGTCCTGATGGACGAGCCCTGCTCGGCACTCGACCCGATCGCGACGGGCCGGATCGAAGACCTCATGCACGAGATCAAGTCGCAGTACACGATCGTCATCGTCACGCACAACATGCAGCAGGCCACCCGGGTCAGCGACCGCACCGCCTTCTTCTCGGTGCTCCGCAACGAGCAGAGCGACACCCGCACGGGCGTGCTCGTCGAGTACGACCGGACGGAGAACATCTTCCAGAACCCGAGTGACAGCCGCACCCAGGCGTACGTCACCGGCCGGATGGGCTAAAGGAGCGACGCTATGGGCGAGCGCCGGCAGGAATTCGAACGTGAGCTCGAGGCGATCGAGGCCAAGGTCATCGAGCTGTTCGCCATGGTCGCCGAGGACCTGCCCGGGGCGACTCAGGCGCTGCTAACCGGCAACGCCGAAGTGCTCCGGGTGCTGAACGAGCGCGAGCAACTCATCGACGCCCTCTACCCGGAGATCGAGGAGCTGGTCAACCGGGAGATCCTGATGCAGGCGCCCGTCGCTTCCGACCTGCGCTTCCTGCTCTCCGTGCTACGCATCGTGCCCGAGCTCGAACGCTCCCACGACCTCGTCGTGCAGATCGCCTCGCGGGCCAATCACCTGCTCGACGAGGACCTCTCGCCGCGCACCCGAGGGCTCGTCGAGCGGATGGGCATTCTCGCCTCCGAGATGTGGCGCCAGGCGGTGGACTCCTGGTATCAGCGCGACCGGTCCGCCGCGCTGGCGCTCGAGGAACGCGACGACGAGATGGACGAGCTGCACGCCAGCTTGATCGCCGAGCTGGCCTCGGGCCGGATGGCCCTGCCGGTGACGATGGAGATGACGCTGGTGGCGCGATTTTACGAGCGTCTCGGCGACCATGCCGTCAACATCGCCCGCCGCGTGGTCTACCTGGCCGGACCCGCGATGGAGCCGCCGGCTAACTAAAAGCCTGGCGTCTTCACGTTCCCGTCATCGTGGCCCAGCATGCTGTGCTTCATGGAGATACGCGAGTCGCGGGCGGCGGCCCGGCGGGCCCTGCCGGGCCTGCTGCCGCTGGCCGTGATGGCCATGGCGCTAGCCTCGTGTAGCCACGGCAGGCCGGTGGCGCTGGCCCCGGCCCGTGCCTCCGGCTCGGCGACAGCACCGTCTCCGGGCG
>JALYVS010000291.1 GCA_030853115.1 Actinomycetota bacterium
GCCCGGACCCGGCGGAGCTCTCCGTCCCGGCCCGCTCCGCCGAATCCCCCGAGGTGCTGGCCGGGTCGGGCGCGGTCCAGCCGTGCTCCTGGGCGATCTTGAGGCCGGCCAGGCTGGCCGGGCCCGCGGCCGGACCGCCGGTGGCCTGGCCGTCGTCGAAGCCGGCCAGGATCCGAGAGGTCTGCTTCCAGGTGCACAGCCGCGCCGCGCCGCGGGTGGGCCGCGCGCCGTTTCCTGCCCGCAGGTCGTCCACCAGCTGACGGGCCGAGTCCGGCGTCTGGTTGTCGAAGAATTCCCAGTTCACCATCACGACCGGCGCGTAGTCACAGGCGGCGTTGCACTCCACGTGCTCCAGGATGATCTTGCCGTCCGGCGTCGTCTCGTCGTTGCCGACGCCGAGGTGCTCGCGGAGCTCGTCGAAGATCTGGTCACCGCCCATCACCGCACACAGCGTGTTGGTGCACACGCCGACGTGGTACTCACCGACCGGACGGCGCTTGTACATGGTGTAGAAGCTCACCACCGCGGTGACTTCAGCCTCGGTGAGCCCGAACTTCGCCGCGCAGTACCCGATGCCGTCGGCGGAGACGAAACCTTCTTCCGACTGGACGAGATGGAGCAGCGGCAGCAGCGCGGATCTGGGCCGCGGGTACCTGCCGATGATCGCCACGGCGTCCGCGTCCAGGCGGGAGCGCACATCCTCGCTGAACGGCATTACCTGTCCACGCCCCCCATCACGGGATCGATACTCGCGATCGCGGGGATCACGTCGGCCACCTGGCCGCCCTCGCACAGCGCGGCGATCGACTGCAGGTTGGTAAACGACGGGTCGCGGAAATGCACCCGGTACGGCCGGGTCCCCCCTTCGCTGACCACGTGCGCGCCCAGCTCGCCGCGCGCGGATTCCACCGCCACGTAAGCCTGCCCGGCCGGCACCCGGAATCCCTCGGTGATCAGCTTGAAATGGTGGATGAGCGCCTCCATGGACTGGCCCATGATGTGCGCGATGTGCTCAGGCGACGGACCCAGGCCGTCCGGGCCGAGCGAGAGCTTGGCCGGCCAGCCGATCTTGGCGTCCGGGATCATCACCGGATCGGTGTCCGAGCCGGCCCGGCCACGTGCGGCCAGCCGGTCGACGCACTGCCTGACGATCCGCAGCGACTGCTCGATTTCTTCCATCCGGATCAGGTAGCGCGCGTACGCGTCGCACGTGTCGTACACCGGCACGTCGAAGTCGTAGGTCTCGTAGCCGCAGTACGGTTGCGACTTGCGCAGGTCCCAGGGCAGCCCGGCCGACCTGAGCATCGGGCCGGTCACGCCCAGCGCCATGCAGCCCGCCAGGTCCAGGTAGGCCACGCCCTTGGTCCGGCCGACGAAGATCGGATTGGCGTCGATCAGGTCGCGGAGCTCGTGCACGAATCCGGGCGCCACGTCGAGGAACGCGCGGATGGCCTCGAGCGTGCCGGGCGGGAGATCCTGCACCACTCCGCCTGGCCTGATGTAGGCGTGGTTCATCCGCAGGCCGGTGATCAGCTCGTACAGGTCCAGGACGCGTTCGCGCAGGCGCAGGCCCTGCAGGAAGATGGTGGTCGCGCCGAGCTCCATGCCCATCGGCCCGATCCCGCCCAGGTGAGAGGAAATCCGGTTGAGCTCCATCATCAGGACCCTGATGATCTGGGCGCGCTCCGGGACCTTGTCCTCGATGCCGAGCAGCCGTTCCACCGCCATGCAGTAGGCGGCCTCGTTGAACAGCGGCATCAGGTAATCCATCCGGGTGCAGAACGTGACGCCCTGCGTCCAGGTGCGGTACTCCATGTTCTTCTCGATGCCGGTGTGCAGGTAGCCGATGGACGCGCGCACCTCGACGACGGTTTCGCCTTCCAGCGTGAGGACCAGCCGGAGCACCCCGTGGGTCGAGGGGTGCTGCGGGCCCATGTTGATGACGAGCCGTTCGCCGCTCTCCAGGCCCTGGGCCTCGTTCGCGGCCGCGACGAGCTCGTCCCAGTCCTCACCGGACACCGTATAGACGCGGCCCTCAGCGACGTCCTGGTCCGCGTTCCCCGCGCCGGCCGGCGCGCGCGGCGTCTGCGCTTCGGTCATGAGTAACTCCTCCGCTCGTCCGGGGCCGGGATCTTGGCGCCGCGGTACTGGACCGGGATGCCGCCGAGCGGGTAGTCCTTGCGCTGCGGGTGCCCCCGCCAGTCATCCGGCATCTCAATCCTGGTCAGCGCGGGATGCCCGTCGAAGATGATCCCGAAGAAGTCCCAGGTCTCCCGCTCGTGCCAGTTGCAGGTCGGGTACACGCCGACCAGGGAGGGGATGTGCGGGTCGGCGTCCGGCGCGCTGACCTCCAGCCGCACCCGGCGGTTATAAGTGATCGACAGCAGGTGGTACACCGCGTGCAGCTCCCGGCCGGCGTCCGGCAGGTAGTGCACGCCGGATACCCCCAAGCACAGCTCGAAGCGCAGCGCCGGGTCGTCACGGAATTCCGCGGCCACCGCGGGCAGCCGCTCCCGGCGGACGTGAAAGGTCAGCTCACCCCGGTCCACCACGACACGCTCGATCGCGTCGGAGAAGCGCAGTCCGGCTGCCTCCAGCGCCTGTCCGAGAGTGTCCGCGACGGCGTCGAAGTATGAACCGTACGGCCGGGGGCTCTCCAGAGGCGGGGCGCGGTGCACCCGCAGCAGACCGTAACCGGAGGTGTCCGGGATGTCGTGGGTGCCGAACATCCCGGTGCGGATGACCGGTTCGTCCAGCCGCTCCTGGCCGAGCCGGGCCGGGAGGTTGCCCGGGTCCTGGCTACCCGGGTCCTGGCCGCTCACGTCCTGGCCTCCGGCCTCAGGCACGGCGTCAGCCGGGGCCACGCGAGCCACCGGGCCCTGCGGCGCCTGCGCTCCCCAGGTCTCCTCCGACGGCGCCTTGGCCGGTTCCTGCGGACCGCTCACAGCCGGGATTCCTCGGGCGCGGCCAGGTGCAGCGGCGTCAGGCCCAGCCGTGCGTCCTCCAGCTCGGTGATCTGCCGGTCGCGATTCTTGCCCAGCTTCATGTTCTCGATCTTGTCGTGCAGCTTGAGGATCGAGTCGAGCAGCATCTCCGGCCGCGGCGGGCAGCCCGGCAGGTAGATGTCCACCGGCACGATGTGGTCGACGCCCTGCACGATCGCATAGTTGTTGAACATCCCGCCGCTGGACGCGCAGACGCCCATCGAGATGACCCATTTGGGGTCGGACATCTGGTCGTAGATCTGCCTGAGCACCGGCGCCATCTTCTGACTGACCCGGCCCGCCACGATCATCAGGTCCGCCTGCCGCGGGGTGTTGGACGCGCGCTCCATGCCGAACCTGGCCAGGTCATGCCGCGGGCCGCCGGTCTGCATCATCTCGATGGCACAGCAGGCCAGGCCGAAGGTCGCTGGCCACACCGAGCGGGCCCGCGCCCAGCCCGCCACCTTCTCCACCGAGGTCAGAAGCACGCCGCTTGGCAGTTTTTCTTCGATGCCCATGGCTAATCCCATTCCAGGCCGCCGCGCCGCCAGATGTACGCGTACGCGACCAGCACAGTGACGACAAAGGTGACCATCTCGACCAAGCCGAAGGCGCCGAGCTTGTTGAAGGTGACCGCCCAGGGGTACAGGAAAATGATCTCGATGTCGAACACGATGAACAACATCGCGGTCAGGTAGTACTTGACCGGCACCCGGCCGCCGCCTGGCGGCGTCGGGGTCGGCTCGATGCCGCACTCGTAACTTTCCAACTTGGCCCGGTTCCATCGCCTCGGGCCGGAAAAGGCACCAAAGGTGACGGAAAAGGTGGCGAAGCCGAGCGCGAGCACGGCCAGCACGAAGATCGGAACGTACAGTCTCATCGTGGCCCGCTCCCTCCATTAGCCGGATGCCAACGACCCATCCTAGGGACTACTTGCATAACTACTCACTCTGGGTTAGGCGCCAGCTTGGAAAGCCCGTTGACCAGCCGGTCTCCCGCGTCTCCCCGCGGATCGGTCAGGTTCGCCATCAGTTTGAGGAGGAACCGCATCAGCGCGGGCCGCGACATGCCGTGCCTGGTCGCGAAGCGCATCAGGCTGGGCCGGCCGATGAGTTTCACGAACCCGCGGCCGAGGGTGTAGTACCCGCCGTAGGCCTGACTGAGCGCCTCCGGATACCCGGCCAGCACCCGCTCGGTCTCCGGCTGGCGGGCCCGCGCGAGCGCTTGCGTGATGGTGCGGGCCAAGATCTCGCCCGACTCCATCGCGTACGCGATCCCCTCGCCGTTGAAGGGGTTCACCATGCCGGCCGCGTCGCCGGCCAGCAGCAGCCCCCGGTGGTACTGCGGGGTCCGGTTGAAGCCCATCGGCAGCGCCGCGCCGCGCACCGGCTGGGTGCGGTTCTCCTCGGTGAAACCCCACTCGGCCGGCATGCCCTTCAGCCAGCTGCGCAGCAAGGCGTGATAATCGGTGTGGCCGAACGCGGTGCTGGTGTTCAGCAGGCCCAGGCCGACGTTGGACGTCCCGTCGCCCATCCCGAAGATCCAGCCGTACCCGGGCAGCAGCCGGTCGCCGTCCCACAAGTCGAGCCAGGACTCCAGGTAGTCGTCATCGTGCCGCGGTGAGGTGTAATAGGTCCGGACCGCCACGCCGAGCGGACGGTCGTCGCGCTTACGCAGGCCCATCGCCACCGAGAGCCGCGAGGAGTTACCGTCCGCCGCCACGACGACCCGTCCGGTGTAGGTCCGCTCGGCGCCAGCCTCATCCTCGACCTTGGCCAGCACGCCGGTGATCCGGCCGGTGCGCTCGTCGACCACCGGGCCGGTCACGGTGACGCCTTCGAGCAACCGCGCGCCCATCTGCTGCGCCCGGCGGGCCAGCGTCTCGTCCATGTCGTGACGGGTCCTGACCAGGCCGTAGCCGGGGAAGCTGGACAGCTCGGGCCAGGGGAGTTCCAGCCGCCTGCCCGCCCCGATGACCCGCAGGCCCTTGTTGCGGACCCAGCCGTCCTGCTCGCCGACGCTGATGCCCATGCCGACGAGGGCCTTGACCGCGCGCGGGGTCAGGCCGTCGCCGCAGACCTTCTCCCGGGGGAACCTGGCCTTCTCGAGCAGCAGCACGTCCAGCCCGGACTGCGCTAGGTAAAAGGCGGTCGTCGCGCCGGCCGGCCCGGCACCGACGACGATGACGTCCGCCTCGGCGGCCGGCGGCCGGCGTGAGGCCACGGCGGTGCCGTTACTGGTCTGGGTTTGCGGAGGAACGTGCTCGGTCACTTAGTCAGATCCTGAGTGTCTTGTGAACCGCTTCACAAATTCTTTGCCATCAGTTTAGACCCAGCCGGCGCGGGCTTTCCGCCGGGTCACCCGCGCCCGGGTCACTGCGCCCGGGCACCCGCCCGGTCACCGCGCCCGGTTACCGCGCGGTCACCCACGGCGGGCGACGTGCACGGCGACCACGCCCATGCTCAGGTCCCGCCACCGTACCGCTGACCAGCCCGCCGACTCGATCAGGCCGGCCAGCTCGCGCTGAGCGGGCCAGACCGCGATCGACTCCGCCAGGTACTCGTAAGCTTCCGCGTTGCGGGCGGTTCGCCGGGCGATCGCGGGTAGGACATGAAGCAGATACCGCCGGTAGAGCCGATCGACCGCGGCCACCGTGATCGTGCTGAATTCGCACACGACCAGCCGGCCGCCGGGCCGGGTGACCCGGCGCATCTCGGCCAGGGCCGCGCCGGGGCTGGCTACGTTCCGCAACCCGAACGAGATCGTCACCGCGTCGAACGCCTCGTCCCGGAACGGCAGCCGGAGCGCATCCCCGGCCACGAAGCCGAGCCGCCCCCGGCCGTCGCGCCGTGAGCCGTTCCCCGGCCGGGACTGGCCGGCCCTGAGCATGCCCAGGGAGAAATCGCAGGCCACAGCGTCGGCCCCGGCGGCGGTGAACGTCAGCGAGGAGGTACCGGTGCCCGCCGCCAGGTCGAGCACGCGCTCGCCCAGGCCGGCGCCGGTGATCCGCGCGACGGCACGCCGCCACAGCCTGACCTGGCCCGCGGAGAGGAGGTCGTTGAGCAGGTCATAGCGTCCCGCGATGGCGTCGAACATCGCCGCCACGTCGGCGGGACGCTTGTCAAGGTCAGCACGGGCCATGGACCCAACCTAATGGGTGCTTACAGCAAGGCGGGACGTGCCCAGGGCTCGCCCAGGACGTGCTGGGCCAAGAAGGCGAACACCGTCTCGTACCAGATGCGCGCGTTTCCTGGCGTGAGGATCCAGTGGTTCTCGTCGGGAAAGTAGAGAAACTTGGCCTCCGCGCCGCGGCTGGACAGGTCCCACCAGAGCCGCAGCGCCTCGGAGATCGGCACCCGGTAGTCCTTATCGCCGTGAATGACCAGCATCGGTGTGCGGATCTGGCCGACGTGCAGGTGCGGCGAGTTCACCTCGTACATCTGCGGCTGGGTGAGCGGCTCACCGAATTGCGGCCGCCAGAACATCGGATGATCGGTGGTGCCGAACATCTGGTCGAGCACCCACAACCCGGCGTGGCTGACGATGGCCCGGAACCGGTCCGTGTGGCCGGCCATCCAGTTCGCCATGTAGCCGCCGTAGGACCCTCCCATCATCGCGACCCGGTCCGCGTCGATGTCCGGGCGGGCCGCGACCGCCTCGGTCGCGGCCATCACGTCGGCGTAGGTCCTGGCCCCCCAGTCGTGGTGCGCGCGGGCGATGAAATCCTGGCCGTAGCCGGTGGACAGCGCCGGGTCCGGCAGCAGCACGGCATAACCGCGGGCCGCCATCAGCCACGGGTTCCACCGCCAGGACCATGAATTCCAGCTGCTCATCGGGCCGCCGTGCACCCAGAGCAGCAAGGGCGCCTGCTGCCGGGCCGACGCGGTGTCCGGCAGCACGAGCCAGGACCTGATCAGCTGGCCGTCCTCGGCGGTGGCCTCGACCTCCTCCAGCCGGCCGGGCACGGTGAGCGGGACGCCGGGGCACTCCAGCGGAGTCGGCTCGGCCCCGGTCATCAGGTCGATGCGGACCGGGGTCGGCGGGCAGGCCACCGTAGCCCGCAGCCCGTACAGGTACCGGCCGTCCGGTGCGACGTTCAGCTCGGTGTACGCGCCGTCGTCACTGGTCACCCGGGTGACCTCGGAGGTGCCGAGGTCCACCCGGAACACCGGCCGCCGGCCGCCGTCGTCGGCGGCGAAGTACACCGCACGGGCGTCGTGTGACCAGACCGGCTCGCCCGGCCACCGGTCCAGGCCCGGCAGCAGGTCTCGGCCCGGCTCCTGGCCCGCGTCACCTGTGCCCGGGCGGCCCGTGTCCGGGTGCCCGATGTCCAGCATGACGAGGGTGAGATCCGGCGGTCGTTCGGCGGTGATGTGCGTTTCGCGCTGGCACAGGAGGAATCGCCCGTCCGGGGAGACGCGCGGGCTGCCGAAGTCGAACTCGGGCCCGGACAGCAGCACCCGGCGCTTGCCGGTGGCCACATCGATCATCGCCAGCTCGCAGTGCGACTCCCCGGCGGGATGCCACTGCCACCAGCCGGTCAGGACGGACGTGCCGTCGGGCGTCAGCCCGAAGCTCACCTCGTCCAGGGCCCGCCCCGGTTCGGGCGTCAGGTCCCGCAGCCCGGCGAACTCGGCGGCGTCACGATCACCGTCGTCGCCCCTTGCTCCGGCGCCGTCCGCCCCGGCGGGCTCCTTGTCGCCTCCGGCCCAGCCGATGTCGGTCTTCTGCCCGTGGTCCGGGTCGACGGCGAACAGCCGGACCTGGTCCGGCCCCAGGTCGTGATCCCAGTACCTGACCGGTGCGGACTCGTGCAAGATGGCGGTGATCCCGGCGTCGTCGCGTTCCTGGCGCAGCCGGGCATCGGCCGCGGCGCTGTCGCCGCC
>JALYVS010000292.1 GCA_030853115.1 Actinomycetota bacterium
GCAGGGAACTCCACGGAACGAATTGCGGCATCAGCGGCCAGAAGGCTAGATTGCACCCTGGGACTCCTCGGAAGGCACGGATCGACACCCAAATGCCTACCAGGGGTCCCACCTGCTTCAAAGACGACGCAAAACGCCAGGTCACAGCGTCGCATAACCCGAAATCGCCTAAGTCTATGGTGTTGACACCTAGACGAGTACGGCTATGGCCATCACCATGTCCTTGAGGGATTTCGGCTGGGGCCGACCGCGTGACCCGGCGTTTACGCCGTTTGGAAGCTGGTGCTGGGACCGGCGACGCCTGCCTCGCTGGACAGGTCATACTGAGGCGGAACGGCACGCCTGCCAATTATGCCCGTGATCTTCTCAAGTCGGCGTGTCGGCCGCGGTCGATGTGTCGCCACGCGTAATGATCGCGCAGAGCGCCGATCTGAGTACCGTGATGACCTACCTCGTTGAGCGTGCCCGCGATGAAGTGCGTGGCCGGGTGCGCGGGGCCCGGCGGGCCGGGCACGCACACGCCGCCTCTTGGCGGCTCCGCCGCATACGTGTACCCGGCGGTCGTCATTTCGAGCTGGTCGTCATCGGCCCGCTCGATCGCGTCGCGGAGTCTCTGCCAGCCGTCACGCAACGCGGTGACGGCCTCGGCGGCACTGGTGAAGATCGGGTGATGGGTTAGGTACGGGGACGTCCAGCCGCTGGCCATGGTGCGCGTCCCGCCCAGGAAGTCGATGTCGCACAGACGGCCTGGCATCGACCCTATGTGCCAGTACAGCCAGGCGATGGTGGTCATCGGGACCGGGGCTGGCTCAGGGATCTGGAAGTCGGCCACCCATCCGCCGGCTCCGAACGGGTTCAGGGTCCTGCACTGGTCTTGCCGGCGAATGCTCCAGGTCATCGTGAACGGCTCCCAGAAGAACTCATCATCGGTCAGGTCCTCCCAGGCGCGGGTAAGGGTGAAGTACTCGATGGGGTACATCAGCTCCAGCAGCATGCCAGCTCGTTTCCCGGTCATGAGCCGCATCGTACTCAGCGCCTCGGCCCGCGCCTAGTGGCCGCGACACAACGACGGTCTCGCGGCGCGGCGGCGTCCTGGCCGTCCTCGGGCAGTGTGTTAGCCCAGGCACAGAGGTCCGGACGAATTTGGGGGGAAGGTACATTCGATGTGCCCTCATGAGCAGGGCGGGCTAGATGATGGGCTGAGTGAGGTTGATCGTGTTGCCGTCCGGGTCCTGGATGTGCGCGACGCGCTGGCCCCAGGGCATGTCGCTGGGTTCGCCGAGCACCCGGCCGCCCAGGGCCGCCACGTGCTCGAGCAGGCCGTCGACGTCTCCGACGTCCAGGTCGGCGACGTTCACGTTGAGCAGGATCCGCTGCGGGGCGTCGATCCTGGCGTCGGCGTCGGCCACCACGCCGAGGTCGGCGTTTCCCACCCGGAGGCCAACGTAAAAGGGCGGCCCTTCATCCGGGACGCGCGAGACTTCCACGGCCCCCAGCAGCGCCTTGTAGAAAGCGAGCAGCAAGGGCAGGCTCGGGGTCACGATCACCGGCTGAAGGGTGCCAGGCATTTTCCTCCTCAGTGCCGCGGGGTCAGGTACCTGCCGGGTGCCAGACGGTCTTGGTCTCCAGGTAGGTGAGCATGCGGTCCAGGCTGGGCGTCAGCGTCCAGTCCTGGTCGCCGGCCCGGACGACCCGCTTGAGGTTCTCGGCCGCGGCGACGGCGAGGTCGTCCGCGAGCGGATCCGGGGCTCCGCCGAGGTCGATGGCGTTAACGTCCATGTGCGAGGCGAGCCAGGGCGCGATCTCCGCGGTGCGCCCGGTCAGCACGTTGACCACGCCGGCCGGGACATCGGAGGTCGCGAGCACCTCGGACAGCGACACCGCGGGCAGCGGGCACCGCTCGCTGGCCAGCACCACCACTGTGTTGCCGCTGACCACCGCGGGGGCGACCACGGACACGAAGCCGAGCAGGCTCGACCGCTCGGGCGCGATCACCGCCACCACGCCAGTCGGCTCGGGGAGCGAGAAGTTGAAGTAGGGGCCGGCCACCGGGTTGGCCGCGCCGCGCACCTGAGCGATTTTGTCCGCCCAGCCCGCGTACCAGACCCAGCGGTCGATGGCCGCGTCGACCAGGGCCTCTGCCTGCCGTGGCCCGGCCCCCTCGGCGCTGCGCACCTCGCCGATGAACTGCGCCCGCCTGCCTTCGGTCAGCTCGGCGATCCGGTAAAGCACCTGGCCCCGCTGGTAGGCGGTCGCGGCCGACCAGCCGCCGAAGGCCTTGCGGGCGGCGGTCACCGCGTCCCGCGCGTCCTTGCGCGAGCCCATCGCCGCGTTGGCCAGGAACCTGCCTTCGTGGTCGGTCACCGGGTAGGACCTCCCGCTTTCCGAACGGGGGAAGGCCCCGCCGATGTAGAGCTTGTACGTTTTCCGCACGGCGATGCGGGCGGCCCCGTGAGCGCGGTCAGCAGAGTCAGACATCGAGGTACGCCTCGAGCCCGTGCCTGCCGCCTTCCCGGCCGTAGCCAGATTCCTTATAACCGCCGAACGGCGACGTCGGATCGAACTTGTTGAACGTGTTGGCCCACACCACCCCGGCCCGCAGCCGGGAGGCCATCCACAAGATCAGCGATCCCTTCTCCGTCCAGACCCCGGCCGACAAGCCGTACGGCGTGTTGTTGGCCTTTTCCAGCGCCTCGGCCGGGGTGCGGAACGTCAGCACGGACAGCACCGGCCCGAAGATCTCCTCCCGGGCGATGCGATGAGCCTGCGAGACCCCGGTGAACAGCGTCGGCGGGAACCAGAAGCCCTTCACCGGCAGATCGCAGGGCGGCGACCACCGCTGCGCGCCCTCCGCCTCGCCGACCTCGGACAGCTCGCGGATCTTGGCCAGCTGGGCCGCGGAGTTGATGGCGCCGACGTCGGTGTTCTTGTCCAGCGGGTCTCCCAGCCGCAGGGTGGCTAGCCGCCGCCGCAGCGCGGCCAGCACCTCCTCCTGCACCGACTCCTGCACCAGGAGCCGGGACCCGGCGCAGCACACGTGGCCCTGGTTGAAGAAGATGCCGTTCACGATCCCCTCGACCGCCTGGTCGATGGGGGCGTCCTCGAAGACGATGTTGGCGGCCTTTCCGCCCAGCTCCAGGGTCAGCTTCTTGCGGGCCGGGGCGCACGCGCGGGCGATTTCCTTGCCGACCTCGGTGGAGCCGGTGAACGCCACCTTGTCGATGCCGGGATGAGTGACCAGGGCGCGGCCGGTCTCCCCCGCGCCGGTGACGATATTGACCACGCCGGGCGGCAGATCGGCCTGCTGGCAGATCTCCGCGAACGCCAGCGCCGTCAGTGGCGTGGTCTCGGCCGGCTTGAGCACCACCGTGTTGCCGCAGGCCAGCGCAGGGGCGATCTTCCAGGCCAGCATGAGCAGCGGGAAGTTCCACGGGATGACCTGGCCGGCCACCCCGACCGGGCGCGGCGCCGGGCCATATCCGGCGTACTCCAGCTTGTCGGCCCAGCCCGCGTAGTAGAAGAAGTGCGCGGCGACGAGCGGGATGTCGACATCGCGCGACTCGCGGATGGGCTTGCCGTTATCGAGCGACTCGAGCACCGCCAGTTCACGGGCTTTCTCCTGAACGATCCTGGCGATCCGGAACAGATACTTAGCTCGTGCCGTCCCTGGCATGACCGCCCAGGTCTGCTCGTACGCCTTCCGGGCGGCGGCCACCGCCCGGTCCACGTCGGCGGGTCCGGCCTCGGTCACCTCGGCCAGCACTTCCTCGGTGGCCGGTGAGATGGTCTTGAAGGCGCGGCCGTCGACGCCGGGAGTGAACTCGCCGTCGATGAAAAGCCCGTAGGACTCGCGCAGCGAGACGACAGCCCGCGACTCCGGTGCCGGTGCGTACTCGAACTTTCCCATGTCAGTCCAGGGTGAAGTAGTCGGGACCGCCGTAGCGGCCGGTCGCCATCTTGGTCCGCTGCATGAGCAGGTCGTTCAGCAGGCTGGAGGCGCCCAGGCGGAACCAGCGGGGATCCAGCCAGTCCTCCCCCGCGGTCTCGTTGACCAGCACGAGGTACTTGATGGCGTCCTTGGCGGTCCGGATGCCACCCGCGGCTTTGACGCCGACCTGCCGTCCGTGCCGGTCACGGAAGTCGCGGACAGCCTCCAGCATGACCAAGGTGACCGGAAGCGTCGCGGCCGGCGAGATCTTGCCCGTCGAGGTCTTGATGAAGTCGGCCCCGGCCAGCATGGCCAGCCACGACGCGCGCCGCACATTATCCAGGGTGACCAGCTCGCCGGTCTCCAGGATCACCTTGAGGTGGGCACCCCGGGCGGAGCCGGGCCGGGCGGCAGCTTCGCAGGCTTCGCGGATGGCGGTGATCTCTTCGAAGACGGCCAGGTACTGGCCGCTCAGGAAGGCGCCGCGGTCGATCACCATGTCCACCTCGTCGGCGCCCGCCGCGACCGCGTACCTCACGTCGGCGAGCTTGACCTCCAAGCTCGCCCGGCCGCTGGGGAACGCGGTCGCCACACTGGCTACGTGCACCCCGCTGCCCGTGAGCTCGGCCGCCGCGACGTGAGCCAGGTCCGGGTACACGCAGACGGCGGCGACCATCGGGGCGGTGGGGTCGGCGGGATCCGGGCGCTTGGCCTTGGCGCACAAGGCGCGGACCTTGCCCGTCGTGTCCTGGCCCTCCAAGGTGGTCAGATCGATCATCGAGATCGCCGCATCCAGCGCCCACTGCTTGGCCGTGGTCTTGACGGACCTGCTGGCCAGCATGGCCGCCCGCGCCTGCGCCCCCACCTGGTCCACCCCGGGCAGCCCGTGCAGGAACCCCCGCAGCGAAGCCTGCGACCAGGTCCGCGTGTCTGCTGGCGCGCTCATCGGCGGCTCCCTTCTTCAGGGTCATTGTGGCCGGCTTACCGGGATGCCGGTATACCACCGGCCACCGCGATGCGGACGAGGGCGCGCCCAACCTGAACGCGCTGAGGAAACGTTCAGGAAACTTACGGCTGAGCGGAGGGTTTCCCTTGGGTCGCCTCAAGGTTCAAGACCGATTATCTAAACGTAACGAAGGATAGAGCCGCCCGACCAGGCGGCACTGAGTTAGGGGCGAAAGCCATGAGCCAGACCTATGACCCGAACAATTCAGAGCACGCCAGCGGATCAGAGCACGCTAGCGGACCGCAGAGCGGACAGGGCTGGGCTTACGGCGCTGGACCTGGTTACGGCGCTGGACCTGGTTACGGCGCTGGACCTGGTTACGGCGCTGGTGCTGGTTACGGGGGCGGCGCTGGTCACGGCGGCGGCCCTGGATTCTCCAGCGCACCGCCGCCGCCGCCGCGCCGGAGTCACCGGCGCGGGCTGATCCTCACCGGTGCGGTGGCGCTGGTGGCGGGAGCCGCCGGGGGCGGCCTGCTCGGCACCTTGAACACGACCACGGCGAGCAACGCCACGGCGACCTCCAAGACCGTGCTTTCCACCAGCCAGATCGCCGCCCGGGTGGATCCCGGCCTGGTCGACGTCGTGTCCACCGACGGTGACGTGCAGGCGACTTCGGCCGGCACCGGCATCGTGCTGACGTCAAACGGCGAGGTGCTGACCAACAACCACGTCATCGCGGGTGCCACCGCCATCAAGGTCACCGACATCGGCAACGGCAAGACCTACACGGCGAAGGTGGTGGGTTACGACGCCAGCCACGACGTCGCGGTGATTCAGCTGCAGAACGCGTCCGGCCTTACCGTCGCCAGCCTCGGTGACTCCTCGACCGTGCGCACCGGAGACACCGTGGTCGCCCTCGGCAACGCCGAGGGCAAGGGCGGCACCCCGTCGGCCGCCAGCGGCACGATCACCGCCCTGAACCAGTCGATCACCGCGTCGGACGAGCTTTCCGGCGTCAGCGAGCAGCTGACCGGGCTGCTCCAGACGAACGCGGACATCCAGCCCGGCGACTCAGGCGGCTCCCTGGTCAACGCCTACGGCCAGGTGATCGGCATGGACACCGCGGCGTCCTCGGGCTACTCGTTCCAGTCCCAGGGCAGCCAGACCACCTCGGCCTACGCGATCCCGATCGGCGAGGCGGTGTCCATCGCCAAGCAGATCGAGGCGGGCACGACCTCGGCTGACGTCCACATCGGCGCCACTGCCTTCCTCGGCGTGGAGATCGCGCCCTCGACCGGAAGCTCAGGCGGCGGCTTCGGCGGGCAGAGCGGCTTCGGCGGGCAAAGCAGCCAGAACGGCACGACCGGGGTGACCATCGCCGGAGCCCTGTCCGGGTCTGCGGCGGCCAAGGCCGGCCTGACCCAGGGCGACGTGATCACCGCGGTGGCCGGCCAGCCGGTCACCAGCTCGCACGACGTCACCCACACGCTGGTCAAGTACCACCCGGGCGACTCGATCTCGATCAGCTGGACCGACACCTCCGGCCAGTCGCACACCTCCACCCTGACCCTAGCCTCAGGCCCGGCCGCCTGAGGCGCTCCAGAGGGCGGGCCCTGCGCCAGTGTCCCCCGGCCACCCCGGGGGACACTGGTCCCGCCCTCGCACTCGGCACGGCCGGGCGATCCAGGCACGGCCGTGCCTGTTTGTGCGGGCGAGTTAGCTGACCGCCCGGGCGCACCCGGGTCCGTTCGGCTAAGAATGGGTGAGAGGGATGGGAGGAAACCGGGTGCGCGCAGCGAGACTTCACGCGGTTGGCGATATCCGGGTGGCGAGCGAACCGGTGCCGGCCGTTGAACCGGGGACCTACCTGGTGCGGGTTACCGCGGTCGGCATCTGCGGTTCTGACCTGCACTGGTGGGACGAAGGGGCGATCGGCGACGCCAAGCTCACCCATCCGCTCGTGCTCGGCCACGAGGGGGCGGGGGTGATCGCCAGCGGCCCGAGGAGCGGTGAACGGGTCGCGATCGACCCGGCGATCCCGTGCGAGACATGCCGCGCCTGCCGCGCCGGCTACCGGAACCTGTGCTACCGGCTCAGGTTCGCCGGGCACGGCGAGACCGACGGCATGATGCGCGAGTTCATGGCCTGGCCGGCCGCGCAGCTGTATCCGCTGCCCGACCAGGTACCGGACTCCGGCGGGGCCATGCTCGAGCCCCTCGGGGTGGCGGTGCATTCGGTGGATCTGGGACACCTGCCGTTCGGCGGCACCGCGTCGGTGATCGGCTGCGGGCCGATCGGGCTGCTGCTCATCCAGCTGCTCAAGGCGGCCGGCGCCCGTCACGTGCTGGCCGTGGAGCCACTGGCGCACCGGCGCGAGGCGGCGGCCCGGCTGGGCGCGGACGAGGTCGTCGAGCCCGCATCGTTCGGCTCGGACCAGCCGGGGGTCGACGTGGCGTTCGAGGCGGCGGGCGGCGACGACGCCGTCGCGCTGGCGCTAGCCTCGGTGCGGCCCGGCGGGCGGGTCGTGCTGGCCGGGATACCCGGCGACGACGCCATCAGGTTCTCGGCCTCGGCGGCGCGGCGTAAGGGGCTGACGATCGCGATGGTGCGCCGGATGAACGAGGTATACCCGCGGGCGATAAGCCTGGCCGCGCGGGGCGTGGTAGATCTCGGTTCGGTGGTGACGAGCCGGGTGGGGCTGGGCGAGGTGCAGGAGGCGTTCGCCAACGCCGCCCGTCGCACCGGGCTCAAGGTCGTCATCGAGCCCCAGCGATGAGGGGGGCACGGCTGGCTCTGGTGCTGGACTGCGCCTGCGTCCTGGTGTTCGTGATCATCGGCCGGGCCAGTCACACCCAGGGTGACAGCGTGGCCGGCATCGCCTCGACGGCGTGGCCGTTCCTGACCGGGCTGGCGGTCGGCTGGCTGGCGGTCCGGGCGTGGCGGCGGCCGACGGGGCTGGTC
>JALYVS010000293.1 GCA_030853115.1 Actinomycetota bacterium
GACGTGCACCCCGGAGGGCCAGCGGCCGGGATCGCCCTGGGAGCGGGCGGCCGGCGACGGGCCGCCGTCGGGATCGGCGGGCTGGTAGGCGGGCTCGGCCTGCGGCAGCCCGGCCAGCGGCGACGGAACACCGAACAGCGCCGCGAACACCCGGTCGAAGACTCCCATCTGGCCGGGGTCCGACACCAGGGTGGCCAGCGCGCAGGCCCGCAGCTGAGCAATAGAGCTGACCTGCATCACCGTGACGGCCCGGGCCAGCCGCTCGCAGCGATCGGGTCCGACCGGCAGCCCGGCCGCGTGCAGGGCCGTCCCGAACCCGGCCGCCAAAGCCGCGATGTCGGCCCGGACCAGGAGCGACTGGGCCAGCGCGGGGCCGGGCGGCACAGCCGGGACAGCGGGTGAAGGGTCGCCGTAACCGGTCAACGAAACCGAGCCAGCTCGGTCACGGGCTGACCACCGCCGCCATCCCCGCCTGGCGCACCAGCTCCTCGTCTTCGGGATACTTCAGGACCGTGCTCATGGTCTGGTCCGCGAGCGGGGCGGAAAGCTCCCCGGCGCCGAAGACGCTCACCGCGGAGGCCCAGCTGATCGCCTCGGAAATGCCGGGCGGTTTGGTGAGATCCAGGCCGCGCAGCCGGTGCACCGCGGCCGCGACCTGGCCGGCCAGCCGGTCACCGGAGGAGGGCACCCGGCGCCGGATGATCTCCGCGACCCGAGGGGTGTCCGGGTAGGAGATCCAGTGGTAGAGGCACCGGCGCTTGAGCGCGTCGTGCAGGTCCCTGGTCCGGTTGGAGGTCAGCACGGTGACCGGCGGCAAGATCGCCTTCTGGGTCCCTAGCTCGGGGATGGTTACCGCCGCCTCGGCCAGCAACTCGAACAAGAATGCTTCGAACTCGTCGTCCGCGCGGTCGACCTCGTCGATGAGCAGCACGGCGGGCCGGGGTCCGGGATGCAGCAGGGCGGTGAGCAGCGGCCGGGACAGCAGGTACTCCTGGGTGAACAGGTCCTTGTCGCGGATGTGCTCCCCGGCCGCCTCGGCCAGCCTGATCGCCAGCAGCTGGCGCGGGTAGTTCCATTCGTACAGGGCCTCGGAGGCCGCGATGCCCTCGTAGCACTGCAGCCGCACCAGCGGCGTGTCGAGCGCGGTCGCCAGCGCCTTGGCCGCCTCGGTCTTGCCGACACCCGGCTCACCCTCGAGCAGGATCGGCTGGCCCATCCGGACGGCCAGGAACAACGCGGCGGCCAGCTGGTCGCCGGCCAGGTAACCGACCGTCTCAAGCGCGGCGGAAAGCGCGCTGACGACCGGGAACCGGTCTTCGAGATCATCTATCAAGGCGCTGCTCACAAGGTGTGAGTTTAGCTTTGCCCGCCAGTCGCGAACGCATCGCCTCCGCCCCGGAGTCCGGAGTCAGCTGATCGCCAGGTCGGTGCGGAACGGGACGGCCCTGGATCGCCCGCCACACCTGAGCCGAGGTGAGCGGCATGTCCGCGTGCCGGACCCCGCACGGGCGCAAGGCGTCGATGACCGCGTTGACCACCGCCGGCGGTGACCCGACCGGAGCGGACTCCCCCACCCCCTGGCCCCGATCGGGTGATGCGGCGACGGGGTGACGGTCTCGCCGAGCTCCCAGGACGGGCACTCCAGCCGACCGGCCGGGCGTGCGGGCCAGGTCGGCTGATTTGTCAGCAGTTTCGGGTGTTATAGCACCCGAACCTGCTGACAAAGCAGGCTGCTCGCGAGAGGCGACCGCCGCGGAAGCTTTGGGGACCGAAACTGGCGAACGGGCGGCGGATCGGGCTGGTTAACGTCAGCGGCCGCCGATGTCTTCGCTCCACACCTTCGGGTAGCGCTGCTGGAACTCCCGCATCGCGGCGATGCAGCCTTCGTCGTCGAGCAGCACGATCTCCACGCCGCGGCCGGTCAGGAAGCCCAGGTCGCCGCCGAAGGTCTGCGCTTCACCGACCACCACCCGGGGGATCTGGAACAGCAAGATCGCCCCGGTGCACATCTGGCAGGGGGACAGCGTGGTGTACAGCGTGGTGCCGGCATAGGAAGGCCGCCGCCCGGCGTTGCGCAGGCAGGCGATCTCGCCGTGCGCCACCGGATCGCCGCGCTGCACGCGCTCGTTGTGCCCGGCCGCGAGCAGCTGGCCGCCGGCCGCCAGCACCGCCCCGACCGGTACTCCGCCTGCCTCCAGGCTGACCCGCGCCTGACCGAGGGCCAGCGCCATCATCTCGCGGTCGACCTGGTTCGCCTGCCCGTATCCCATGCCGGCTTACGCTACCTGACCAGGCGCCACCGCACGCCGATGCCAGTGCCCGCGGCCGACGGCGGGTCGATGGGGCACCGCCCGGCCTCGGTGAAGCCGAGCTTGCGCGGCACGCCGCCGCTAGCGAGGTTCAGCTCGTCGTGGATAATCTCGACCCGGTCGATGCCCGGCAGCCGGAACGCCTGCTCCGCCAGCGCCGCTGACGCCGCCGTGGCCAGGCCGCGGCGGGTGTACGCGTGGTCCACCCAGTAGCCGATTTCCAGCCCGCCCGGCCCGATCCTGGCCATCAGGCTGCAGGCGCCGGCCAGCGCGCCGCCGGTGGTGATCGCGTAGTTGTACGCGGTGCCGTCGTCCCACTCCCGGGCCGCCTTGACCAGGAACTCGGCGGCGGCCGCCCGGTCGTAGTTCACCGACCAGGGCATCCACGGCCGCAGGTGATCAGCGGATCTCGTCACGGACTCGAGCACCGCGTCCAGGTCGTCCGCGCGGTACCGGCGCAAGGTGACCTCGCCGCGGGTAAGAACATCGTCGGGGCGTGGCTCCATCGCCCCATGCTCACGGTTCGGCCGCCGCGCCGCAACCCCATACCATCGGCTGGACGGCCAGCCTAGCCGCGGGCCCGGCGCCGGTTCCCCCCCTGATGCGGCCGAACGATCCATGGCACCTGCGCCCCGGCGCTGCGTGCTCCCCGCAGCTCTCCCAGCTTCCGCAGTTCTCCCAGCTCCCGCAGTTCCTGCGGCTCTCCTGGTTCCCGCCGCTCCCGCGAACCCCTGGGCTCTCCTGGCCAGGCGTAACTGAGCTCTTCGCCGACTCGCAGCCGGGCCCAGCGGGACGCCTCCACCTGCAGCGCGGTGGCCGCCGCGGCGATGGCCGCCGGGTCCACCTCCGGGCCGGGCAGCGCGGCCAGCTGACTGCGTGCCAGCCCGTCGATCTGGTCGGCCGCGGGGTTATCCAGGGCGGTGACGACTTCCACCAGGTTCGCGAGCAGCTCGGCGCGCAGCCCTGGTCCAGCGAGGTTCCAGATGAGTTCCGTTGACCGCTGCGCCGCATGGGGCGGGCGGCGACCGCTGACGTACTGCATGCCGGGAAAGACGACGCCCGCCGCGATGCCCGCCCAGATACCGTCGTCGAGGCCGAGCTCCCGCTCGACGATCAGGTGCCTGATGTCGCGTGGCAGCCGGGGCCCCGCAGTCCCGCCGTACAGCCGGTAGCGGACCCCGTCGTCCCGCTCCACCAGCGCGTAGCCGCGCTGGTGGTCGGGCCGCCTGGGGAACCTGACGTGCATATCCCCACTATGCGGACGCCCCGAGTGGGACACCTAATGGTTTTCGCTAGGCCCGCGTCTTGCCGTAGGGTGACCGATCGTGGCAGGACGCGGCACTCCGGCGACGGTCGCGCTCGAACGCGCAGGCATCGTCTTCACCCGGCACGAATACGCCCACGATCGCAGGCACGAGTCCTACGCCCTGGAAGCCAGCCAGGCGCTGGGCGTCCCGCCGGAGCGCGTGTTCAAGACACTGGTCGCCGAGGTCGACGGCACTCTGGTGGTGGGGTGGTCCCGGCGGCCGGACAGCTCGACCTCAAGGCGCTCGCCGCGGCGTCCGCCAGGGGACGCCGTAACCCATGCTGGGCTGCCCAGACCTACCTGACGCGACGGCGGAACAACAGCGCGCAGGCCACGACCGAGACGGCCATGATGCCGAAGCACCAAGCCAGCGCCGGGCCGAGCGGAAGGCCGCCCGGCTGCTTGAGCAGCAGGCCGCGGATGGTCTCGGTGACGGGGGTGGCCGGCTGGTGGCGCGCGAACCCGCGCAGCCAGGACGGCATAGTCCTGACCGGCACGAAGGCGCTGCTGGCGTAGCTGAAGAACATCAGGAAGAACATCGCCGAGTTGGCCGCCTCGGGGGCGGAGACCAGCAGGCCGAACGCGGCCGCCAGCCAGGACGCCGCGGCCACGAACAGCAGTAGCACGCCCATCGCGGCGGCGAACCTGGGCACCGAGGTATCCGGCCGGAACCCGATGGCGAACGCGACCGCCGTTACTAGCGTGGTCGACACGACATTGCGGAGCATGCTCGCGGCGACGTGCCCGGCCAGCAAGACCGTGCCTGCCACGTCCAGGGACCGGAAGCGGTCGATGATGCCGCCGGTCATGTCCTGGCAGACGGTGACCGCGGTGGTCGCCGCCCCGGTCACGGCGCACAGCAGCAGGACGCCGGGGACCACGTAGCTGACGTAGCGGACGCCGATGTCGACCGCACCGCCGAACAGGTAGACGAATACCACCATCAGCATGACGGGCAGGAACAGTGCGGTCATCAGCGCCTCGGGACTGCGGGCCGAAAGGCGCAGGCTGCGCCCGGCCATGATCAGTGCGTCAGACATGAGCGGTCTCCTTACCGGAGCCGGTGAGGGCCAGGAAAACGTCGTCGAGGGTGGCGCCGCGCACCGCGAAGTCCGCGACCAGGCACCGGTCAGGATCGGCGGCATCCAGCAGCGCGCGGACCTGCGCGGCGCCGCCGTCACAGCCGACGCCGACCGTCAGGGCGGCCGGGTCCCGGTGCACGACCCGCTCGCCGAAATAGTCGCTGAGCTGCGCGAAGGCCGTGGCGTCCGGGCACGTGAGGTCGAGCCGGCGAACGGCGATCCGCTGCTTGAGTTCGGTGGCCGTGCCGACTGCGACCACCCGGCCCGCGTCCAGGACCGCGATCCGGTCCGCCAGCCGGTCGGCCTCCTCCAGGTACTGCGTGGTGAGGAAGACGGTGACCCCCGAGGCAGCCAGGCCCTCGATGATCTGCCACAACCTCTGGCGGCTCTGCGGGTCCAGCCCGGTAGATGGTTCGTCCAGGAAGATCACCGACGGGCGGCCGACCAGGCTCGCGGCCAGGTCAAGCCGGCGGCGCATCCCGCCGGAGTAGGTGCCGACCCGCCGCCGGGCGGCGCCGGTCAGCTCGAACTGCTCGATCAGCTCCGTCGCCCGGCGCCGGGACGCCGGACGGGACAGCCGCGACAGCCGGCCTACCATCCGCAGGTTCTCCTCCCCGGTCTGCGCCGCGTCCAGCGCGGCGAACTGGCCGGTCAGGCTGATCCGGCGGCGCACCTGGTGGCGGTCATCGACGACATCGAAACCCGCCACCCAGGCCCGCCCCCGGTCCGCCCGGCTCAGCGTGGCCAGGATGCGCACGATGGTGGTCTTACCGGCCCCGTTCGGCCCGAGCAGCGCGAACACGGTGCCCGGCGGAACCTGCAGGTCGACGCCGGTCAGCACGCGGATGTCGCGGTAGGACATGACCAGCCCGCTCGCCTCGATCGCCAGTTCATCGCTCATGGCCAGGTCCCGTTCTCGGTCATCAGCTTGCTTCCGTACATCTTCTTCGCCTCCGGATTTTTCTGCGTATGCCGTACGCTTAATTGCGTAAGATATACGTAGTAATAAGATGCTGTCAACCGTCGATGAAGGAGGCAGCCGATGGCCAGCACCGGCGCGGTGGACGGTTCCGGAGGGCGCGCGGGCGCAAGCGCCTCCGGGACCGGCGGCGCCGCCGGTCTTCCCGAGAGCGTCGCGGCGGCCTGGGGGGTCCGTAAGCGATCGCCGAAGGGGCCGAAGCCGGCCCTCAGCCTGCCGCGGATCGTGGCCGCCGCGGTGCGGATCGCGGACGCGGAAGGGCTGGACGCGGTGTCGATGGGACGGGTAGCCGCCGAACTCGGCGCCGCTGCGATGTCGCTGTACCGGCACGTGTCCGCCAAGGACGAGCTGCTCACCTTGATGGTCGATGCCGCCTGGGGCGAGGCCCCCGACCCGCCCGAGCCTGGCGAGGGCTGGCGGAGCGGGCTCTCCCGGTGGGCCTGGGGGTTGCGCGCCAGCGCGCGGCGGCACCCGTGGGCGGTCCGCATCCCGGTGAGCAGCCTGCCGATTATGCCGCGCGAGGTCGCCTGGTTCGAGCACGCGCTGGCCTGCATGCGGGACACCACGCTGACCGAGGCGCGCAAGGCCTCGGTGATCATGCTGCTGTCCGGCTACGTCAGGAACCTGGCCACCACCGAGGCTGACATCGCGGCCGCGGTGTCAGCCTCCGGCCTGAGCCCGTCCGAATGGATGGCCGCCTACCCCCGGATGCTCTCCAAACTGACCGATCCGCAGCGGTTCCCCGCGCTGGCCGCCTTCATCGCCGCCGGGGTCTTCGACGCCGCCGACGAACCCGACGACGAATTCGCCTTCGGCCTGGACCGCATCCTCGACGGCATCGAGCACCTCGTCCAGACCCGGTAACCCAGCCACGCCGGAAGCACTGGGAACAGAGCCGACGCAGCACGCCATCAAAGGCAAGCTTGCGACCCAGCCCCGGCGCCAACGGTACCGCCGGGTTACGCTGGGCCTGCATGATGCTCGTGGCGGACGGGGAGACGCGGTGTTCACAGGGCCCGGAGATGAGATGGCAGCGGCGGCCCGCGGCCGCTTGCGGGTGTCCCACGCTGACCGGGATCAGGTGGTCGACACGCTCAAGGCCGCGTTCGTGCTGGGCATGCTCACTAAGGAGGAGCTCGACGCACGGGCGGCCCGGGCGTTCGCCTCGCAGACTTACGCGGAACTGACCGCGCTCACCGCCGATCTCGCGCCCGGGCTGATCCAGGAACGGCCGCCACGCCGGCCCACCCGGCCGCCGCAGGACAAGGTCGTCGACTCGTCACAGAACAAATTCGTCAACCGGTGCGCACGCGTGATCCTGGCCGCCATCGCCGTGGATGTAGCCTTCCTAACCGGTAATCTCGGATTGTTCATCGGGGTCGCGGTCGTCATGTTGGTAATCTTGCTGGCGGTGGAGATCCGCTCACGACATGAGAGCGCTCCCTCGCGCAGCGATAGCAGGCCGTGACCTGAAGCAGTCCTGCCGTTACGCGAACGGCTGACGGCCTTCAGCCGTGCCATGCAGCGTTAGGCGAGGGCGAGCAGGGCCTGGCGGAGCTGGGCCAGATCGGCGGCGGTGCCGTCGACGTGCGGGCTGATCCGGAGCAGCGGCTCGGTCATCTCGCGGGGCGCGCGGGTCACCGCGCTGGCGGTGGTGACGATGCCGTACTCATCGAGCAGCCGGGCCCGGGTGACCGGGATGTCCTGGCCGCTGGTCGCGCGCAGCGCGGTGATCGCGGAGCCCGCGGCGACCGGGTCCAGCACCGCCCAGCCGGACAGCCCGGCCAAGATTTCGCGGGTCTGGCGGCCGAGGAGCTCCAGCCGGGTCCAGACCTGGGCCGGGCCGGCCTGCACAAACTCCCGGACGGCCGTGCACAGGCCGATCCAGGAGGCCACGTTCGCCTCGCCCGCCTCCACCAGCCACAGCGGGCTGCTATCCGCGGGCTGCGCGCTCGCCATCAAGTCCGAGGCGCTGGCCTGCAGCTGGTCCCACCATGGCTCGGCGACCGCGGCCAGGCCCACGCCGCGAGGGCCGGTGAGCCACTTCCGGCTGGTCGCGTAGATCGCGTCGGCGCCGCAGTCGGTATCGACGTGGCCGAGGGCCTGCGCGGCGTCCACCCACAGCGGTACGCCCGCCGCGCGGCACAGCGCCGCGGCC
>JALYVS010000294.1 GCA_030853115.1 Actinomycetota bacterium
GTGCGGCCCAGCTGGCGGCCTGCTGCGCCAGCGGCGACCTGGCGGGCGCCGTCGAGGCCGCCGAGCACCTGGTGGGCCTCGGTCAGGGCCTGATGCCGAGCGGCGACAGCATGGTCAGCGGCGTCCTGCTCGCGCTCAGGCTGCTCGGCGGGGCCATCTCCGGCGGCACCCGGGCGGTCTGGCTGGCGAATTGGCTCAGCGCGGCGGCGACCTACGATGCCGCGCGGCGGACCACGACGCTGGCCGCCTCGCTGCTGCACTGCGCCGCCAACGGCCAGGCCGCGGCCGAGGTCTCCGCGGTGCTGCTCGCGATGGCGGGCCAGGAACCGCTCGAGCCCCCGGCGGCCCGGCTGCTCGCGTCGGTTCAGGGGGCCGATCTCGCCTGGGGACTGGTGGCCGGCTGCCGCGCGGCCTTGCGGCTTTCCGTATCCTTAGCGCGTGATCATTCCGCTGACCGGGCTGCAGTACGACATTGACGCCGGCCCCTACCGCGCTACGGTGACCGAGCTGGGGGCGGGGCTGCGTGAGCTGACCTTCCGCGGCCAGCCGGTGATCGCAGGCTACGAAGCCGACGAGCTGCCGCCCGCGGGCGCGGGCCAGCTGCTCACCCCGTGGCCAAACCGGATCGACGGCGGGAACTACGTCTTCGGCGGCACCGAACAGCACCTGGCCCTGACCGAACCCAGCCGCGGGAACGCGATCCACGGCCTGACCCGCTGGATGCCGTGGACCGCTATCAGCCACGAGGCCGGCGCGGTGCGGCTGCGCAGCGTTCCGCACGGCCAGCAGGGGTATCCGTTCTGCCTGGAGATCGAGGCGGAGTACCGTCTTGACCCTGGCACCGGGCTGCACGTCGCCGTCACGGCGCGCAACCGCGGCGGCCGCCCGGCGCCCTACGGCACGGGCTCGCACCCGTACCTGACCGTCAGGTCACCCTCGGTCGATGACTGCGAACTGACGCTGCCCGCCGGGTCCTGGCTGCCGATGGATGATCGCGGCATCCCTTCCGGCCCCCCGGCGTCCGTCCAGGACTCCCCTTATGATTTCCGCCGGCCACGCCTGATCGGAACCACCCAGCTCGATCACGCGCTGACCGGGCTGAGCCGCGACACGGACGGCCGGGCCTGGGCCAGGCTGACCGCCGACAGCGGCACCGGGACCCAGGTGGGTCTGTGGGCTGGCCCGGGCTATCAGTGGCTGCAGGTGTTCACCGGCGACCCGCTCGGTCCGGACCGCCGCCGCAAGGCGGTCGCCATCGAACCCATGACCTGTCCGCCGAACGCCTTCGTGACCGCCGATGACCTGCTGGTGCTCCAGCCCGGGGAAGCGGTCACCCACACCTGGGGCATCCAGTCCCTTCGGGACTAAGTCCGCTCCTGGGCGAACGACCTGGGGTGCCTGTTCCTGGCCAGCGTGCCCGCCGGCCAGGCGCGTGACCCGCACCAGGTCCTCAGCCGTATCGATGTCATCCGGGCTGCCGGTATCTCCGCACTCGACCAGCGTGACCAGATCGGCCCGGGCCCGCAGGAACGCCCGGGCGCCCTGGTCGCCGTCCGCCGTCGCGATCACCTCGGGCCAGTGCTGACGGGCCAGCAGGACCGGATTGCGGGGCCTGCCGTCGTAGGCGGCGACCACGACGCTGGCGCCGTCGCGATAGGCGGCGATCAGCCGCGCGACCGCGTCCGGTCCCACCAGCGGCTGGTCGGCCAGCGCCACCACCACGGCGCCCACGTTCGCGGGCAGCGGCGTCCGGTCCGGGTCCGCCCGGTCCAGGTCTGCCCGGTCCAGGTCCGCCGCGGGTCCTGCTGACGGCTGCGCCGCCGGTCCCGCTGGCGGCTGCGCCGCGGTGAGCGCACGCAGGGCGGCGCGCAGCGAGGATCCCATGCCGGTGCGCCACTGGTCATTATGGATCGTGTGTATCCGGTCGAGCCGCACCAGGGCGGCGCCGGTGACGACAATCACCGGGTCCGCACCGCCGGCGCGCAGCAGGTCGACACCGCGCTCCGCCAGGGTCTGCCCGCCCAGCTCGACCAGGGCCTTGGGCCGGCCCAGCCGGGAACCTTCTCCAGCGGCCAGCAGCACCCCCGCCACTGTCGTGCGCACGGGCTTTTAACCGGCGAGCTGGTGGTGGATGCGGCCTTCGGTGGCGGTCAGCGGCTGGCCGCTGCCGCCCCAGCGGAGCTGGATAAGCTCCGCGGCGATCGACACCGCCGTCTCCTCGGGGGTCCTGGCGCCGAGATCGAGCCCGATCGGCGAGCGCAGCCGGGCCAGCTCCTGCTCGGTCAGGCCGATTTCCCGCAGCCGGGTCAGCCGGTCGTCATGGGTTCGCCTGCTGCCCATGGCGCCGATGTACCCCGCCGGCGTGCGCAGGGCGACCTCGAGCAACGGCACGTCGAACTTCGGGTCATGGGTCAGCACGCAGATAACCGTCCTGGCGTCCACGTCCGTACCGGCCAGGAAGCGATGCGGCCAGTCGACCACCACCTCGTCGGCGTCCGGAAACCGCGACGCGGTCGCGAACACCTTCCTGGCGTCGCAGACGGTCACGTGGTACCCGAGAAACTTCCCGACCCGCGCGACCCCGGCGGCAAAGTCGATGGCGCCGAAGACCAGCATCCTCGGGGCCGGCGCGAATGAGTTCACGAACACGCTCAGCTCGTCCCCGCGCCGCTCACCTTGTGCGCCGTACCTGCGGATACCGGTCAGGCCCTGGGCAAGCATGCCCCGGACGTCGTCGTCGACGGCCGCGTCGAGCCGCGGCCCTGATCCCAGCGTGCCGGACGCGCCGGCCTGCCGTACCACCCGCCGGGCGCCGATCTGGCCTGGTCCGGCGATCACCGTCGCGACCGCCACCGGCTCGCCGCGCTCCACCGCCGCGGCGATGTCGCTGAGCTCGGGAAAGCTGTCCTTATTCACCCGCTCGACGAACAGGTCGATGATCCCGCCGCAGGTCAGCCCGACCGCGAACGCGTCGTCGTCGCTGACTCCGTACGTCTGGTAGACCGGGCTCCCGGTTTGGCACACCTCGAGCGACAGCTCGTAGACCGCGCCTTCCACGCACCCGCCGGATACGCTGCCGATGACCTCGTGACCGGCGCGGGACGTTACCGCCAGCGCCGCGCCTGGATCACGGGGCGCGCTGCGGTAGGTCCGCACCACGGTGGCCAGAGCGAAGGTCTCGCCCGCCTCCCACCACTTCGTGATCTTGCTCAGGATGTCACGCACTTGCGCCACCTCGGCTTTTGATGTCCTCGTGCGTTTCCACGCTACGCGGCTGGTTCCTGGTCCGCTACGCCAGGAGGCCTGGGCCACCCGCCGCGAGTTCCGCCTGCAGGGGAGAACCCGCGGCCCCGTCGTAGCTATTCCGGGCGGTTACCGACGCTGGCCACGGCCAGCCGGATCAAGTCCGGGATGTCGGGATGCGCGGCCCGTTCGCCGTCCCCCAGATCCCCGGCGCCGAACCAGCCGAACCTGTCGGTGGTAGCCCGCTCCCATTCGTCCAGGCCCTCCAGGCTCACCGGCGCGGACCCGACGGCGACCGCGTAGAACGTCTGGTCCTGGGCGATCCGGTGGCCGCCCCAGGAGAACTCGATCTCGTTCTTCGCGATCGGCTCGCCCAGGCGCTCGGGGTCCACCCGGATGCGGGTCTCCTCGTAAAGCTCGCGGGCGCCGGCGTCGCGCAGGGCCTCGCCCTCGTCGGTCGCGCCGCCGATGGTGAACCAGAAGGGATCCTCGGGATGGTGCGGATCCCAGCCGTGCAGCAGCAGGACGCGTCCTTCGGAATTGACCGGCAGCACCCGCGCCGTCTTGCGGTGGATGACCGGTGCCGGGGAGGTCCTCTCCCCGGGGCCAGGGACCACGTTTTACTCCACGATCTTGGAGATGGGGATTTCCAGTATGTCCTGGGCGCCGGCTGCCTTCAGGGCTGGTATCAGCGTGTTGACGCCGCGCTTGGGCACCACGGTCTCCACCGCGTTCATATTCCCGCGGGCCAGCGTGGTAATCGTCGGCGAGGACAAGGCGGGCAGCATCTCGGTGACCGCGGCCAGCCGGACAGCCGGCACGTTGAGCTTGAGCAGGACGTGACCGCGGGCCTGGATCGCGCCGCGCAGCAGCAGGGCGATGTCCTCCATGGCCGCCCGCTTCTGCTCGTCCGCGTAGGCCGGCGCCGCCGCGATCAGCTCGGTGTAACTGGTCAGCAGCGTGTCCAGGATCCGCAGGCCGTTCTTGCGCAGCGAGGAGCCTGTCTCGGTGAGGTCCACGATCGCGTCCACGATGTCGGGCACCTTGGCCTCGGTCGCGCCGTAAGACGGCACCACCATCGCCTTGACCCCGTGCGCGTCCAGGAATCGCCTGGTCAGCGACGGGAACTCGGTGGAGATCCGGACTCCCTCCGGCAGGTCGGAGACCGACTGCCAGGGCGCGGAGTCCTGCACCGCGAGCACCACCCGCACCGGCCGCGAGGTGGCCTTCGAATACTGCAGTTCACCGAGTGAGACCACCTCCGCTTCGGTCTCCGCGATCCAGTCGCGCCCGGTGATGCCGAGGTCGAACAGCCCGCGCTCGAGGTAGGAAGGGATCTCCTGGGGCCGCAGGAACCTGACCTTGTCGATCCGCGGGTCGTCGATCGACGCATGGTAGTCCCGGTCGGAGGACCGCCGGACGGTGAGGTCGGCCGCGTCGAACAGCTCGATGGTGGCCCGCTCGAGCGAGCCCTTGGGCAGTACTAGCGAGAGCATGACTTATCCCAGCGCGGCGGGAAGGTGGGCGCGGCGGATGCGGCGCAGCACGAGCGCGGTGTCGAGCGCGGCCACCACAGCCTCCCATCCTTTGTCCTCGTGACTACCGGGCAGTCCGCACCGGTCACGAGCTGACTCTACCGTGTCACAGGTCAGGACACCGTTGCCAATCGGAGTCCGGGCGTCCAGCGCGACCCGGGTCAGGCCCGCGGTGACCGAATCGCAGACGTACTCGAAGTGCGGGGTGCCGCCCCGGATCACGACGCCGAGGCAGGCCACCGCGTCGTGGTAATCGGCCAGCTCGGCCGCTACCACGGGCAGCTCGATCGCGCCGGAAACCCGGACCACGAACGCGTCGGGGACGCCGCATGCGAGCGCCGCGGCGCTCGCCCGGGCCAGCAGCGAATCGGTGATCTCCTGGTGCCAGCGCGTGACCGCGATCGCCAGGCTCAGCCCGGACGCGTCGACCGCGACGGCACCGGGACGCCCGGCGGCGCTCATCGGGTGCTGCTATCCGCTCGCCGCCGGGTCCCCTTCAGACGGCGCCTTCCCTCGTCGCCCGGGCCTCGCTCCTGCGTCCGGGCGTCGTCGAGACCCGCTGGCTCAGCTGGCGGGATAGGGGGTGTGACCAGGGTCCGTTCGGCCTCATTGAGATCTTGGATTTGATGGCCGAGCTTGTCGCGTTTGGTCATGAGGTAGCGAAGGTTGTACGGGGTGACGGCGGCCGGCAGCGGGACGCGGGCGGTAATGTCGACGCCGCCATCGGTCAGGCCGCTCACCTTGGCCGGGTTGTTGGTCAGCAGGCGCACCGAGCGCACGCCCAGGTCAGCCAGCATCTGGGCGCCGGCCGAGTACTCGCGCGCGTCGACGGGCAGGCCGAGTTCGGTGTTGGCGTCCACCGTATCGGCGCCCGCGTCCTGCAGCTCGTAGGCCTGCAGCTTGCTGAGCAGGCCGACGCCGCGGCCCTCGTGTCCGCGCAGGTACAGCACCACGCCCCGGCCCTCGGCCGAGATCGCCGTCATGGCCGCCTCGAGCTGAGCGCCGCAGTCGCAGCGCAGGGAGCCGAACACGTCCCCGGTCAGGCACTCCGAGTGCAGCCGGGTGAGCACGTCGGCGCGATCGGTGACGTCGCCGAGCACGAGCGCGACGTATTCGGTACCGTCGACCTCGTGCCGGTACCCGAATGCCTGCCACTGCCCGTGCACGTTCGGGATGGTGGTCCTGGCCTGCCGGCTGAGCTGGCGCTCGGCGCGGCGGCGGTACTCGATGAGCTGCTCGATGGAGATCAGGGCCAGGTCGTGCGTGTTCGCGAACTCGCGCAGCTCAGGCAGCCTGGCCATCGTGCCGTCATCGTTGACCACCTCGGACAGCGCGCCCGCCTCGGGCAGCCCCGCCAGCCGGGCCAGGTCGACCGCGGCCTCGGTGTGCCCAGCCCGGCGCAGCACGCCGCCCTCGGCGTAGCGAAGCGGGAACACGTGCCCCGGGCGCACCAGGTCCGTAGCCGTGGTGGCCGGGTCGGCGAGCATCTTGATGGTCGTGGCGCGATCGGCGGCCGAGATGCCGGTGCTGATCCCGGCCCGCGCGTCCACGCTGACGGTGAAGGCGGTGCGGTGGTTTTCGGTGTTATGCGAGGTCATCTGGGGCAGCTGGAGCCGGTCGAGGTCGGCCTCGTGCAGCGGAACGCAGATGACGCCGCTGGTGTAGCGGATCATGAAGGCGAGCAGCTCAGGGGTGGCCATGCTGGCCGCGAAGATGATGTCGCCTTCGTTCTCCCGGTCCGGCCCGTCCACCACCAGGACCGGCCGGCCTTCCGCGATGTCCTTGATCGCGCGGTCAACGTCGTCGAGTAGCTTCCTCACTTGGAATCCTTCCCGTCTGGATGGCTGAGCAGCCGCTCCACGTACTTGGCGATCACGTCGACCTCCAGGTTCACGACCTCACCCGGCTCCCTGGTGCCAAGCGTGGTGCGTTTCAGCGTCTCCGGGATCAGGCAGACCTCGAACCAGCCGTCCTGATCACCGGCGGGGCTGACGGCGGAGACGGTCAGGCTGATCCCGTCGACGGTAATCGAGCCTTTTTCCACGACGTAGCGCGATATTTTGCCCGGCAAGCTGATCCGGACCTGGTCCCAGGCCGCGGCGGGCGTCCGGGTCATGATCGTGGCGGTGGCGTCCACGTGGCCCTGCACGAGATGACCGCTCAGGCGGTCGGCGAGACGAACCGAGCGTTCCAGGTTGACCGGTGCACCCGGGACCAGGTCACCCAGCCCTGACCGGTTCAGGGTCTCCCCCATCACGTCCGCGGTGAAGGCCCCGTCCATGATCTCGGCGACGGTCAGGCAGACGCCGTTGACGGCGATCGACTCGCCGAGAGAGGTGTCCTGAACCGAACCCCGGATGGTCAGGCGCGCCGCGTCGCCGCGGTGCTCGATGCCGGCCACCTCGCCGAGTTCTTCCACGATCCCGGTGAACATCCGCGCTGTCCTCCTCGAAGCCCATCCTGCTGTTCGGCTCCGGGGGTGGCGCGGGTACAGGCGTACGCGCTTCGCGCGGCCGGGGCTAACCGGCCACGTGCGTGCTGCCTCCCATCCGGACTTTCACCGTCGGTCCCGGAATTTCACCAGGTCAGCCGACCGCTGGCAGCGGACGGGTCGCGGACTTTAACCGCCGGCTCGGAGTTTCACCGACCCCGGAGCACGCTTACTCCTATAGCTAGTGTGCCACACGAGGTATTCCTGGCCAGACGTGGATAACTACCCGATCACGACGGCAGGGGCCGGAACCGGTAACCGACCCGGTACTCGGTGACCAGGCACTGGCCGTGAACCGGGCCCAGCTTCTGCCTGACCCGGCTGACGTGCACGTCTACGGTGCGGCTGTCCCGCGCCACGGCCCGGGCGTCCCGGCCCGACTTACGGCGCCACACCTGTTCGACCAGATCGGCGCGGCTGAACACCGTGGCCGGGTGCGCACCGAGGAAGGCCAGCAGCTCGAACTCCTGGAAAGTCAGCGCGATCTTCTCGCCGCCGGCCCAGACCTGACGCTGCGCGTGATCGAGGAGCAGGCCGGGAGCCGCGGG
>JALYVS010000295.1 GCA_030853115.1 Actinomycetota bacterium
GCCCGTTCCTGACCAGTGCCTGCGCGGTCCGCACCACCACCTCCAGCGAGCCCCGTCGCGGGTTCCACCACTCGGCCGCCCAGTTCAGCGCGCCGAGCACCAGCATCCTCGCGGCCCTGCGATCCAGGTCCGGGCGGAGCAGCCCGGCGGTGTCGGCGTCCTGCAGCAGTTTGCGCCAGGTGTCGCCGTACAGAGAGGCCTCGGCGGCGTACCTGATGCCGATGCCCTCCGGGACCTGGCCGGCGTTGCGGATCGACGCGGTGGTGTAGTCGGAGATTTCCAGCGAGTACCGCAGGTGCGCCTCGACCGCGGCGTCGATGCGCTCCAGCGGTCCGGCCCCGGCCGGCAGCGAGGCCAGGATGCCGGTGACGTGCTCGCGCATGTGCGCGATGCCCGACCACATCACCTCCTCAATCAGGTCATCGCGCGAGGGGAAGTAGTAGTAGATGGCCGGGGCCTGGATCTCGGCCTGGTCGGCCACGTCGCTCAGCCGCGTGCCCGCGTATCCCTTCCGGCTAAGCACGTGCGCGGCGGCATCGAGAATCCGTTCCCTGGTCCGGGCCGACTTGGAGCCGGTTTCCTCCACCACGGCCACGTCCGGTTTTCTAGACACGAATCAATTATAGGTTCCAGGTGGCCCGCAGCCCGGACGGCCGGCGGGCTGGTCAGCGGCCGAGGCCGCCGCGAGATATCAGCTGCGCCGCGATGACGTTGCGCTGGATCTCGTTGGTCCCCTCGCCGACGATCATGAGCGGGGCGTCGCGGAAGTATCGCTCGACGTCGTACTCGGTCGAGTAGCCATAGCCGCCGTGGATCCGGACCGCGTTGAGCGCGATCTCCATCGCGGCCTCCGAGGCGAACAGCTTGGCCATCCCGGCCTCCATGTCACACCGCTCGCCGGCCTCGTAGCGGACGGCGGCGTACTGCACGAGCTGCCGGGCCGCGGTGAGCTTGGTCGCCATGTCGGCCAGGTAACCGCCGACGGCCTGGTGCTTCCAGATCGGCACGCCGAAGCTCTCCCGCTGCTGGGCGTACCGCAGCGCGTCGTCGAAGGCCGCCTGCGCGACCCCGACTGCCCGGGAAGCGACCTGGATCCGGCCGATCTCCAGGCCCTTCATCATCTGGGCGAAGCCGTGACCGGGTTCGGCGCCGAGCAGCGCCGTGGCGGGCGCGTGATAATCGGTGAACGACAGCTCGCAGCTCTCCACCCCCTTGTAGCCGAGTTTGGGCAGGTCGCGGGAGACCAGCAGCCCGTCGCCCGGCTCGACGAGCAAAATGCTGATGCCCCGGTGCCGCGGCTGCGCGTCGGGGTCGGTCTTGCACAGCAACGCGATCAGCTGGGACCGGCGCGCGTTGGTAATCCAGGTCTTGGTGCCGTTGACGAGGTACCCGTCGCCGTGCGGCCGCGCGGTCGTCGTGATGGCCTGCAGGTCTGAGCCGCCGTCCGGCTCGGTCAGCGCCATCGTGGCCCGAAGCTCGCCGGTCGCCATGGCCGGCAGGTAACGCTGCTTCTGCTCCCCGGTGCCGAACTGCAGCAGCAGCTTGGAGACCACCGTGTGCCCGCCCATCGCCCCGGCCAGGCTCATCCAGCCCCGGGCCAGCTCAGCAGTGACCTCGGCGTAGCACGGTGTCGACACCGGCGCGTCACCGTAGGGCTCCGGGATCGCCAGCCCGAAGATGCCCATGGCCTTCATCTGCTCGATCAGCTTCTCAGGGTAGGTGTTGGCATGCTCGAGTTCGCGTACGACCGGCCGGACGTCCCGGTCGACGAAATCCGCCACGGTGGTGACCACCGCTCGCTCCTCCACGGAAAGCTCGCTCATCGGGAGACTCGCGTGAGAGTCAAACCGTATTCCGGTGCACTGCCTGCGGTTTCGCCTGCAACGCGGATGTGAACGCGGCTATCAGCATCGCGGCGGGGCACGCCGTGACTGCGGGGGGAGGCGACGGGATGACCCGGCCGGTGAACCGCGAACCTCATGTGCTGCTCCAATCGGCGTAGTAGCTGGAAGACCTCGCCTTCAGCTTCAGGCGGGGGAGGATGTCAAGACGGCTCCCTGGAGACTGACCCGGATGTTCTGTCTAACATTAATTAAAAGTTTCTCCCAGAGGACCGCGACGCGGGGGAGCGTGACCGATGCAGTCTCCGGCTCTGGAGGGTCCTTACTTCGACGAGCTGGCCGTGGGCCAGGAGTTCGGCCGTGCGCCCGGCCTCACGCTGACGACGGGACTGGCCGCCGCCCGTCAGGCCATCACCGGGGACCGGCTCGCGCTCGCCCTGGACCACGACCTGTGCCATCAGGTCACCGGCGGCGGCCCGCTGGCGCCGCCCGGCCTGGTCTGGGACGTCGCGATCGGCCAGTCGACGATGGTGACCCAGCACGTCAAGGCCAACCTGTTCTACCGCGGGCTGGCCTTCCGCCGCGCTCCGCGGCTCGGCGATACTCTCCGGACCTCGACGCGGGTGGCGGCGCTGCGGCAGAACCGGGCGCGGGAAGGCCAGGCCCCCACCGGGCTCGCGGTCCTGCGGATCACGACCGTGGACCAGCAGCGTCGGCCGGTGCTGGATTTCTGGCGCTGCGCCATGCTGCCGCTTCGCGACCAGGCCAGGCGCACCGGGCACGCCGACGAGCTCGACTCCGTAGGTCCTCCGGCCGGATCCGCCGGCCAGCGAGAGAGCGCTCACCTGAAGGCGCTCGTCGCCGGCTGGCGGCTTGACCGGTTCGCCCGGCAGGCGGCCGGACCCCGCTCGTCCGAGCTGCGGCCTGGGCAATCCTGGCCGGTGCCGGGCGGCGACGTGGTCTCCAGCGCGCCCGAGCTGGCCCGGCTGACCCTCAACGTGGCGATGGTGCACCATGACGCGGCCGCCGCGGGCGGCCGGCGCCTGGTCTACGGCGGGCACGCCATCGGTCTAGCCCTGGCCCAGGCGGCCCGCTCGCTGCCCTCCATCGTCACCGTGGCGGGCTGGCACGGCTGTGACCACCTCGGGCCGGTCCGCGAAGGCGACACGCTGCGCAGCACGGTCTCGGTCGAGCAGGTCGACGAAGTCCCGGGGGGCGCCCTGGTGCACCTGCGTTCCCTGGTCCGGGCCGACGGGTCACCGGCTGAGCCGGCCGGGCCCGCCCCGCGCGACGTCCTGGACTGGAGGTTCGTCGCCGTGGTCGCGTGACCCGGGCGCCGAGACCCGCCTGATCCCTCGGGGCCCGGGGCCCCCAGGGGCGGCCCCCTGCGCGCAGTCGGCGAAAATATTTATCCTGAATTCAATAATCATCGTCGTGAATCTGCGGGCCTGCCCTAGCATGTGCCCGGCGTGCCCATCAGAGATCTCCCAGTTCAACGGGCCGGACTGCGCCGTAAAGTGGGGGATCAGCCGCGGGGCGGCGGCCAAGGCCAACGTGAGCATCATCGAGCGGGTCTAGCCCAAGTCCGGCCCCGGAGAGTCACGCTAGACGCGGCGGCCGAAGAACGCCGCAAGCTGGTCGATCGCGGAAGCGTCGGCGGCCACCGGCTGGGGAGCGGCGAAGGGCAGGCCCTCCCGGGTAGCGTCCCCGAGCTGGGCGCGGGCGCGGGCGAGCGCTGCCCCGGAAAGGTCTTCTGGGAGGTCCGGGTGCTGCCCGGTGGCCCGGGCCAGGTCCCAGCCGTGCAGGAGCTGCTCGGCGATGCGTAGCTGGACCAGGGCGAGGCCGGGGGCTGGCCCGATCGGGGACTGGTAGGTCCGGTCCAGGGCGCCGGGTGCGGAGAAGGCGGTGCGGAGCGCCGCGGCTGAGCTGCGGTAGGCGGCAGCGCGGTCGTCGCCTCGCTCTGTCCCGGCGGGTTCAGCCTGGGGGTGGTCGCGGAGAAGGGCGGCGAACCGCCGGTTACCCGTGATGAGGTGGTCCACGAGCTGGCTGACGTCCCATTCGGTGCAGGGGGTGGGGTCCGGCCACTGCCCGGGCTTCACGGCGGCCACGAGGTCGCCGACAGCGGTGCAGGCCCGGTTCAGGTGGCCGATGGGGTCCTCGGCTGGTGGCTGGCGGCTAGTCATGAGTTCCTCCGTGATGTACGATTACTTCAGCAACTTACTTAAGTTGCTTTATAAAGTAACTTAACTAAAAGGTTAGAACAGTGTCAAGTACCGAACGTTCCCCGGTCGTCCCGCCGCTGGCGATGAACATCAGCGCCGTCTTCGACTCCCTGGTGGGGGCGCTGCACACGGCGCTGCCGGCGGCCGGCTTCCCGGACATCCGCCCGGCGCACTCCATCAACCTGTTCCGCGTGATCGACGCCGGGGGCACCCGGCCCAGCGAGCTTGCGCGCCGCGCCGGAGTCACGCCCCAGGCGATGGCTGAGATCATCCGCTACCTGGGAGGTCACGGCTACGCCGAGCGTGTCCCGGACCCCAGCGACGGGCGCGCCCGGATTATCAGGCTCACCCCGCGCGGGCACGAGGCCGCCGCCGTCGCCGGCCAGGTGTTCGCCGGACTGGAGACGACCTGGGAGCAGACCCTGGGCCAGGCCCGGATGATCCAGCTCCGCGCGATGCTGGCCGAACTGGCCAGCCTCCGGACCTAGACGCGGGGCAGGCGCCCTAACCAGGGCTCAGCGGCTCACAGGCGCTGGGTCAGAGCCTTCCCTCGCGTACGGCCTGGTAGATGGTGGCTACCTTGGCCTGGAACCCGAGGCTCCGAGCCAGGGTCACGTCCATGTGGCCTTTCCACGGGTTGGTGAGTGGTTCGGCGGAGGGCTCGTAGGCATAGTCGAGGATCTGCGCGATCTCGTACATTGTCAGCGGTGACTCGTCGGCGATGTTGACGATGCGACCGTCCATGACTCCGGTCAAAGCGAGTTCGAACGCCGCCGCGATGTCTTCGTGGTGCACGACGCTGAGTTTCTGTGCGGGGTGCCACTTCATGCCGGCGACCTGCCCTGGGAGTGCTTCCAGGTGCCCGTCTTTATCACCGTAGATGAACGGGAGCCGCAGGATGCCCCAGGTGAGCCCGCTCTTGCGCAGCTCTTTCTCCGCCTCGATTTTGCTCGCCGGGTAGGCGAGCGTGGGACTCACCTCGTCGCTTTCGCGACCAGGGTGCGACGTGTCGGGGTCATAGACGTTGGAGGTGCTCGCCATCAGGAACCGGGCACCTGGCGCGTGTTCCCGGGTGGCGGCGATGAGGTTGCGGGTGCCTTCGAGGTTGACCTTCCAGATCTGGTCCTCATCAGATGTGCGGAACAGCGCAGCCAGGTGCACGATCGCCGACACGCCCTCCACGGCTGCGGCCAACGAGCCGGGGCTGAGGATGTCTGCCTCGACCGCGCTTACTCCTGCTGGCAGCTCCTTGCCGGGGCGCACGAGGGCGCGGCAGTTGATGCCTGCGGCTACGAACCGCTGGAGGAGTCGCGGTCCGACCAGGCCCGTGCCGCCGGTCACGAGGATCGTCATGATTTGCTCGCATCCTTCTTGTAATCGATGAGCCGTTGGGTGGCGCCGCTGAGCACGCGCTGTGCCGTCGCGATCTCCGCGTCGTCGACGCCCTCGAAAGCGACAGCGGTGATCAGGGCGATCGGATCGGGGATCGACTCGAAAAGGTTCCGGCCGGCGGTCGTCACGTGGAGTACTTTCTGACGCTGATCCACGGAGAGTGGTGTCTGCTCGATGAGTTCTTTGCGCACGAGCGCGCTTATCACCGCGCTGAGGGTTGCGCGCTCGACCTCAAGGGTTCGAGTCAGATCCCGCTGGTTCACCGGCCCGTGGTTCACGAGCAGGTAAAGGACGTACCACTGGGTGTTGCCAAGGCCGAAGGGACGCAGCACGGCTTCCATCACCGCCCTGCTCGCGAGGAAATACCTCTTCGCCCACGAGCCGGCTGCCCCGAGATCCGGCCCATCGATGTTGTTAGGCACCTAACAAACTTGTCAGGTGCCTAACCGCCTGTCAAGACCCATGAGGACAGAGCCTGAGCAGCCGCCCAGCCGGGGACACATTTTTACTTTAACATCAAAACTTCCTCTGCCTCAGGGCCTGAGGTCAGCCTGCGACCGCCGTAGACTGCGACTATGTACCCAGGCACGCACGCGGCGCAGGCGCTGGGCCGGCGCCGGGGGTGACCATACGCCGAGCCGCGATCGTCGCGCCGCTGCGGACCCCGGTGGGCACCTTCGGCGGGAGCCTGCGCCCGGTCGCGGCGGAGGATCTCGCCGCCACCGTCATCAAGGCCGTGCTCGAGCAGACCGGGATCGACCCCGGGCTCATCGACGACGTCGCCTTCGCCCAGTCCTACGCCAACAGCGAGGCGCCGTGCATCGGGCGGTGGGCCGCGCTCCACGCGGGCCTGCCGGTCAGCGTGCCGGGCTTCCAGATCGACCGGCGCTGCGGCGGCGGGCTGCAGGCCGTTATTACCGCGGCGATGATGGTGCAGACCGGCGCGGCCGACGTGGTGCTGGCCGGCGGCGTGGAATCCATGAGCAACATCGAGCATTACACCACCTCGGTCCGCTGGGGCGCCCGGTCCGGGAACCAGTTCCTCTACGACCGGCTCGACCGTGGCCGGGAGCGGTCCCAGCCGCAATGGCGCTTCGGCCCGATCTCCGGGATGATCGAGACCGCCGAGAACCTGGCCGAACGATACGGCATCACCCGGGACCAAGCGGACGCCTACGCCGCCCGCAGCCACCAGCGGGCCGCGGCCGCCTGGGCGGCGGCCCGGTTCGACGACGAGGTGGTCCCCGTCGCGGTGCCGCAACGGCGCGGCGACCCGGTGCTGGTCACCGCGGATGAGGGGGTCCGGCCCGACTCCACCCCCGAGGCGCTGGCCAAGCTGCGCACGCTCATGCCGGGAGGCACCGTCACGGCCGGCAACGCCAGCCAGCAGAACGATGCCGCGGCGGCCTGCCTGGTGGTCGGTGAGGACCGGCTCGGCCCGCTCGGACTGGAGCCGCTCGGTTACCTGGCCGGGTGGGCGGCGGCCGGCTGCGAGCCCGCCACCATGGGTATCGGCCCGGTGCTGGCGGTAGAAAAGCTCTTTTCCCGAACGGGCCTAGGTTTTCCCGCCATCGACCTGGTCGAGCTGAACGAGGCGTTCGCCGTACAGGTGCTCGCCGTGCTGGCCGGCTGGGGCTGGAACGAGCCGGACCAGCTCAACGTCAACGGATCAGGTATCTCACTGGGCCACCCCATCGGCGCCACCGGGGCGCGGATGCTCGCTACCGGCCTGCGTGAGCTGCAGCGCCGTCAGGGCCGGTACCTGCTGGAGACCATGTGCGTCGGCGGCGGCCAGGGCGTCGCCGCAGTCTTCGAAGCGGCCTGATGACCTTGGAGGACAACACACCATGACCCAGCTGAGCAGCGCGGTGATCGTCGACGCCGTCCGGACGCCGTCGGGCAAGGGCAAGCCGGGCGGCGCGCTGTCCGGCGTGCACCCGGCCGACTTGCTGGCCACCGCGATCGAGGCCCTGATCACCCGCACCGGGCTTGAGCCGGCCCTGGTCGAGGACGTCATCGCCGGCTGCGCCCAGCAGGTAGGGGAGCAGTCAGGCAACATCGCCCGCCACGCCAGCCTGGCGGCTGGGCTGCCGGAGGCCGTCCCGGCCACCACGATCAACCGGCAGTGCGGGTCCAGCCAGCAGGCCGCCACGTTCGCGGCCCAGGGCGTGATGGCGGGCGGTTACGACATCGTCATCGCCGCCGGGGTCGAGTCGATGAGCGCGGTACCGCTCGGCAGTTCCCGCCCGGCCAGCCTGGGCCGGCGAAACGCGGCGCGTTACCCCGGCGGGCTGGTACACCAGGGCATCTCCGCCGAGCTCATCGCGGCGCGCTGGAAGCTGGGC
>JALYVS010000296.1 GCA_030853115.1 Actinomycetota bacterium
CCCCCCCGGGCCAGCCACACGACCACTACTGCGACCGCCGGACCCGTCAGAGAGGACCACGGCGTTGGTTAACGTGATCGATTCCCCGCCTGCGGTCCCGCAGGTGCAACCACCGCCCTCAAGACGTCACGGCGGGGCGTCGTGGATTCGCCGGGTGCCCATCGTCCCGGCCCTGGTGTTCATGTTCCTCGTGACCCAGATCCCGTTCGTGCTGACCCTGTGGTATAGCTTCCAGCGCTACAACCTGAATTACCCCACCGCGCCAAGAGATTTTCCCACCCTCTACAACTATGATCACGTGTTCGGCGATCCGATCTTTCGCACGGCCGTCCTCAATACCGTGATCCTCACCGCGGTGCCGGTCATCCTCACGGTTTTGTTCGGCGTCGGCATCGCGCTACTGCTGAACCGTTACGTATTCGGCCGCGGGTTTCTCCGGACGCTGATCATCAGCCCGTTCCTGGTGATGCCCACGGCGGCGGCCCTGGTCTGGAAGTTCACGATCTTGGACACCACCTTCGGAGTCCTGAACTACTTCCTCAAGCCCTTCGGCGTACACAACACCAACTGGATCGGCTCCCATTCTCAGACCACTATCATCGCGTTCTTGACCTGGGAATGGACGCCCTTCATGGTCCTGCTGGCACTGGCCGGGCTGCAGTCCCAGAACGAGGACATCCTGGAGGCCGCACGGGTTGACGGGGCCGGCTCCTGGCGGATATTCCGCTCGCTGACGCTGCCTCAGCTGCGCCCGTACATCGAACTCGGCGTCCTGCTCGGATCCATCTACATCGTGCAGGCCTTTGACGGGATTTACATCATTACGCAGGGCGGTCCCGCCACCGATACGACGAACCTGCCCTATTACATTTACCAGATCGGTTTCCAGGGATTCGATATCGGCCGCGCCTCTGCTATGGCCGTAGTGGTCGTCATCGCGACTATCCTCATCGCGACGATCGCACTCCGGACGATCTCCGGCCTGTTCAGTGACGAGGGGATGAGAGGGCGATGAGCCGCCGGGAGAAAAGGACCGTAGCCGAACGTCAGACTAAGCCGGTGACTCGCCTGCTGCTTGGCGTGCTGACCTGGTTTGTCGTGCTGGTGTTCTTCTTCCCGGTGCTATGGATGGCACTGACTGGCCTTAAGACAGAACCGACCGCCGACACGCCCACACCGCATTTCATTTTCAAGCCGACGCTGGCGGAGTACCAGTCGGTATGGAAGGGGGCCGGCGGCCTGAACGGCCTGCCGCCTTATCTTGAGCACTCCATCATCGTCACGCTGCTGGCGACGCTGCTCGTGATCATCCTGGCGCTGCCCGCGGCCTATGCGCTCTCGATACGGCCGGTGCCCAAATGGCGCGATGTGCTGTTCTTCTTCATCTCCACCAAGATGCTGCCGATCGTGGGCGCCATCATCCCGCTCTATGTCATCGCCAGGGACCTGCACCTGCTAGATCACCTGCAGCTGCTCGTCATTCTCTACACGGCGATGAACCTGCCGGTCGCGGTGTGGATGCTGCGCTCGTTCCTGCTCGAGGTGCCGCCGGAAATCATCGAGGCCTCGCGCGTCGACGGCGCCGGGCTGCTGCGGCAGCTGCGCTCGGTGATCCTCCCGATCATCAGTCCCGGACTGGCCGCCGCCGCGCTAATCTGCTTCATCTTCGCCTGGAACGAGTTCTTCCTCGCCGTAAACCTGACTACGATTAACGCGGCGACGATCCCGATCTACCTGGTCGGCTTTGTCCAGCCCGAGGGTCCCTTCCTGGCGCATCTGTCGGCGGCCGCGACGATCGCGTCGCTGCCGGTGCTGATCGCCGGATGGTCCGCGCAGGGCAAGCTGGTGCGCGGCCTGTCGATGGGCGCGGTCAAGTAGGCGGCCGGACCTGGTGAGCGTCCGAGCTGGGGGGCAGCGAAGGAGAAGGTGACGACGCGGTGCGAGCCGTTGCTATCAGGGAAGGCCGCCAGGTTGACGTGATGACCCTCCAGCACCCGGCACGGTGGAATGCGATCGGGGTGACCGTACCAGGAGGCGCCGCGGAGTTCGTCGCGGACCGTCCAGGCCCGGCGCTAGCCCGGTCCGGACGGAAACGCGCATGATTACCGTCGCGGGCGAGGCCTTGATCGACCTGATCGTGGATACGTCCGGCCACGTGGATGCCAGGTTCGGCGGCGGCCCCTTCAACGTCGCGCGGTCCATCGCCCGGCTCGGCCAGCCCGCGGTCTTTCTCGGCCGTTTCTCCTCTGACCGGTTCGGGCGGCTGATGCGGGCCGACCTTGACCGCCACGGGGTGGACGTGGCGATCGAGGCCGCCGCCGAGTCGCCTACCACGCTGGCGGTCGTCGACGTCGATCCGGCTGGCGTCCCCGGCTACCGTTTCTACCTGACCGGTACCTCGGCGGCCGCGATCGAGCCCGGCCAGGCCATCTTGCCGCCGGGTACGACGGCGTTGCACGTCGGCAGCCTCGGTCTCGTCATGGAGCCCGCCGGCACCAGCCTGGAACAGCTCGTCGCCGCACTCCCGGACGGGATCACGGTGATGCTCGACCCGAACTGCCGGCCGGCCGCGATTGCGTCGCGGCAGGCCTACCTGGACCGGCTCGGCCAGATCGCGCGGCGGGTCGACATGATCAAGACAAGCACCGAAGACCTCGCCTACCTGTTTCCCGGGCAGGACGCCGGCACCGCCGCCGCGGCGCTGCTCAGCTGGGGTCCAGTCTGCGTGGTGGTCACTGACGGCGCGGCGCCCGTACGGGCCTTCACCGCGGGGCAGCTGATCCGCGCCGAGGTCCCGCCGGCCCCGGTCGTCGACACGGTAGGGGCCGGCGACGCGTTCGGCGGAGCCTTCCTGACCTGGTGGGTGGGCAACGGGCTCGGTCAGGGCGACTTCGGTGACCCCGCGGCCGTGCGCAGCGCGACCCAGGCCGCGATCCTCGCGTCTGTGGTCACCTGCACCCGCCGCGGCGCCGAGCCGCCCTGGGCCGATGAGCTGTCCGGACATGATGGCTGGCACTGGCTGCCGCCCGGCCCGCAGTCTCGCGAGCCCGGTCATGACACCCAGGAAAGCAAGCCGGCGGGTCACGTCTGACCCGGGGCCCGCTTGGTGCCTGGCTCGTTAGCCCCGGCCCGCTAGCCCCTCAGCCTGCTCACCCCGGCGGAGCAAGATGCCGCGGATGAACGCGGCCTGGCCGGCGTGCTGCAGGCAGTCGGAGATCACGCTGACCAGCCGGACGCTCAGCGTCACGGGCGGATCCCAGGCCTCATCCACCACCCGCGGAAGGTCCGTGTCCGTGAGGCCGGCCACCAGCCGGACAGTCTGCTCGTGCACCGCGTCGTGGTATTCGGTCAGCAGCTTCCCCGAGGAGACAATGACCTGGGACACCTGTCCTGAGCTATGTCCGTAGCCGATTTCATGCGGCGCGAACGGCAGCTCGAACCGCTTTGCGGCGTCCGCCCAGACCTGCGGCACGCCGAAGGCGCCCGCCACGTGATCGTCCTGAACCCGGGCCAGATGCCAGCACAACCAGCCGATCGAGTTCGCGTCGTCGTCAAGCCGGGTCGCCAGCTGGCCGGGCGTCAGCCCCTCGACCGCCTCGTGGACGGTTTCGCTGATCCGGCCGAAGGCATCGGTCAAAAGTTCCGCACTGGTCATGTCGTGCCCCTCTTTCGATCAAAAGCAAAATTTACCCGAACGGTCCAGCGTGACACGCCGCGCCTACCTGGGCTCGTGCCCACGTATTGGCCGCTCCGGGCGGCAGCCGGTAGCGTTCCGGACGTGCCCCCAGGTCGCGACCGGACGTCGCCCTCCAGTCCCGGCGACCCCCCGGTCAAAACCAGTCCCAAGAGCCCCAAGGCTGCCAAAGCCCCCAAAGCCTCCGCCAGCTCTAGGAGCCCCAGGGCCCCGAAATCCTCCGTCAGGTCAGAAAACACCGTCAGATCCGAAAACACCGTCAGATCCGAAAACACCGTCAGATCAGAAAACACCCTCAGATCGGAGCCGGTCAGCTCCGAGGAGCCCGTCAACCCCGGCACCTCCACGCACTCCGGGGTCAGCCAGGCGGTGCCGGATGTCGCGGATCTCCTGGCGGCGGCGGTGGACGGCATCGGCGGTGCGGAACGGCCAGGCCAGGTCACCATGGCCCAGGCGGTGCAGCGATCGATCGAAACCGGTGAGCATATCGCCGTCCAGGCCGGGACTGGCACCGGGAAGTCGCTGGCGTACCTGGTCCCGGCCATCCGGCACGCGATGATGACCGAGAACACGGTGGTGGTGGCGACGGCTACCATCGCGCTGCAGCGGCAGCTGATCGACCGCGACCTGCCGCGCCTGGTCGCTGCGCTCAAGCCGCTGCTGGGCCGGGAGCCGGAGTTCGCGATCCTGAAGGGCCGTCGTAACTACCTGTGCCTGTACCGCCAGCGCGGTGGCGCGGCGGATGATCCGCAGGACTCACTGTTCGATCCGGTGGCTGTGTCCGATCCGGCGGGCGGTCCGTCCTCACCGCTGGGCCGGCAGGTGAAGCGGCTGCACGAGTGGGCGCAGGAGACGACCACCGGGGATAGGGACGAGCTGGTCCCCGGCGTGCCGGAAGCCGCCTGGCGTCAGGTCTCGGTCAGCGCGCAGGAATGCATCGGCGCGCAGCGCTGCCCGTACGGCTCGCGGTGCTTCGCCGAGCAGGCCAAGGACGCCGCGGCCAAGGCCCACATCGTCGTGACGAACCACGCGCTGCTCGCCATCGACGCCACGTCCGACATCGACGTCCTGCCTGAGCACGACGTGGTGATCATCGACGAAGCACACGACCTCGTGGACCGGGTCACCTCGGCGACATCCGGGGAGCTGTCCGGCCCTGGCGTGGATGCCGCCGCCCGCCGCTGCGCGCGGCTGACTGACTCAGCGGCGACGGAGGGCGCAGCCGGGGTCGCGGTGGCGGACGGCCTGCGGCAGGCGGCGGCTGCGCTCACCCTTGATCTCGGGGACGCGCCCGCGGGCCGGCTGGACAGGCTGTCTGACGCCCTGGCGGCGACGCTAACCTCGGTGCAAGCCGCGGCCGGCGCGTGCGCGGACGCGATTCGCGCCAGCGCGCCGGGCCAGGAAGAAGACCCGCAGCAGCTGGCGGCGGCCCGGATGACGCTGGCCTCGCTGGATGAGCTGCAGCGTGCCGCCAGCCGGATACTCGAAGCGTTCGGCGACGACATCACCGCCCGTGACGAGGTGGTCTGGCTCGACCGGCCCTTCGCGGAGGATGCGCGGCGCCCGCCCGCCCTGCGGGTGGCGCCGCTCGAAGTCGGGCACGTGTTGCGGACTCGCCTATTCGGCGAGCGTACGGTGGCGCTCACCTCGGCGACACTTGCCCTCGGGGGCTCCTTCACGCCGCTAGCGATCCAGTGGGGGCTGTCCAGCCCTGGGGGGACGACCCCCTCGGACCCCCCCGCTTCCGGGGGGGCTGCCAGGCCCCCCGCAGGGAACCATCCTTCTGGGTCCTTGGTCTGGTCGGGGATCGACGTGGGGTCCCCGTTCGATCATCCGCGTAGCGGCATCTTGTACGTGGCCAGGCACCTGCCGCCGCCGGGCCGGGACCAGCTGCCCGAGGCTTACCTGACCGAGCTCGAAGAGCTGATCGAGGCGGCCGGCGGCCGGACGCTGGGCTTGTTCTCCTCCATGCGGGCGGCGAAAGAGGCGGCCGGGGCGCTGCGTGAGCGGATCGCCTATCCGCTGCTGTGCCAAGGCGATGACGTCACCGCCCAGCTGGTCAGGCAGTTCGCCGCCGACGAGCCGACCTGCCTGTTCGGCACGCTCTCGCTCTGGCAGGGCGTGGATGTGCCAGGCAACTCGCTCCAGCTGGTCGTCATCGACCGGATCCCGTTTCCTCGGCCCGATGACCCGCTGGCCTCGGCCCGGCAGCGCGCGGTAGCGGCGCGGGGCGGCAACGGGTTCATGACGGTCGCCGCGTCGCAGGCCGCGCTGCTGCTGGCCCAGGGGGCCGGACGGCTGCTTCGCACCATGACCGATCGGGGGGTGGTGGCCGTGCTCGATCCCCGGCTGATGACCGCCCGCTATGGCGACTTCCTGCGGGCCTCACTGCCACCGTTCTGGACCACCGCCGACCCGGCCCTGGTCCGGGCGGCTTTGCGTCGTCTCGCCGCTGCCTCAACCGCCGCACCAGCACCTGCGGAATCCGCCGCACAGGCTCCCGCTCCCGCCTAGCCGGGTCACGCAGGCAACCCGCGTACACGGTTGCCCCTTACATGCGTGTTACGGAGCACCCTGATACGGATGAAGCACGCGCTGCTGGGTAACATTTTGGGAACTACGGGCTTTTGGGTATTCGTCGGGCGGGGGACTGCGTACCCGGTCGCAGCGGGAGGTCGCGCATGCGGGAAGGGCCGCGCATAGGCAAGCGGCACATCTTCCGCTGGGTTGCGGTGGCGGCGGTCCTCATCGTCGCGGCCGGAACGCTGACCGCCTACCTGAAGTACCGGGCTGTCTACGACAGCATTACCCGCATCTCGGTTCCCGGGCAAGCCCTGGGTCGCCGGCCGCCGGTCTACAGTACGAGCTCGCTGAACATCTTGGTGTACGGCGTGGACAGCCGGGCGGGCCTGACCCCGCACGAGCAGTACATCCTGCGTACCGGCCATGACCAGAGCGATAACACTGACACGATCATGCTCGTGCACATCTCGCCCGGACGCCACGACGTCACGGTGATGAGCATTCCGCGCGACACTATGGTGCCGATGTACGCGTGTGCCAGCGGCCCGGGGTACTCGGGCCAGCAGGCTGACCTGAACTCCGATGTCATGATCAACTCGCTGCTTGAGATCGGCGGTCCGACCTGCTTGTGGAAGACGGTCGAGCAGGTGACCGGCATTCGCATCAGTCACTTCATCGGGATAGGCATGCTCGGCTTCGTCAAGGTCGTCAACGACCTAGGCGGGGTCAACGTCTGCGTGCCGTATAAGGTGAGCGACCCGGTATCCGGCCTGAACCTTACATCAGGCGAGCATCACATCAGCGGCATCCAGGCGCTGGCCTTCTGGCGCACCCGTGAGGACATCGGCACCGGATCGGACCTGGAGCGGATCCAACGTGATCAGTTCATGTCCGCCCAGGTGGTGAAGGGGGTCCTGAAGAGCGGACTGCTGTCCAACCCGCTCAGCCTGCTTTCTGTGATCACCGACGCCGCCGCCGCCATGACCACCGACAACAGCATGACGGTCTCCGACTTGGTGGAGATCGCGCAGAGCTTCCGCGATCTGTCCAGCAAGAACGTCCAGTTCATCACCGTGCCGAACCAGCCGTGGGTGCAGAACCCCGATCGGATTCAGCTCGCCCAGCCGCAGGCCAGCCAGGTTTTCTCGGCCATCGCGCACGACGTGACGGTGCCGAAGACCTCAGGTCCTCCGGCCGCTCCCGCGGCGGGCGCGCAGGTACTCACCACCAGCCCGGCCAAGGTCAAGGTGCAGGTGCTCAACGGCTCCGGCGTTCACGACATCGCGGTCCAGGCGGCCACCGGACTGACCAGCCGGGGTTTCGACGTGACCGGCACCGGTGATGCCGCGCGCTTCTCCTACACCAACTCGGTGATCGAGTACGCTTCTGCCGCCGACGTGGCCGAGGTGAACACCCTCAAGAAGGAGCTTTCTCACGTCACCGGCCTGCTGGACACCAGCCTCTCGCCGGGCACCGTCGAGCTCATCCTCGGCTCAGACTTCACCGGCCTGACGTCCGCGTCGTCACCGGGGGCCGCCACCGCCACCGCCAGCGCGCCGGCCTCCGCGGGTC
>JALYVS010000037.1 GCA_030853115.1 Actinomycetota bacterium
CCGCCGGACCAGCCGGCCGTGACGAAGGTATCCGCGCCGAGCTCATCGAGGACCGCGGCGGTGTCCTGCGCCACGTCGGCCACCCGCCGCCCGGGCCTGGGCGTCGACCCCTCGTAACCAGGCCTGGCGGCCAGGACGACCCGCAGGCCGCGACGCTGGGCCGCCCGGACCGTCGGCGGGTACAGGACGAGCCCGACCGGCGTGCCCTCGTGCAGCACCAGGGGCAGGCCGCCGGACGGTCCGGCGATGATGACGTCGATCTTCCGCCCGTCGGGCACGGTGATGCTGCGGCGCTCGGTTTCCAGGGACCGTTCGGTTTCCATGGACACGAGCCTAGAGGGCCACGGGCCCGCCCCAGTGTCAACCGCGCGAGTTCAGCCGCGCGGGCGGGCGAACCCCCGGTCCGGCCGCACCAGGACCGCGAGACGGCGCTCGTCGGCCATCGCCCGGTCGTAGGCCTCGAAGTCGTCGTGCGTCCCGCCCGCGGCGGTGAAGATCTCCCGCAGCAGCAGGCGCAACCGCTCCGCATCGACCCCGGGCATCGGGTCGTCGGGTCCGGCCAGCTCGGCCGGCCCTTCGGCCGAAGCCCACTCCCAGCCCGCCCGGACGACGACCGTGGCGCGCGGCCGCGCCCTCAGGTTGGCCACCCGGTGCGCGTCACCGCGGCTGACCAGACCCACGACCTGGGCTCCGGTGACCGGATGCGGGAGCACGCCCGCGTTCACCACCGACGACTGGATCGTGCCGTCGCCCCGTAGCGTCGACACCACGCACAGGCCATGATCACCGGCGACCAGCCGGCCGAAATCCTCGAGTCCATTCACCTGTGCAGCCTAACCCGGCGGCTGCCGGGGTCGCGGGGCCGAAGGACAGGACGAGGCGATCTTCTACCGGGCGGTAACCCAGACGCCGGTACAGAGCGTTGCTCGTGGGGTTGGCGAGGTCGGTGTAGAGCACTACTTCCTGGGCTCCGTCCTCTCGCGCCGCTTGACTGACCGCCGCGGTCACGGCGCCCGCGTACCCGCGCCCGCGCAGCTCCGGAGGCGTGTAGACGGGTCCGACCCGGACCATCCCGGCCACGGTACGGGTGACTCCGGCGATCGACACCGGAGCGCCAGCTACCTCCCACACCCGGAGGCCGCCGTAGCTGAGCCGCTCGTCGGCGGCGGCCGCATGATCGTGGCTGGCCAGGTCGCCGACCTCGCGGGCGAACGCATCGAACCACGTGATCAGCAGGCCCCGGTCTCGTTCGGCCGCGAGCCGGGCTGATCCTGCTGGGCCCGGACCGGGCCAGCCGAGCTCACCAAGCCGGAACAGGCGCATCCGGCGGTGGACCTCGGCTGCGCTTCCGGTGCGGCGCCGCCAGGCCGCCGAGAACGCGGCCGCGGATTCCTGCTCGGCGTTGACTCCGAGCAGCAGGCGGCCTGGCTACTCATCGAGGTGAGAAAGACCGGAAACTCCGGCGCGTGCAAGAACGCCCCGGCGACAGGGTCCGCGCCCGGGCGCCACCAGCCGAGCAGCGGCTGGCTCGGGCCGAAACGGCCCGGCGCGGCGGGGGCCGGGCGGGCGGTCGCTTTGACCTGGAGGTCTTCCGTCACGGTCAGCACCACGCTGTTCCGCGCGGGCTCCGCGCGCAGGAACTCCCCGGCCTCGGCCAGGAACTCACCGGCCGCCGCCGTGGTAAACCAGACCATGCGTCATCGTTACACGGCATCGCGCGCCCTACGCAGCTGTTTTCCGGGGCGGCGCCGTGACCCGGTGATCCGACGGAGTTACCTGGGAGGTGGCCAACACGATGCCCGAAGAGACGGCCACGATGGCCGCGGCACGCGAATCCGCGGCGGGCGCCGACGCTTTCGGCGTGGATTTGTACCGGCAGCTGGCGCAGGACCACGAGAACATGGTTTTCTCACCGGCCAGCGTGAGCAGTGCCTTGTGGATGGCCTGGTGCGGGGCTCGCGGCCGGACGGCGACGGAGCTGGCCCGCGGCCTGCACCTGACCGGATCGCCGGACGCGACGGTGGACGGGCTGCGCTCGCTGCCGGATCTGCTCAGCGGCCCGGCCGCGCCAGGGCTCGTGAGGTTCCGGGCTCCCAATACCGTGTGGGTCCAGTCCGGCCTGCCGGTGCGGCCTGAGTTCACCGCCCGGCTGAGCGACGCCGGGGCGACGTTCGGCGACGCCGACTTCACCCGCGCACCCGAGGCGGCGCGGGCCGAGATCAACCGCGTGATCGCCAAGCAGACCGAGGGGAAGATCACCGGGCTGCTGCCCCCTGGCGGCATCGGGCCGCTCACCAGGCTGGTGCTCGCGAACGCCGTCTACCTGAAGGCCGGGTGGCTGAACCCCTTCCCCGCGGCACAGACCAGCGACGCGCCGTTCTACCCGGACGGCCCTGACCGCCCGGCCCTGACCGTGCCGATGATGCGCGGCACCGCCGCCCGCGGCTACGTCCGCGGCCCCGGCTACCAGGCCGTCCTGCTGCCCTACGCCCACAGCAGCCTGGCGATGGCAGTGATACTGCCCGACGGGCCGCTGGCGGCGCTACGCCCCGCGCTCGACGCCGGCGGACTGGGCGCCCTGCTGGCCGGCCCGGCCCGGTGCCAGGTCACGCTGTCCTGGCCACGGTTCCGGGTGGAGGCCGCGTTCGACCTCATCCCGGCCTTGCGGCAGCTGGGCATGAACGCGGCGTTCGGCGACGCGGACTTCAGCGGCATCACCGAGGCCGGGCGGCTGCAGATAGGCGCGGTCGCCCACAAGGCCTACGTCGACGTCGACGAGCAGGGCACCGAAGCAGCGGCGGCGACCGCGGTGGGTGTCAGGTCGGCGGCCGCGATGCTACCGCCGCCGCCGGTCGCGATGGTGGTGGACCGGCCGTTCCTGTTCGCCATCGTCCACGCCACGACCGGGCTGCCGCTATTTCTCGGCCAGGTGAGCCACCCTTACACTGTGCACTCATGTACGCCAAGACCAGACCGACGGCGGGAAGCCTGACGTCGAGGCAGAAGCGGATCTTCGCGATCTCCGGCATCGTGCTCATCTTGGTGCTCGCCGGTCTGGGTGTGTGGGGGGCGCTGGCCCACGACGCGTACGGGACCTCGGCCAACGGCTGCGTGAACGTCACCCTGCCCAGTTCCACCGGCGGGTCTACGCTGCACCACTGCGGCTCGCAGGCGCGGGCGTTCTGCCATACCGCGTTCACCTCGGCGGGCCAGATCTCGCTGCGGGCCCGGCCGCAGTGTGTGCTGGCCGGGCTCGGCCCGTCAGGCTCCGCCCAGCCCTAGCGGCGCGGCCGGTCATGAAAAGCCGGGACGCGGGGCAGACTGCGAGCATGACGATCTTCACCGAGCAGCAGGGCGTGAATCCGATCGTGGCGGAGGTCGTGCGTTCCGGCTTCGCCGAGTCACGGCACCGCGGGGCGGTGGCCGGGCTGGGCGCCGACGGGACCGCGGTGATCAGCGTCGGCCAGACGGACGCGCCGTTCTTCCCCCGGTCGGCGAACAAGCCGCTGCAGGCCGCCGCGATGCTCGGCTGCGGGCTCGAGCTGGACGGCGAGCTGCTGGCGCTGGCCGCGGCGAGCCACTCAGGTGAGGACTTCCATGTCGACGGCGTGCGGAAGATCTTGTCCGGAGCCGGGCTGACCGAGGGTGACCTGCGCTGCCCGGCCGGCTGGCCGCTCGATCCCGAGACTGCCCGCCGGGTCATCGCCCATGGCGAGGACGAGTCCAGGATCCGGATGAACTGCTCGGGCAAGCACGCGGCGATGCTGGCGACCTGTGTGCAGAACGGCTGGCCGAGGGCCGGGTACCTGTCCCCGGATCACCCGCTGCAGCTGGCGATCCGGCGTACCGTCGAGGAGACGGCCGGACAGCTGGTGACCGCGACCGGGGTCGACGGCTGCGGCGCGCCGCTGTTCGCGCTGACGCTGACCGGGCTGGCCCGGGCGTTCCGGGTGCTGGTGCTCGCGGCGGCCGGGACGCCGGAACGCCGGGTGGCCGACGCTATCCGCGCCCACCCGGAGTGGACCAGCGGGACAAACCGGGACGAGCGCAAGCTGATGGACGCGGTACCTGGACTGCTGGTCAAGGCGGGGGCTGAGGGCGTCGCCGCGTTCGCGTTCGCCGACGGCAGGGCCGGCGCCGTCAAGATCGACGACGGGATGACGCGGGGCCGGACCCCGGTCATGGTGGCGGCGCTGCGCCGGCTCGGGGCCGTGGTGCCCGACAGGCTCGCGACTATTCCCGTGCTCGGCGGCGAGGCTGAGGTTGGCGCCGTTCGCGCCGTCCGGCTGGCCGTAGGATGACGCGGTGAGCAAGAAGACCCGGTCGCGTCGTGGCGCACCCATCAGCAAGGCATCCGCGAACAAGTCCCTGGCCAGCAACCTCAGCTCACCGAGCGCGCCCGGCCGCGGCGAAGCCGACCAGTTCGTCCAGCAGGTGCTGTCCAGCTTGTGGGCCGGGGTCGAGTCGGGTGATCCGCTGCGGGCTGAGCTCGAGACCTCCACCTGCATGGGCCTTCCGTACGTGCTAGGTCAGCGTGGTCGCGGCGAGATCGACTCCTTCATCTCCACCGTGCTGATCGACGGGGCGGTCCGCAGGGAAGACCCCGACGGCGCCGCGATGCTCCGGGTACTGATGTCGCTGGGCACGGCGGGAGTCAAGAAGGGAGCCAGCGACGGCCTGGCTCAGCTGACCGACCACGGCGTCTACCCGCCGGAGTGGGTGACCGGGCTCGGGAAGGTGACGCCGGGCCAGGCCTGGCGCCGGTACGACGTGTTCGGCGACGACGAGGCGATCGCGGCGACCTTCGGCTACGGCGAAGCCGAGCACGGCGTCGTGGTGCAGGTGGACTTGACCGGTATCCCCGTCGCCACCGCGGTAGGCGTCGCCACCGACGCGGCGAGCCTGGTCGAGGCCATGACCCACGATGAGGACGACTTCGATCGTTCGGAGCAGATCAGCCTGGCTGAGGCACGCCGCCGGATGGAAGGCCCGCTGTTCCGGTGTGAGCGGGAGCCCGATCCCGCGCTGTCCACCGAGACCATCGCGTACCTGCCTCTGGCCCGGACCCGGATCCGCCGCCTGCCGGCCGACGGCCAGGCCGCCCCGGAGGTCACCGCGGCCGATCGCGCGGCCGCGGTCGACGACTTCATGAAGAGCCCGCTGGCCGCCGACGCGGTCGCGGCCGACGAGGAATCCACCCGGTTCTGGGCCGAGGTGCTCACCGGCTACAGCAGCCGGATTCCCGGCGAGCAGCCGGTCCAGGTCGGGCCCCGCAAGCTCGCGCACATACTCCTGGGCCACGTGTCCAACACCTTCGAGGTGTCGGTCGCGCAGCGCCAGCACCTCGAGCCCGCGGTGACCGCGTGGACCCGCTGGTCCGCCGCGTGCCGGGACCTGGGCGAGGCTGAGACGGCACGCTTGACTGAGCAGCTGCCCGACACGTTCAGCCGGTTCGACGAGGCGTACGCGCATCCGGACGCCGCCGCGGTCCGCGGCTACGTATCCGACCTGGCGGCGAGCGACGCTGACGTTTCCTGGCTGGCCCGTCACGTGGGCCGTCGCATGTTCGCGCTGCCGATGCCCGAGCAGCACCATGACCTCGACCAGCGGAACGTCGGTGACCCGGCGCAGCGCCGGGCGCTGACCGAGGCCGAGTTCGCCAGCTGCACGCCGCCCGCCGGCCTGACCCATGAGCAGTTCGTGGACGCTGCGTACGGCGTCATCTCCGACCTGTGGCGGGCAGATTCCGACGCGACCTTCCAGGCCGCCAACCGGCTGGCCGCCGAGGGCGTCTCCCGCCACGACATCATCCACCGGCTGGCCGGCGCACCGGCCCCGACGAGGGCGGCCTCAATCATCACGTAGGGGATTCACCGCCGCACCCGACGGGGTGGCTCACCTCTGCGGATCGTAGCGCCCATCGGTCCACAGCGGTGGCGGACCGTAGCCAGCCGGACGCCCGTAGCCGGGCGCGCCTTCGTAGTCTTCTTCGCCCTCTATCCCGAACGACCGGGGCTCATGCGCCACCTCGCGGGCCCGGCGCCGGGTCCGCTCCAGGACCAGGATCAGCACGCTGACGAACACCATGACGGTCGCGACCGCGGTGATCACGATCTCGGCGAGGGTCATGCCCGCTGGGGCACCCAGCGCAGAAATCCCTCCGGTCATCACTGCCACCCACTTCCTGTCGGGTACTCACCGCAGCAGTCATCGGCCGTGGTCGGCCACACTCCTGACTACGGCCGGCCGGCCGGTGCGGCTCAAGGCCCGCGCCCCAGTAAGAAATCGGTAAGGAGCTCAAGACGGCACGCAGCCGGGCGAGCGCGCTGGTGTAGGCATGGGCGGGCGGCCGGGCGTAGCCCACGACCAGACCCGCCCGCTCTGCGTCCCCCCGGTCTGGGCCTGCCGTGCGGTCTTCGCCGCCAGCGCGGTAACGTTCCAGGCCGTCCAGGGCCAGGCCGTGATCCCTCGCGCGGGCGATGATGTCACGCTCAAGATCCGTCCGGGGAAGATCAAGCACGGCGTGCAGGCCCGCGGCGATCCCGCTGACGCGCGGTCCCTGGCCGTCCGGTCCTGAGGCGGGCAGCACCGCGGTGAGACGGTCCAGGCGACGGCGGTAAGCCAGCCGGGCCCGCCGGACCTGCCGGTCATACGCACCTGAGGTGATGAAATCGGCCAGGATGAGCTGGTCAAGCCCGGAGGGTCCGGCAGTGAGCCCGGCCGTCACCGCGTCGAGCATCCGCGGGGGAACCACCAGCCAGCCGAGCCGCAGGCTTGGGGCCAGGCTCTTGCTGGCCGTGCCGGCGTAGATGACATGATCGGGCGCGAGCGCCTGCAGGGCGCCCACCGGCTGCCGGTCGTAGCGGAACTCCCCGTCGTAGTCGTCCTCGATCACCACCCCGCCCCAAGCGGCTACCTCCCGGCGGCGGCGCGGATGGAGCGTCACGCCCAGCGGGAACTGGTGGGCCGGGGTCAGCAGCGCGGCGCCGGCCGGGCCGGCCTCGCCGATGACGGCACCCATCCGGTCCACCGGTACCGGCCGCAGGCGAAGGCCCTGGGCGATGGCAATATCGCGGTGGGCCTGGTGGCCGTACTCCTCTACCGCCAGGGTGCCTGTTCCGGCTGCGGCCAGCGCGCGGCAGACGACGGCCAGGCCGTGGGCGAAGCCCGCGCAGATCACGATGCGACCGGGATCGGCGCTGACGCCCCGCACCCGTGCCAGGTATCCGGCCAGCGCCGTCCGCAGCTGCGGGAGCCCGCGCGGGTCCGGGTAGCCGAGCAAGTGGTCGGGTGCGGCGGCCAGCACCTTGCGGGCCGTCGCCAGCCAGGCCCGGCGCGGGAACGCGGACAGGTCGGGCACTCCCGGGCGCAGGTCATAGCGGGGTACCGGCGCCTGTGGCCCGACCCCGACGGCTCCGCCGGAGTCCGGGGCCAGCCGAGGGGCGACGCAGGTGCCCGAACCGGACTGAGCGGTCAGCCATCCCTCCGCGACGAGCTGGCTGTAGACCTCGGCGATCGTATTGCGGGCGATATCCAGATCCGCGGCCAGAGCCCGCGAGGAGGGCAGCCGCGTGCCGGGGCTCAGGCGGCCGCCCCGGACCGCGTCGCGCAGCGCGGTCTCCAGGCTGGTTCTGACCCTGGTCCCGGAAAGCTCCAGGTGCAGGTCGACACCGCTCACCGTGGCACCCTGCGGCGGCGCGGGCCGGCCGGGCTCCCCGGGTTGTTTGGCCCATGTTTCTGACATAGAAATGGACCTTACCCTGGGCCGCTTGCGATCGTAGCGTGGTGGTCATGACAACCACTCAAGACACGGCCACTCAAGAAACGGCTACTCAAGAAACGGTGCAGATCCCGGCCCGGCTGGACTTCGACCACTTCGCGCCGGGGTTCGCCCGGGCCATGTCACGCCTGGATCAGGCCGCGACCAAGGAACTTGACCAGGCGGAGATCGACCCCAGGCTCCGCGAGCTGATCCGGATCCGCGCCTCTCAGCTCAACGGCTGCGCCTACTGCATCGACATGCATACCAAGGACGCGCGCGCGATCGGCGAAACCGAGCAGCGCCTCTACGGGCTGGCCGCCTGGGCCGAAACCCCGTACTTCACCTCCCGGGAACGCGCCGCCCTAGCCTTCACCGAAGCCGTCACCCGGCTGACCGGCACGCATGTCCCGGATCAGGCTTACCAGGACGTGGCCGCCGAGTTCAGCCCGCTCCAGACCGCCGCGCTGGTCAGCCTCATCGTCACCATCAACGCCTGGAACGCGATTGGCGTCAGCACCCGGGCGTGGGTCGCGGGCTCTTATCAGCCGGCCTGATACCGGTCCTGATTCAGCTGGTAAGGGGGGCGAGCGGTCAGGCGGACAGCTCAGTCCTGGCGGAGCTGAGCCTTGATCTCGGTCTTGAGGACTTTGCCGACCTTGGATCGGGGCAGGTCGGGCCAGACCTCGACCTGCTTAGGGGCCTTGACGCTGCCGAGTCGTTCCTTGACGAAGGAGCGCACTTCGTCCTGGGTCACGCTCTGGCCCGAGCGCAGCTGCACCACCGCGGTGACCCGCTCGCCCCATTTGTCGTCGGGCAGCCCGATGACCGCGCAGTCCTGCACGGCGGGATGGGCCAGCAGCACCTGCTCGACTTCGGCGGAGTAAACGTTGAAGCCGCCGGTGATGATCATGTCTTTGGCGCGGTCGACGATGAACAGGTAATTGTCGCCGTCGAGGTAGCCGATGTCCCCGGTGTGGTGCCATCCGTGCCGGGCGGCTTCCTGTGAGGCCTCCGGGTTCTTGTAGTAGCCCGCCATGACCAGCGGACCGCGGGCCACGATCTCGCCGCGCTGGCCCGGGCCGAGCAGGTTGCCCTCATCGTCCATGATCGCCACGATGGTGAGCGGGGTGGGCCGCCCGGCCGAGGACAGGCGCTCGCGGGCCAGCGATCCGTCCGGATGAAAATGGTCGTCCGGCGCCATGGTGGAGATCATCATCGGAGCTTCGGACTGGCCGAACAGCTGTCCCATCACCGGTCCGATCTTCTCCACCGCCTCCTCCAGGCGGCTGGCCGACATCGGGGCCGCGCCGTACCACAGGCACTGCAGCGACGACAGGTCCGCCGCGGCCAGGCCGTGATGGTCGAGCAGCATGTAGATCAGGGTCGGCGGCAGGAAGGTGTGCGTGATCCGGTGCCCTTCGACCAGCGCCAGGAACTCGGCCAGGTCGGGCCGGGCCATGATGACGACCTCGCCGCCGAGGGTCATGACCGGGAAACACAGCACCCCGGCCGCATGGGTCAGCGGCGCGAGGGCCAGGTACCTCGGGCGCGGCGAGAACGGGTAGCTCATCAGCGTCAATGCTGACATCGCCTCGATGTTGTGCCCGGTCAGCATCACGCCTTTCGGCCGGCCGGTAGTCCCCCCGGTGCCGACCAGCATGCCGATGTCATCGACCGGTTCGCCTTGCCACGGGTCAGCTGGCAGGCCGGCCAGCCACTGGCCGAAATCGATGGCCCCGTTCAGGTTCTGCGGGGTGCCCGGGTCGGCGTCCAGGCAGACCTGCGTGGTCAGCTTGGGCAGTTCCGGGACGATCTTCGAGATCAGCGGGGCGAAGGCCGCCTGGAAGATCAGGCAGGTGCAGTCGAAGAAATCGAGCAGGTCGCGGTTTTCCGCCGCCTCGTTCCGCGGGTTGACCGGGCACCACACCGCCCCGGCCCGGGAGATGCCGAACACGCAGCTGAAGGCGACCGGGTCGTTCGCCGACAGGACCGCGACCTTCTCACCGGGACCGACCCCTGACCGGTCAAGAGCCCGGGCGATCCGCCAGGACAGCTGCTGGACGTCGCCGTAGCTCAGCGTGCGCCCGGCCGTGGTCAGGCAGGGTGCCTCCGGGCCCAGGGAGGCCCCTTTGTCGAGATAATCGATCAGGCGCACGCTTTCGCCCTCCGCTTCGCCGGGCCTGCGGTCAGTACCGGTTCGGTCAGTGCTGGACGGTCAGGGTCGGCTCCATCACCAGCCCGAAGCTCCGCAGCACGCCGAGCAGCTCCCGGTGGCCAAAGGCCTGGCAGCCGGACGCGAAGCCGGTGCGCTTGGGCGGCTGCTGCAGCAGCGAGTACGCCCCGTACGCCTGCAGCAGGCCGGTCTGCTTGTAGTTGGAGTTGCCGTGGATCACGCAGTGCGCGCGGCCAAGCGGACCTGAGGCGTGCACCGAGTCCAGCGAGGTGTTGATCCTGGTGGATTCCCGCGGCGGCATCTGGTTCATCACGGCCGCCGCCTGCTCGGTGAGCACGCGCAGTTTCTCGGCCTCGGGCAGCCCCTCGATCTGTTCCAGGACCGCCTTCACGATCTGCGGTACGCCCAGCATCAGCGGGCGGTTGAACACGCCGCCCAGCACCTTGACGTTGGCCACCCGCGGATCGCGCTTGAACCAGACCGGATGCGAGGTGCCGCCCCAGGGCAGCGCCAGGCCGGTCTCGTGCTGGCCGGGAATCGACACGTCGTACAGGTTGCCGTCGGCGGGCCACTCGACGTAGGAGTTCTGCTCCAGGTAATACGCCTTGGACAGGGCCGCGTTGACCAGGATCGTCCGGGTCGACGCGACCGTCGGCATGCCCTTCCAGAAGACCAGGATGTCGAGCGTGTCGACACCCGGCTTTTCCAGGCACAGCTGGGCGGCGATCTCGCCGGTGGTGTACATCTGCGCGAGACCCGGCGAGAGCAGCACGCCCGCCTGGGCCATCCGGTGACTGTAGTTCTCGTCGCAGTCGATCAGCCAGTCCTGCTCCCCGGTGGTGTCCAGGTAGTGGGTGCCGGTGGCGATGCAGGCTTCGACCACTTCGGCGCCGTACTGGCCGAACGGCCCGACCGTGTTGCAGACAACGCTGGCCCCGGTGAACAGCTCCGTCAGCGGCCCCACGTCGTGCGCGACCTCGATGATCTCGTGCTCGACCGTGTCGATGCCGGGCACCTTGTCCAGGGCTTCGGCGATACGTGCCTTGTCGCGCCCGGCCGCCACGAACGGCACGTTGAATTCGCGCAGGTACTCGCAGATCAGGCGGCCGGTATAGCCCGACGCGCCGTAGACGATAACAGGCTTGTCTATGCTCACGTGCAGTCCCCTTCCCTACATGCCCATGCCGCCGTCGACCGGCAGGCCGGCGCCGGTGATGAAACGGGCCCCGTCGGAGGCCAGGAAGACCACCGCGTCCGCCATGTCCTCGACCTCGGCGAGACGGCCCTGCGGGGTGAGCCCGATGACGGCGCCGACGGCCTCGGGCACGCTCGGGAACAGGCCGAGCGTCACTACGTCTTGAGCCAGCTGGTTACCCATCTCGGTGGGGCACAGGCCCGGGTAGATGCAGTTCACCCGGACGCCGTAGCCGAGCTTGCCGGATTCCATGGCCGCCACCCGGGTCAGCCGGTCGATCGCCGACTTGGTGGCGGAGTAGACCGCGATGCCGGGGAACGCGATCGTGGCGGCGACTGAGGAGATGTTGACCACGGCGCCGCCGTGGCCGGCCGGCCCGCCCGGGCGCATGGCGCGGAAGGCGTGCTTGAGGCCGAGCGCGGTGCCCAGGATGTTGACGTCGAGCATCTTGCGGATGTCATCGGGGTCGAGGTCGGCCACCAGCTGGGTGACCTCGACGCCAGCGTTGTTAACCACGATGTCCAGGCCGCCGAGCTCGGCGATCGTGCCGGAGATGGCCCGTTCCCAGCTCGCGTCGTCGGTCACGTCGAGCGGGAGGAACGCCGCGTCGGCGCCGGTCTTCTTGATCGCGTCAGCGGTCGCCTCGCCGAGATCTTCCCGGATGTCGCCGATGACCACGGCCGCTCCGGCCCGGGCCAGCGCCTCGGCCATGCCCGCGCCCAGCCCGCGCGCCCCGCCCGTGACCAGCGCCTTGCGGCCGGTCAAGTCATACACACTCATGGGACATCTCCTCCTTGAGACGGCGCGCTTCGCAAGTCACTGCGACGTAGGTCACAGCGTAACGAAATTTGGACAGTCGTCAAGACTTTCTTGGACAGGTGTCCAATTCGTCCTGGGCCAGCCGGGCCGGCCGCGATACACTGGGTTTCCGACTCGCATCGTGCGGGCCTGGCGAGCCGACGGGAATCCCTCCGTGACCGACGTGGACCAGGTAGCCCAGGTACCGCACGTCGCCCTGGTACCCGAGACCAAGCGGGAGCGGATCTCGCGCCGGCAGGTCGACAAGTTCTCCGAGCGGCGCGCCCAGCTGGCCGGCGCCGCGCTGCAAACGCTCGCCGAACTCGGCTACGCCCGCACCAGCCTGCGCGAGATCGCGCAGAACTCGCAGTTCTCCCACGGCGTGCTGCACTACTACTTCAGCGACAAGGAAGACCTGATCACGCACTGCGTGCGCCAGTACGAGGCCGCGTGCGTCACCCGCTACGACGAGATCGTGGACACCGCGGCCTCGGCGGCCGAGCTCAAGCGCGATTTCAGCGCCGCGATGGCACAGACCCTGCGGGCCGACGCGCCGATGCACCGGCTCTGGTACGACCTGCGCAACCAGAGCCTGTTCGAGGAGTCTTTCCGCACCGACGTGCTGGAGATCGACCAGCGCCGCGAGGAGATGATCTGGCGGGTCATCAGCCGCTACGCTGAATTCGCCGGGATCACGGTGGCTCTGTCGCCCGCGGCGGCGTACGCCATCTTGGACGGGTTGTTCCAGCAGGGCCTGCTGCATCTGCTGGCGGGGCACGAGGACGCGGCCGAAAACCTGCGGGTGAACGTCGTGGGCGTGCTGGACGGCCTGGACGTGCGCGGGGCCTGCGCCTGAGCCGAGAGGTAGCGGGGGCGGCCGCCGTAGATGACGTGCTGCCGAGCCATGGGCTAGACCGGAATCCGGCGTCACCCGGAATACTGGTGCTATGGCGGCGGAGACAGATATCGGCGACCTGGTCGTGCGCTACGTCGGGGAGCTGACGGCGACGGGGGCCATCAGGTCGGCGGCGGTGCAAAGGGCGTTCCGGACGGTGCCACGGCACCGGCTGCTCGAAACGTTCTACTACCGGGACGAGACGGGTTCCACCCCCATCGACCACGATCCTGAGCACCCCCGGCGGGATCATCTGGAGCTCATCTACGCGGCTACGGCGCTGGCGACACGTCAGGTCAACGGGATGCCGGTCAGCTCGACCTCGCTGCCGTCGCTGATGGCGCAGATGCTCGAGCTGCTGGAGCTGGACGACGGCATGACGGTGCTCGAGATCGGGGCCGGCACCGGGTACAACGCGGCGCTGATGGCCGAAATCGTCGGTAATCAGCATCTGGTGACCTCAGTGGACGTGCAGGCCGACGTGGTGGAGCAGACCAGGCGGCTGCTGGCCCGCGCCGGGTACCCGCGGATCCAGGTACGGCTCGGCGACGGATTCGACGGCGTCGCGGCGCCGCGCCCGTTCGACCGGATGGTGGCCACTGTAGGCTGCTGCGACCTGTCGCCGCACTGGGCGGAGCAGCTGGCGGACGACGGCGTCATGCTGATCCCGCTCACGCACGCGGGCGGCCATCCGCTGGTGCGCCTGCGCAAAGACCACGGCGTGCTGGCCGGGCAGGTCGTGCGGTGGACCGGGTTCATGCCGGTCCGCGGGCCGCTGCACATCGAGGGTCTGTGGCCGCTCGGCTATATCGGTCCTGGCCCCGGGGAGCTTGCCTGTGCGGCTGAGCTCGGGCCGCGGTTGGCTACCACCGGGCCACAGGAGTCCCGTGAGCTGTCCGACGACGAGACCGGCTTGCTGTTCTTCCTCGGGCTGGCCGACCGCAGGGCGTTCCACGGGCCGCACGGACCCGGGCTTAACGCCCGATTCGGCGGCTGGGCCGACGCGGGCGCAGACGGAATCTGGTGGTGGAAGGACGCCTCGCTGGCCCGCGAGCTTGACCGGTACGCCCGGGACTGGGACGCGCTGGGGCGCCCGGGGATCGGTGACTACCGGGTGTCGTTCCTTCCGGCCGGCGCCGCGTGCGATCCGCCGCCCGGGGGCTGGGTGATCGACCGGCGGTTCCATCGCGAGCTGGTGACCCTGGGTAGTTAGAGCGCCGGCCCGGCGGACAGACCTACTATGGGCGGTATGACCGAGCAGGGCGATGCGATTCGCACGGCCATCCTGACCGTCGACGACGACCCGGGGGTGTCCCGGGCGGTCGCGCGCGACCTGCGGCGGCGCTACGGGGAACGGCACCGGATCGTGCGGGCCGAGTCGGGGGCGGCGGCGCTGGACGCGCTGCGCCAGCTGAAACTGCGCGGCGACCTGGTGGCGGTGATCCTGGCCGACTACCGGATGCCGGAGATGAACGGGATCGAGTTCCTCGAGCAGGCGATGGACATCTACCCGGGGGCCCGGCGGGTGCTGCTCACCGCGTACGCCGACACCGGGGCCGCGATCGACGCGATCAACGTCGTCGATCTCGACCATTACCTGCTGAAGCCGTGGGACCCTCCGGAGGAGAAGCTCTACCCGGTGGTGGACGCGCTGCTCGATTCGTGGTTTTCCTCGGATCACCGTCCGGTGCCGGAGACCAAGGTCGTCGGTCACCGCTGGTCGGCGCGATCTTCCGAAGTCCGCGAGTTCCTCGCCCGCAACCAGGTGCCCTACCGCTGGTACGCCTCCGACGAGCCGGAAGGGCAGCGGCTGCTCGACGCGGCCGGGACGGACGGCCTCTCGCTGCCCATGGTGGTCACGCCGGACGGCGATCCGCTGATCGAGCCGAGCGACGCCGAGCTGGCGTCGCGGGTCGGGCTGGCGACCACGCCGTCGCAGGACTTTTACGACCTCATCGTGATCGGCGGCGGCCCGGCCGGGCTCGGGGCGGCGGTGTACGGCGCCTCCGAGGGACTGCGCACCGTGCTGGTCGAGCGGACCGCGACCGGCGGCCAGGCCGGCCAGAGCTCGCGGATCGAGAACTACCTCGGCTTCCCGGACGGGGTATCGGGCGCGCAGCTGACCGACCGGGCCAGGCGTCAGGCCACCAAGTTCGGTGCCGAGGTGCTGACCACGCGGGACGTGGTGGGCCTGGACATCAAGGGGTCATCCCGCGGGGTCCGGTTCGCGGACGGCACGTCGATCAACGCGCACACGCTCATCCTGGCCACCGGGGTGTCGTACCGGCAGCTGGACGCACCCGGCCTGGCCGAGCTGACCGGGCGCGGGGTCTACTACGGCTCCGCGCTGACCGAAGCCTCGGCCTGCCTGGGCCAGGACATCTACATCGTCGGCGGCGCGAACTCGGCCGGGCAGGCCGCGGTCTACCTGGCACGGCACGCCAAGTCGGTGACGATCCTGGTCCGCGGCGCGTCGCTGGAACAGTCGATGTCCTACTACCTGATCAGGCAGCTCGCGGACGTGCCGAACATCTCGGTGCGGACCTGCACCGAGGTCGTCGCGGGCTCGGGTGAGGATCACCTGGAGCACCTGACCCTGCGCAGCACCGCGTCCGGTGCCACGGAAACAGTGGACGCCCAGTTGTTGTTCTTGTTCATCGGAGCGGCCCCGCTCACCGACTGGCTGGACGGGGTCGTGGTGCGGGACGGCAGGGGTTTCGTGGTGGCGGGCCCCGACCTGTCCGTGGAAGGCGAGCGGCCGCGCGGCTGGGAGCTCGACCGGATGCCGTATCACCTGGAAACCAGCGTGCCCGGCGTATTCGTGGCCGGGGACGCTCGATCGGAGTCGGCGAAGCGGGTTGCTTCCGCCGTCGGGGAAGGCGCGCTGGCCGTCATGCTGGTGCACCGCTACTTGGAGAAGACATGAGTGCTGAGCCTGCTGATCCGCAGGTGCTGCCGTGCAGCGTGGATGAGCTGCGGACATTGTTCCTGTTCGAGAAGCTCGACGACGACCAGTTGCAGTGGCTGTGCGAGCGGGGGCATGCCGAGCTGATCCAGCCGGGGCCGCTGTACGCCGAAGGCGCCCCGGCGACCTGCTTCTACGTGCTGCTCGAGGGCACCGAGGTGATGTCGCGCCGGGTCGGGACGGACGATATCGAGGTCGGCCGGACATCATCGCGCGGCGTGTACTCGGGGGCCTTCATGGCCTACCTGGGTGACCGGATGCCGCAGGTCTACAACAACTCGGTGCGGCTCACCGAGCCGTCCAAATTCTTCGTGCTCGACGCCGAGGTGTTCGCCGAGCTGATGCACGAGTGGTTCCCGATGGCGGTGCACCTGCTGGAAGGGCTGTTCTTCGGCAACAAGAACGCGCAGCATGCGATCGGGCAGCGGGAACGGCTGCTGGCCCTCGGCTCGCTGTCGGCAGGCCTGACCCACGAGCTGAACAACCCGGCCGCGGCCGCGGTCCGGGCCACGGCCGCGCTGCGCGAACGAGTCGCCGGGATGCGGCATAAGCTGGGCATGATCGCGGGCGGGAAGTGGGACAGGACCACGCTGGAGACGCTGATCCGGCTCCAGGAAGAGGCGGCCGAGCGCGTCCCGAAAGCACTGGCCCTGGCGCCGATGGAGGCCTCGGACCGCGAGGACGAGATCTCGGACTGGCTGGACGACCATCACGTCCGGGACGGCTGGGATCTGGCCCCGACGTTCGTGGCGGCCGGACTGGACGTCGCGTGGCTGGATCACGTCGCGCTGACGGTGGAGCCGGGGATACTCGAGAGCGCGCTGCGGTGGCTGAACTACACCGTCGAGACCGAGCTGCTGATGAACGAGATCGAGGACTCCACCACCCGGGTCTCCACCCTGGTCGGCGCGGCCAAGCAGTACTCGCAGCTCGACCGGGCTCCGTACCAGGTTGTTGACGTGCACGAACTGCTGGACAGCACGCTGCTCATGCTGGCTGGGAAGTTCCCGCCCGGGATTACCGTGGTCAAGGACTACTACGCTGGTCTGCCGCACATCCCGGCCTACGCCGGCGAGCTGAACCAGGTATGGACGAACCTGATCGACAACGCGATCTCGGCGATGGGTGGCTCCGGGACGCTGACCGTGCGGACCGGGCTGGACCGCGAGCAGGTGCTGGTGGAGTTTGGCGATACCGGGCCGGGGGTACCGCCGGAGATCCGGGACCGGATATTCGAGCCGTTCTTCACGACCAAGCCGGTGGGTGAGGGAACCGGCCTCGGGCTCGACATCACCTTCCGCATCGTGGTCAACAAGCACCACGGGGAGATCAACCTTGTATCGGCACCTGGCGACACGCGTTTCCGGGTGTGGCTGCCGCTGACCGCGCAAAACGACGCGATGGCGGCGCCGGACAGCCCGGACGCCGTGCACGCCGCCGCGGGCGGCGCGCCCGGCGCGCTCAATAAGGAGAGCTGAATGACAGAGATCGCGGGCATTGACCCTTCGGTGCCGCCGAGCGGTACGGGCTGCGGTGACTGTGACGAGGCCGGCGGGTGGTGGGTCCACCTGCGGCGGTGCGCGCAGTGCGGGCACATCGGGTGCTGCGACACCTCGCCGGCCCAGCACGCGTCCGCCCACGCGGCCGCCAGCGGGCACCCGTTCATCCGCAGCTTCGAGCCCGGCGAGGACTGGTTTTACAGCTACGAGAGCAAGGACATGTACGAGGGGCCGGCGCTAGCGCCGCCGCAAAGCCACCCGGTTGACCAGCCGACGCCCGGTCCGGCCGGCCGCGTGCCGGACGACTGGCGCTTCCACGTGCACTAAGCCGGCTCGAGCTAGCCGGCCCGCGGCCGCGTCCGGCCCGGTGGGCGCGGCTCCGCGTGGCCGTCCCCGGTGTTACCTGCCGAGCTGGTAGGCGGGCACCTCTGCTTCGAAGGCGGCCTGGACCTGGGCCATGGGCGGCCGCTCGAGCAGGGCATTCAGGTGCTCGTCGAGTCGCAGGCCGTCCTGGGTGGCGACGGCGTGCAGGTAGGTCTCCGGGCGCCGCAGCTCCCAGACGTTAGGTGCGCAGACCGCGACCGGCCGCTGGTCCAGCGCGGACTGCTGCAGCGCGGGCACCCGGCGCGCCAGCGCCCGCAGCACCGTCGAGCTCATCCTGGTCAGGTCCCAGAGCGGCTGGTGGCGGTTCTGCCGCGAACCAAGGTCAACCTGGGACATCGCGGCCAGCCCGGCGTCCTCGAGCACGTCGATCAAGATCGCGATCTCTACCCCGTAACCGGTCAGGAACGGGGTCCGGAACAACAGATCCCGGGAGGCCGCGAACTCGCCAGCCAGCGGCTGGACGAAGCCGGCCAGATCCGGGTAGAAAAAGTTCAGCAGTGGCTTGGCCATCAGTTCGGTCACCCGGCCGCCGCCGTCCACGACGGACTGCTGTTCGCTGGTGAACGGGCGCCGGTAGGCGGCCTTGGCGAACTGGACGCCCGGCACCGCCAGCAGCGGGCCGACCGTGCCGTAGATGAAATGCTCGCAGAAATCACGCGTGTCAGTGTCGGCGAACATGACGATATCGCCGCGCGCCACCGACAGTCCGCGCCACATCGCGTCGCCCTTGCCCAGGGCGGGCCCGAATTCGGGCAGCAGTTCGTTTTCCGAGTAGACCTCGGCCCCGTGGGCCCTAGCGACATCCGCGGTCCCGTCAGCCGAGTCCGCGTCGATGACCAGCACCTGGTCGACCAGCCCGCTGCGCTCGTTCAGCCTGGCTACCGTGTCCAAGATCGGGCCGATGGTACCGGCGACCTCGCGGGTAGGCAGGATCAGCGTGATAGCGGGACAGTGGATCGTCTCGCCGGGACCGGCGAAGGCGCCGAAGTCCCGGTAGTGAAACGACCGCTGCTCAAACCAATCCCAAACGGCCATGTGGATGACGACCTTTGTTCGGCCCGCGCATCTCGCAGATTAAGCGGGAGGTATGTCTTTGTCGTTGCCCCGTAAGCGCCCTACGATCACCCCTTCACCGTCGCCCCCAGCGGTTGAGTCACGGTAGCTCCGCAGTATTTACGGCACATGACGATTTGTTGCGACCCGGTAAACCCGCTCGTCGAGGACGCCGCCGGGGCAAGATGCCGCACGGCGAGGAGTTCCGCAGCCCGCTGACACCGCGCCGGCTGGCCTGTAGCTGCTTGGCTGCCCGCTGAGATAGCGTTTCATCGCCAGGTCGACAGATCGCTATGTGTTCAGATCGCTTAATCGCTAAGTCGCTTAATCGCTAGGTCGTTATGTCGCTTGATCGGCTAAAGGAGTCCCACGATGGAGGCTGACGGGTCGGCGCAGGTCGCCGTATTCGTGGATTTCGAGAATCTCGTCCTGGGCGCGGTCAAGGAACTGCCTGACCAGGCGAACCCAGCGCCGTACGAGGCGCTGACCCGGCTGTGCCGCGGATACGGCAACGCCTCGGTCCGCCGCGCCTACGCGGACTGGGCCCATCCGCGCTTCGGAGGTCACCAGGAAGACCTCGCGATGAACGGGGTGGACCTCATCCAGGTCGCCCGGGTCGGTATCCAGAATAAGAACGCCGCCGACATCAGGATGGCGGTGGACGCCATGGAGACCCTTATCGTGCACCCCGATATCAGCGTGTTCGTACTGGTCAGCGGGGATGGTGACTACTCGCCTCTGGTGCAGAGGCTGCGAGAGTTCGGCAAGTGGGTGGTGGGCGTGGGCACCGAGGCCAACGCCAGCCGCAAGCTGGTCTCGGTCTGCTCGGAGTACAAGTACTGGGGCACGCTGGTCGCCGAAGTCGAGCCTGAGGTGCGGCCGGCCGTGAACGCCGCGTTCGACATCGCCTCGGCCGAGCAGCTCCTGGTCCGGGCCTTCGAGGAATCCAACGCCGAGACGCTCACGGCCGGCGGCCTGAAGAGCAAGATGCTGGCGCTGGACGCGGCCTTCGACGAGCACAACTACGGGTGCCGGAGCTTCCGGGCGTTCCTCGCCCTGCTGCCGAACCGCGTCCAGACCGTCGAAACCGCCGGCCCCGACATCGTCGTCAAGCTGATCGAGGAACCGCGTAAGCCGGTCCGGAGCAGGAGCCGCAAGTCCTCGTCCCGCTCGAATAACTCCGCCGCGGCGGCGAAGGCTGCCGAGGCTTAGGCCTCGGCTCCGGGACCTCAGCTCCGGCTAGCGTCGGGATATGTCCCCAGGAGTGCTTGCGACCTGCTTCTCCCCCGAACGGCTGGCCGCGCGTTTGCCCCGGCCAGGTTCCTGGCGGCCCTACCCGGCGCTGCAGGACCGGGCGCCCTGGGATGCGGTGCAGGCGGCGACCCGCGACCATGTTCTGGGCCAGGCGGCCCGGATCCTGGCGAATCCCTGGCCCGTGCTCACCGCCAGTGCCTACGCCAGGTTCTTCACCGACGGCGACCGCCAGGCCTACGAGAAGCCCTATTTCGCGCGGCGGAGCCGCCTGGGGGCCGCGGTCCTGACCGCCGCGCTCGCCGGGCCGACCTCAGAACGGCTCCGCGACGTCACCGACGGCATCTGGCTGCTGTGCGAGGAGACCAGCTGGTGCGTGCCCGCCGCGGAGCTCGTCGCGCGCCAGGACGGTGCGCGGCTGCCCGACCCGGCCCGGCCCGTCGTCGACCTGTTCGCGGCGGAAACCGCCGCGCTGCTCGCCTACACCGACCTGCTGGCCGGGGACCTGATCGAACCGATCCTCCGGAGGCGCCTGCGTGACGAGGTTCGAGCCCGGGTCCTCGATCCCTACCGGGACAGCGACCGCTGGTGGTGGCTCGGCCTGCGGAAGAAGGACCTGAACAACTGGACTCCGTGGATCCACGCCAACCTGCTGACGGCCTCCCTGCTGCTCGATGACCGGCCGGCGGACGTCGCCGTGACCACCGAGCGCGCGGTCGGGGCGCTGGACCGCTACCTGGCCGCGGTTCCGGACGACGGCGGCTGCGATGAGGGGATCACCTACTGGTGGCGGGCGGGTGGCAGCCTATTCGAGTGCCTGGAGACGCTAGCCTGCGCCTGCGGCGAGGATTATGGCGTCTTCGCGATCAGCAAGATCCGCGCGATCGCCAGGTACCCGGTGATCGTCCACATCGCCGGCCCGTGGCACGTCAATTTCGCCGACGGCTCTCCGGCGCCGCACGGAGCCGCGCCGCACCTGCTGTACCGCTTCGGCCGCCGGATCGGCGACCGGGAGGTCGCGCAGCACGCCCGGGCGCTGCGCGGCGACCAGGCCGCGGCGGACCTGATCGCGGGCGCCAACGGCTCGATCGCCCGGGTGCTCAGCGCGATGTTCGATAGTTCGTGGGGTGACGAGCCGCCGCGAGCGTTCCCGATGCCCGCACAGGCGTGGCTACCGGTGACCGGCGTGCTCACCGCCAGGTCGCAGGCGGGCCGCGCGGCCGGGCTGTTCCTGGCCGCCAAGGCCGGCCACAACGGCGAAAGCCACAACCACAACGACGTCGGCTCCTTCGTCGTCGCCCTGGACGGCCGCCCGCTGCTGATCGACGTCGGCGTGGGCGTCTATACCCGGCAGACCTTCGGGCCGGAGCGGTACGAGATCTGGACCATGCAGAGTTCCTGGCACAACGTTCCCGAGGTCGATGGAATCCCGCAGGCCCCTGGCCGTCAGTACGCGGCCCGCCGGGTCCAGGGCCTGCTCCGCGCGGGCGCTGCCGAGCTGTCGATGGACCTAGCCGGGGCCTATCCCCCCGAAGCCGGGATCCGCTCCTGGCGCCGGACGGTCCGCCTGGACCGCGGCGCCGCCGGCCGCGGCACTATCGTCGTCGAGGACTCGTGGGATCTCAGCCATCGCGCCGAACGGACCGTGGTGCACCTGATCGCGGCAGCTAAACCGCGGGACATGGCTGCGGTCCCACTGGTAATTCCCGCGGACGGCCGCGCTGACCCTGACCGCGGCCTGGCCCTGGACTACTCGCGGGAAGACTTCGACGCCGGCATCGAGGAACGTCCGGTCGGTGATCCCCGCCTGGCGGCGACCTGGGGTACCAGCATTTACCGGATTACCTTCGCCGCCCGCCGCCCGGGCGGGCAGACCACGTTCCGCCTGCGGATCAACGCGGCGGGTTCAGATGTCATCCTTTGAAGGTGTACACGTTCCCAGTGTCGGTCAAGGGCGTTACGGTCCAGGCCGGAAAGGTCCTGCTGCTGGAAAACGAGCGGGCCGAGTGGGAGTTGCCGGGCGGGAAACTCGGGCTGGGGGAAGACCCTCCCGACTGCGCGGTGCGGGAGATCAGCGAGGAGACCGGCTGGGAGGTTACGGCCGGACCGCTGCTGGACTGCTGGCAGTACCACATCGGTGAGGGCAGGGACGTTGTGATCGTCACCTACGGCTGCCACCTCCTTCGCGGCGGTCCCCCGATCGTCAGCAGCGAGCACAAGCGGGCAGGCCTATTCGGCTCGGCGGAGGTCCCGCAGCTGGTCATGCCGGACGGCTACAAACGCTCGATCGCGGCATGGTTCGCACGCCTGGACGGGCAGGTCGCGCCTAGGCGGGCGCCTTGGCCCATCCCGGGCTGGTGACGCGCGAGGGAGGCTTCCTGCGATTCTTAGCCCTCTTCGGCTTGCGCCCGCGAGACACCGGAACGTGCGGCGAGCCTAACGGCAGCCCCGATGGCGGAGCCACACGTCGCCTCCGGTTGAACCGGGCCGGGGAATGTGCCGTCTTTATAAGAGCAGCGGCTGTGGCCGCCGCAAAGATGGTGACGGGAGGTCTGTGGATTCTTCAGATCTGCCGTCTACGCCGGAAGGCTCAGGCCGTCCCGAGGAGGCGAGAGCTGGTGGGGACCTGCCGAGATCGGGGCCCCGGTCACGCGAGCTGCCGGACCCTGACGAACGCGGCCGTGTCTACGAGGCGACGCGTGCTCACGCCGAGGCGCAGGCGGCCATACCGCTCGAGCAGGTACCGGAGCCCGGCCAGTCGAAGGATGGGATCGGCCAGCGGAGCTATTGGACAGAGGTGCCGCGCCTCGGGCGCATGTGGTCAGACCATGACGGACGCTGGCCGGCGCACCGGCAGCCTGCGGCGGCGGTGGACCGGTCGGCAGATCCGGCTGGATCCCATCGTAGCGACGGGGGCTTTTACCTCAGCCCGGAGCGCCATGCGGAAACAGCCGATGCAATCGGCCGGGTGCGGCAGGCCGAGCCGCCGATCTCGGCGGATACGCAGACCGCCGAACGGGAGAACATATCCGGCGGCTGCCTGGAAGGCTTCAACTTCCGACTCAAGGGCGATGACCGCCTCAAGGAGAAGGTCGCCGAGCAGCTAAAGGCTGAACCTGAAAAGACCTCAGGAGAGGTGCTACAAAAGATTCCGGACGCTATACGCTATACATTCTGTTTCCAGCCAGAGAGCTACGTCAGCGGCTACTACGATATTAAGGCCAGGCTGGAGAGCTGCGGGCACGAGATGTACCTCAGCAAGAATTCCTGGGGAAACCTGGAGTACAAAGGTATCAATACTCGATGGATGACGCAGGAAGGCCAGCGATTCGAGGTACAGTTTCATACACCGGAAAGTTTCCACGCCAAGCACCGTATTACTCATGGAGGTTTATCAGAAACTCTCCAGTGCAGGCTTTCGTGGATCTCCATCCAATTGTTTGTAAAGTTCTAATTTCGGCACGGCGCGCCTAAAGGGCAACGGCTCCCCGCATCGGTAGAAAGAAGGTGCG
>JALYVS010000297.1 GCA_030853115.1 Actinomycetota bacterium
GTTCAGCATGCGCCGGGACGCCGCCGCGGCGGCGGGCCTGCGCGGCGCGGGGCTGGCCCCGGTCCGGGTGGTGGAGGAGACGACCGGCCGGCTGGTCGGCACGGTGGACGAGCCTTCAGCCCACCTAATCGTCCACGAAGGTGCCGTCTACGTGCACCAGGGCGACAGCTACCTGGTGCGGCGGCTCGACCTCGCGGACCGGGTGGCGCTGGTCGAACCGGGCGATCCCGGCTACACCACCACGGCCAGGGAGGTGACCGAGATCGAGGTGTGCGGCGAGCTGCGCACGATGACCTGGGGTGAATCGCAGATCTGCTTTGGCGACGTCCGGGTCACCCGCCAGGTGGTCAGCTTCGCCAGGCGGCGCCCCGATACCGGCGCCTCGCTCGGCGAGAGCGCCCTGGACCTGCCGCCCCGCCAGCTGCGGACGCGGGCGGTGTGGTGGACCGTTTCCGCCGGGCAGCGGGAGCGGCTAGCGGCGACGGGAATCGACCTCGGCGGGGCCGCGCACGCCGTCGAACACGCCGCCATCGGGCTGCTGCCGCTTTTCGCCACCTGTGACCGATGGGATGTCGGCGGTGTCTCCGCTGATCTGCACGCCGCGACTGGACGGCTCACCGTGTTTGTCTACGACGGCCACGACGGGGGCGCCGGATTCGCCGAACGCGGATTCGGCGCTGCCCGGGACTGGCTCGGCGCCACCAGGCAAGCCATTGCCAGCTGCGACTGCGAAGCCGGCTGCCCCTCCTGCGTGCAGTCTCCTAAGTGCGGAACTGCCAACCACCCGCTGTCTAAGCGGGGCGCGGTGGCGTTGCTGGACGTCCTGCTCGATGCAGGCCCGGTGCCCCTGAACACAGAAGCGACACAATTATTCCCATTATTGCGGCTTAAACCGGTAACCCTGGTTTGAGCGCTATGCGCGACGGCATTGCCGGGTCTGCGCGTGAACAGCCACAAGAACCGGGCGGTCAAAGCGGCGCAAGTGCATAGATCTGCAAGTGCACCAGAAACGAGCCGCCCAACCCAAGAAAAGAGCGCGGGCCCCGCCGGGGGGGAGAGCGGGACCCGCGCGTACGGTCCGGCCCTGGGGGGGGAGGCCGGCGCCGCCTTATAGGAAGCTTATCCGAAAAGGGCTCTGCGGTCGACCGCAGGTGTCGTATCGATCACCCGCGGCGTAACACCACACGTGCCCTCATGCGGCTTCAGCCAATCGAATTACAACATAGAGCGCTAGGCCTGAGAAGGGTCTCTGCCGAAGTCATCACCGTTCGGTAAGAATTTTTCACCTGTCGTATCACCCGGTAAGAACCTGCCGCGATCAGCCCCGGACGTTCCGACACTGTCCGCACCCAAGCTCGTTACCGGCCGCACCCCTCTTAACGTGGCTAAACAGCCGACCCGCGATCCGCCGGGAAGGGGTAGCGAGCCACCAGATAACGACATGTAACCGGGGGGACTGATTCAGATCACGAATCGATTACACCCTAGATCTTTCCATCTCGGGGATTTCGACGTAGAACTGTCGTACGGGCGCGGAAGCGTCCGGGCACGGCAGCCAGGTACCCACGCGCGACCAGCCGCGGGAGGCGTGTCAGGCCAGGTCAGGACGACCTGCCTGACGGAGAGAGTGCACGCTTGGTAGCCAGGTATGACGTGGCTTTCGCGAGCGGCGCCCCGGCAGGGGCGCCGCTCGCTAGCTGCGGCCCGCGGCTAGGCCGTGGCCCTGATTCCCGCCCGGCCTCAGCGTGACGGCGCGAATCGTGACGCGATATCCGGCGAATCGTTATCTGCCGGAGCGCCCGGCCGGCCGCCGGAGCCGTTAGCCGGCCAGCCGCGCAGAGCTGATCGGCCGGGCTGTTGCCATGACGGCGATCAATAACGCTAGCCTTGGTCTTTGGCCAAACCTGCTCTAGCCCCCGAGGCGATATCGGGCGCGGACGCTCATTGCCGTGCGGAGCGCGGGTGAGGGTCCGCAGGATGGGAGATGGACGCGATGGTCCGCAGCGAAACGCCGGCACCCGCCGGCGGTGATCAGTCACTCGGGGATCTCGTGGCCTTGGCGGCCAAAGACGTCTCCCAGCTGGTCAGGTATGAGATTGATCTGGCTAAGACCGAGCTGAAGGGGGACGCCAAGCGGGTCGGCCTGGCCGCCGCGCTAGCCGGAGTGGCCGCCTTCGTCGGCTGCCTGGTGCTCGTGCTCTTGTGCATGGCCTTCGCCTACGGCCTGATTGCGCTCGGCATCTGGCACTGGGCGGCCTTCCTCATCGTGGCGGGCACCTGCATGCTGCTGGCGGCGGTAGCGGTGGTCATCGCGCTGCTGAAGGTGCGGCACCTGTCCGGCCTGCGCAAGACGAGGAAGACCGTCACCGAGGGACTCGGGATGCTGCGGCACGACGGTCAGCAGCCCGAGATCGCCGCCCGCAAGCCTCGGTGAGGTGAGCCTGATGACCGGGGGCGGCGATTCCGCTATCGCGATCAGCGGCCCGTGGACTCACCGGTCGGTCAGCGCCAACGGCACCCGGTTTCACGTCGCGGAAGCCGGCGACGGGCCGCTGGTGCTGTTGCTGCACGGCTTCCCCGAATTCTGGTGGACCTGGCGCCATCAGCTGGCCGGGCTGCCTGAGGCGGGCTTCCGCGCGGCCGCGGTGGACTTGCGCGGTTACGGCGGGAGCGACAAGCCGCCACGCGGCTATGACCTGATCACTGCGGCCTCCGACGCGGCCGGCCTGATCCGGTCCATGGGCGAGGCGAATGCGGTCGTAGTCGGCCACGGGCTAGGCGGCTTGATCGCCTGGACGGTGGCCTCCTATTACCCGAAGGTGGTCAGGAGGCTCGCGGTCGTCTCGATGGCGCATCCGCTGCGGATGCGGGCCGCCATGTTCACCGACGTGCTCGGCCAGGGCCGCCGGATGGGTCACGCGCTCGGTTTCCAGCTGCCCGTCCTGCCCGAGCGCCACCTCCTCAGGAACGGGGCCTCCCAGGTGGGCCGGATGCTGGAGAACTGGTCCGCTCCCGGCTGGCCGGACCGGCCGACCGAGCAGATTTACTCGCAGGCGATGCAGATACCTTCGGTGGCCCACTCGGCGCTGGAATATCATCGCTGGCTGGCCCGCAGCGGAGTGCGGCCGGACGGCCTGCGCTACGCGCGGCACATGCGCGCGCCGATCCAGGCGCCGACCCTGCACCTGCACGGCGCGGTGGATCCCTGGGTCCTGCCGCGGACGGCTCGCGGTGCCGGACGGTACGTCGAAGGCCCCTACCGGTGGCGGGTGATCGACGGCGCCGGTCATTTCCCGCACGAGGAACGCCCGGATGCCTTCGACACCGAGCTTTACGGCTGGCTGGCCGATCCGGAACCGGAGCGGTGAGCCGGGACCGGGATCCCGCGGGAAGACCCAGGAACGCGCGACCCCGCGACGGGCTCGGACGTCCCCTCGACCGGACCCAGGCCGCGGCCGGCCATGTCATGCTCCCCGACGACCTGGTCGCCACCGGGCCGGAGGCGGCCCGGCTCGCCGACCAGCTGCTCCGCGCGGGACGGCCGTTTCACGCCCACGAGGTACTCGAGGGGGCCTGGAAATCAGCCCCGCCCGGCGAACGCGATCTATGGCAGGGACTCGCCCAGGTCGCGGTCGGCCTGACGCACGCGCAGCGCGGCAACGCCCGCGGCGCCGTCACGCTGCTCAGGCGGGGCGCCGGGCGCGTCGGCGCGTACCGCGACCGTGCAGAACCGCCTCCCGGGGGTGAACGCGGACGTCCGTACGGCCTCGACATCGAGGCCGTCGTCGCCGTCTGCGGCAAGCTGGCCGCGCGGATCGAGCAGCGGGGCCTGGCGGGTCTTCCAGCCGAGGACCTCCGGCCCGGCCTGCTGAGGGCCGGTCCCGGTGCGTTAAGTCAGTCGCAGCCCATGGTGGAGACGGCCGCGGTAGCACGCTCGCCCGCGCCGGCATCAGCGGAGACCTGGGACGCGGTGAGCGCGAAGCCTGTGTCGGACACCCCGACCGCCGCGGCGAACACCACCCCGTCGACGGTGCCCTGCGGCGAAAGCAGCGGTCCCCCCGAGTTGCCGGACTGGACCAGCGCCCTGACCTCGTATATCTGCCGGGTCACCGTGGTCGTCTGATAGATGTTCGGACCCTGCGCGTTCTGGACGCCGCCGATCCTGGCCGGCACGGTACGCAGCGACGGGGCGTCGAGCGGATAACCCGCCACCACCGCGCTGTCACCCGGCCTAGCCTGCCCGCCGAGCTGCAGCGGCCTCAGGTTGAGCCCGGGCACGTACAGGACCGCCACGTCGACCTGCGGGTCGTAGAAAACCACGGTGGCGGGCAGAATCTGGCCTGCCCCGGTGGTCACCGTCTGTCGTGACGTCACCCCCGCGACCACGTGGGCGTTAGTGAGGATGTGGTCACGGGAGATGACAAAGCCGGAGCCCTCGATGGATCGCTGGCATGTCGGGGCTACCCCTTGTACTTTGACCACCCGGCTGCGGGCCGCCAGGAATCCCGGGCTGTCGAGCACAGCGTTGGCCGGGGCCGGGATCGCGAGAATGCGCTGCGCGCCGATCCCGCTGAACACCTCGGCGTAGGTGCTGTTGCTCGCCAGCAGGCGACGGAAGTCCGAGAACGTGGTCTTGGCCGGCGAGGGCATAAACTTGTCGAGCGTCTGCAGCGCCAGCGAGTTGTTCACCTGCTGGTCCACCAGCGGGAACGGCGACTCCACCAGGACCGATCCGACCACCCAGGCGATCAGCAGCACCGACACCACGCTAACCGCGGCGCCTCCGACCGAGTCCAGGGCGGTCGCCGACCGCCAGGTCACCGTAGATCGCATGGCCGCGCCGATGGAGGACGCGATGAACTGCCCGAGCACCGCGAAGCTCACCAGCAAGATGACGGCGATGACGTCTTGCTGCGTCTGCCCGCCGACCAGGGCCCGGGAGATGGACGGGCCGAACTGCGCGCCGAGCAGCGCGCCGCCCACGAAACCGAAGAAGCTCAGGATGCCGACGATGAAGCCCTGCCGGTAACCAGAGACCGCGAACGCGGCGACAACCACGATCAAGATGAGGTCGAGCACATCACCGCGCACGCCATTACCGTATAGCTTTGGGCCCACTCCCCGGCGCGTCAGCGTCAGTCACAAGTCGATGACCTTGGCGATGTCCCAGGGCTTCTCCCAGCCGGCCAGCGCGAGCAGCCGGTCGACGAGCGCGGCGGTGAACCCCCAGACAAGCATCCCCCTGACCGCGAACGCGGGCATGGTCCGGCCGTCGGGTACCCGCACCATCAGGCGCGCGGCGGGGTCGGCCAGCTCAGCCACGGTGACCCGTTCCACCGCCGCCACCTCGCCCGTATCGACCGGCGCGACCGCCGACGGGCGCCGCCACCAGGCGAGCACGGGGATCACCCGGAACCCGGTCCGCGGGATGAACATCTCGGGCAAGGTGCCGACCACCTCGACGCCGCCTGGATCGATGCCCACCTCTTCGGCCGCCTCCCGCAGCGCCGCGGCGACCGGGCCCTCGTCCGCGGCGTCGATGGTCCCGCCCGGGAAGGCAGGCTGGCCCGCATGCAGCCGCAGTGCCGCGCTGCGCTGGATGAGCAGGAGATCGGGGCCACCCGGGCCGTCGGCGAACAAGACGAGCACCGCCGACGGCCGTCCGCCGGTCGCGGGCGGCAGGAGCAGCGGGGTTATTTCCATCTGGCCGGCCGCGGCCGCCAGCTCGCGCAACCAGGCGGGTACCGGCGCGGCGGGCCGGGTCGACGGGTTCGGGCCGCCTGAGGTCACGAGAACGGACCGGACTTGACGAGCTTCGCCGCCACCTTCGGATCGACCGGACCCTCGCCGTAGGAGGGGCAGAGGCTGGCCAGGGCGCAGGCACCGCAGGCGGGCCGCCGCGAGTGGCAGATCCGCCGGCCGTGCCAGATCAGCCGGTGCGACAAGATGGTCCAGTCCCGCCGCGGGATGAGCGTGGCTACCTCGGCCTCGACCTTCTCGGGTTCGGTGCTCGTGGTCCAGCCGAACCTTCTGGCCAGCCGCCCGAAGTGGGTATCCACGGTGATGCCGGGGATGCCGAAGGCGTTGCCGAGCACCACGTTGGCGGTCTTCCTGCCCACGCCGGGCAGCGTGACCAGATCGCGAAGCCGGGGCGGCACCTCGCCGCCGAACCGTTCGCACAACGCCTGCCCGAGCCCCAGCAAGCTGTTGGTCTTGGCGTGGTAGAAGCCGGTCGACTGGATGATCTTCTCCATCTCGTCACGGTCCGCGGCCGCGTAATCGGCGGCCGTGGCGTAGCGCGCGAACAGGTTCGGAGTCACCAGGTTGACCCGCTTGTCGGTGGTCTGCGCCGACAAGATCGTCGCCACGAGCAGCTCCAGCGGAGAGCTGAAGTCCAGTTCGCAGTGGGCGTCGGGATAGAGCACGGCCAGTTCCTTATTGATCCGGCGTGCCCGCCTGACCAGGGCGGTATGCGAAGGGGGCTCGGTACTCACGGTCCCAGCTTAGAGCCTGCGGGGCCGGCGGTTTTTCTCAGCTGCTGACGCGGCCAACCACGGCTTGAGCGGCCGGCGCCATGACCTGAGGGCAACCCAGGCTTCGCGCCACCGCCACCATCGAGATCGACGCCACGACGCCAATATCTCAGGTCGTCCGGCAACTCGAATTTGTCGCCTAACCTGAATGGTCCACCCCGTTAATAGGCCCGCATTTAGCGAAAAGGTGAAGCACATCGCTGTGCTCAGTCACTTATTCAAGTGTGATAAGCGGTTAATCCAGCACTATCTTCTTAGGCGGGCCGCCTGCTTAGGGCGCGGGCCGAACGGCGATGTTCAGTCCGGCCCCAGATCCGTCGGCCGCCATCGCTTGGGCAAAGGCACCGGCCATGTCAGCGGCCCGGCCGCCATGGGCCGTGGACCGCACATCGGGACGGGTCGTACGGACCTGCGGTGAGCCAGCCGGGCGGCGGGCAGGCCCCGGCATCGGCCGGGTCCAGGTGACGGCCGAGCACCACGATCGCCACGTGCCTGGCTCCGGCTAGCTTGAGGGCGGCCGCAGCCGACTGGGCGCTGCCGCCCGACACCCAGCTGTCGTCCAGCAGCAGCACCCCGGCGCCGGCTACCTGCTGGTCGGCGTGGAACCGGTGCACGTTCAGGTCGCGGCCCTGGCGGCCGGGCCGCAGGACCAGCCCGGCCGGCCGCAGCCGCAGGTACGGCGAGGCCAGCTCAAGCAGCGGATGGGGTCCGGGGCGGCCGCATCCGGTCGGCACCACGGCCAGCCGGCCCGGCCCCGGCATACCCGCGCGCCGCCAGACGCAGGCTCCGTGGTCATGCAGGAAAGCCAGCAGCAACGCCAGCACCGAGGTCCGCGCGCGGGCGCTCGGCGCGGGCCAGGACTTATAGCGCCACAGATCGGCGGCCAGGGCGGTGCCCTTGACCGCGTAGGAGATGGGGACCACGACATCGGCGAGCAGGCCGGGGGCCAGCCGAGTGTGCCGTTCGCACTGATAGCAGCGGGAAAACCCCGGCCGCACCGGACCCCGGCAGACCGCGCAGCCCAGCGGCGACCGCGGCCAGGGGTCCGCCCCGAGCGCAGGCCCCCGACCCGGGTAGATCGCAGGAGCCTGGACCGGATAGATCACAGGGGCTGCCGACCGCAGCCGCCGCCATCGCGCGCCGCGGGCCGGGTCGCTAGTGCCAGGGCCGGGGT
>JALYVS010000298.1 GCA_030853115.1 Actinomycetota bacterium
CCACCGCCCACCCCACCGGCCCGAAAAACCCGATCGTGTCATTCTTCAAGCAATACCGCTGCAGGTAATTCGCGATCACCAGCTCCCGCTTGCGGTCATGGGACCGCCGCGACGTACCCACCCCCGCATCCCGCAACCGCTGCGCCAGCACGGGGTTCTGCCAGGTGACCGCCTCCTGGAACAGCGGATGGGCTTCAACGGCAGCGACGGCACGGGACAGCCGGCTCGCAGCGTCGGCGAACGCCTGGTCATACGCCACCCGCCCGGCCGGGTCGGCGCTGGTCAGGTCAGCGCTGGTCAGGTCAGCGCTGGTCAGGTCAGCACTGGTCAGGTCAGCGCTGTGCGCCAGCGGCTCATCGCAGATCGCCAGCACCATGTCCGCGGGGAAACCAGCGCTGCGCACGCACACGTCCCGCCACACGCTCCACGTCGTCCCCTCCAGCGGGACCCGGTGCGATCCAGTCGCCTCACCCTGCGTCATTGCCTACGCGTCCCTAACCCTCGGCAGCCACTCAAACGCCTCCCCCCAGCGTGCCCGTCACGGACGGCGGCGCCCATCTCGGCGATTGCGTATACCGGGAGGCCGACCCCGAGCAACCGGGAAGGTGCAGCGGCCGTTCCGCCCTGCGACCCTGACAGCGTGGCCCACGACCAGGACGCGAAGCGCTACCCGTTGTCTTTCACGCAGGAATGGTTCCTCACCCTGGACCAGGGTGACGATGGCGGGACGTTCGGCCGCCGGTTCGTCCTGGTCCGCCCGCTCCGCATCACTGGCCTGGTGGATCTCGCGGTGCTGCAGGGCGCGCTCGACGACGTGGTCGCGCGCCATGAGCTGCTCCGCACCGTGGTGGTCAGGGACGCCGATCCGCCCTACCAGCAGGTGTTCCCGCCGTGCCCGGTACCGCTGGAGGTCAGGGAGCTGCCCCCGGTCCCCGGCAAGTCCCGGGACATGGTCATCCAGGATCTCGCCTACCAGACCGATACGATCAATGCGCGGGAAGTGCCGCTGCTGCGGGCCCGGCTATGCCGGTTTGACGATCGCGACAGCCTCCTGTTCCTGACGGTGCACCACTCGGCCTCCGATGCCTGGTCATTCGACGTGATCCTGCGCGACCTGGGCGCCTTCTATGTCTCCCGGACCACCGGCGCTCCCGCCGAACTCCCGCCAGCCGGGCAATACCGCGAGTACGCCGAATGGCAGCGAGCCAATGCCACCAGCACAGCTGAGGACGGCGCACCGGCATACTGGCGGGGCAAACTCCACGGCGCCCGTGAATTCACCATACCGAACGACCATGGCCATCCAGCCAGCTACTCCAGGCCATACTCACTGCACAACCACCGCATCGAGGCCGACACTATAGCCGAGGCCTCCGCTCTGGCCACGGCCTCTCGCACGACCGTATTCTCGGTCCTGCTCTCTGCGTACTACGTCCTGGCTCACCAGCTCACCGGCGCGACCGACCTGACGATCCGGGCCTTTACCGCCGGCCGCGACGTCGAGCAGTTCCACAACACCATGGGGCTGTTCCTCAACTGCGTTCCCCTGCGTACTGAAATCGGTGACTGCACGAGCTTTCGCGATATCCTCGCGCGCGCCAAGGAAACCTTTATCGACACCATCGCGCACGAACTCCCGGTCAACGTGATCGAGCAGATGTTCCCTGATTTCATCTCTTCACGCGATGACCTGCGTACGTCCCAGTTCATTATCTCGAATACGCCGGGTCAGCTCGGCCAGGACCTCGTGTTCCCCATCGCCGAGGGCGCCCGGGAGATAGCAGTGCGCTGGCTGGAGGAAGACGGGCAGCGCGATATCCCCAGCGGCACGGTGTGGTTCGTGGACTGGCCCTCCGATGGCACTCTCCTCGGCGGCATTATGTTCAATCCCGAGGAATTCCAGGAGAGCACCGTGGCGGGCTGGACCGCAGGCCTGCGGCGGATCCTGGCCACCGCCGCCCGCGACCCCGACCAGAACTGGAAGACCCTCTAACAGCGCGCTAGGTGTCCTGACGGTCCAGATACCCGTCGATGGCGCTGACGGACGCGTTGCCCATAAAGGTCCGCAGGCTGATCTTAACGCCGAGTCGCTCCACCAGCCGGGCGACGAGCACCGCCGCGAGCAGGGAGTGCCCGCCCAGGTCAAAGAAGCTGTCCTCCAGCCCCACCTGGTCCAGCCCTAGCACCTGCGCGAACACCTCGCACAGCGCCTGTTCCCGGGGGGTGGCCGGAGCCCGGCCCGCATTGGAGGCGTACTCCGGCGCCGGCAGGGCCCGCCGGTCCAGCTTCCCGTTCGCGTTCAGCGGCAGCGCGTCGAGCACCATGATCACGGCGGGCACCATGTACCCGGGCAGCAGCCGGGCCGCAGCCATCCGCAACCCCGCCGGATCCAGCTCGGCACCGGAATCCGGAACTACGTACCCGGCCAGCCGCTTGTCTCCGGGCTGGTCCTCCCGCACCGCCACCGCGGCCTGGCCCACGCCTTCCAGGCCGGCCAGCACCGCCTCGACCTCGCCCAGCTCGATCCGGAACCCCCGCACCTTCACCTGGTCATCACCGCGGCCCAGGTATTCGAGCTCCCCCGCCGCCGTCCACCGGGCCAGGTCCCCGGTCCGGTACATCCGCTCCCCCGCACCCTCGAACGGGCACGCCACGAACCGCTCCGCCGTCAGCTCCGGACGCCTCAGGTACCCCCGCGCCAGCCCGGCCCCCGCGATATAAAGCTCCCCCTCCACCCCGGGCGGGACTAGGCCCAGCCGGTTGTCCAGCACGTACATCCGGGAATTCCAGAGCGGGCGGCCGATCGGTGGCGCAGCCGCCTCGCTATCGGGCGGGACGACATAGGTGGTGGCGTAGACCGTCGCCTCGGCCGGGCCGTAGATGTTCTCGATCCGCGCTCCCGGCACCGCCGCCCTGATCGCCTCGACGACCTGCCCGGTCAGCGCTTCCCCGCACAGTGCCGCCACCTGGGCCTGCGCCCGGACCCCGGGCGTGGTCAGCACCTGCGCCAGCGCTGAGGGCACCGCGCTGATCAAGGTCCCCCGCCACGGGCCTTCGGTTCCCCGTTCGGCCAGGGCCAGCAGGTTCGGCACTATCTCCAGGCAGCCGCCCGCCGCCAGCGTCCCGAAGATCTCGAACACCGACACGTCGAAACTCAGCGACGTCGACGCCAGCACCCGCGACAGCTCAGCCCCGAAGGTCGCCGCCGCCCAGCACGCCAGCGACACCACCCCCGCGTGCTCGACCGCCACTCCCTTGGGCCGTCCGGTCGACCCGGACGTGTAGACCACGTAGGCCAGATCCCGCGGCCCCGCCACCGCCGGAACGTCTTCCCCGTCCAGTCCGGCCAGCACCGTCGCCGTCGCCGGGTCGTCCAGCACCAGCAGCGGCAGCCCCGCGGGCAGCGCGCCAGCGACCGCCGCCGTGGTCAGCACCGGCGCCCGCCCGGACTCAGCCAGCATGAACGCGATCCGGTCCGCCGGGTATGCCGGATCCACCGGCACGTACCCGGCGCCGGACTTCAGGACGGCCAGGACGGCGGTGATCAGGTCCGCGGAGCGGGGCATCGCGATGGCGACCAGCCGCCCGGGACACGCGCCCAGGGAGGTCAGGTGCCGGGCCAGCCGGTTGGCCCGGGCGTTCAGCTCGCCGTAGGTCAGCTCAGTGCCGCCGGCGATGACGGCGGGCGCATCCGGGGTGCGGCCGGCTTGCTGCTCGAACAGCTCTGACAAGGTGACCGCCGGGACCGGCCGGGTGGTGTCGTTCCAGTCGCGCAGCAGCCTGCGGCGTTCGGCGGCGGTCAGCAGGTCGAGCTGGCTGATGGGGCGGCCGGGATCGCGGGCGGCCTGGCGCAGCAGCCGGCTCAGCCGGCCCGCCAGCGCCCGCACGGTCGCCGGGTCGAACAGCTCGGTCGCGTACTCGAAGGACGCCTGGATCCCGGCCAGGGCACCGCCGTCGCCGCGACGCTGGCGGACTCCCAGGACCAGGTCGAACCGGGCGGTAACGGCGGGTACCGGCTCGGCCTGGACGCGCAGCCCGGGCAGCTGCCACTCGTCGGGGATGATCTCTTCGCCCAGCATGACCTGGAACAGCGGGTGCCGGGCCGGCGACCGGGGCGGGTTTAGCACTTCGACCAGCCGTTCGAACGGCATGTCCTGGCGGGCCTGGGCGGCTAGTACCGTCTCCCGGACCCGGCCGAGCAGCTCGGCGAAGCTCGGATCGCCGGTCACGTCGGCGCGCATCACCATCGTGTTGACGAAATACCCGACCAGGTCGTGCACCGCCTCGTCGGTCCGCCCCGCCACCGGGGAACCCAGCGGGATGTCGGTCCCGGCGCCCATCCGGGACAGCAGCGCGGCCATGCCCGCGTGCAAGATCATAAAGATGGTGGCCTGATGCGCGCGGGCCAGGTCCACCAGCGCGGCGTGCACCCGGGCGTCCGCCAGCTGCCACAGCATCAGGGCGCCGTGCCGGGACGCCTGCGCCGGCCGCGCCCGGTCGAACGGCAGGGCCAGCTCATCGGGCAGTCCGGCCAGTGCCTGCCGCCAGTACTGCACCTGCCCGGCCAGCACCCCGCCGTCGCCGTCCGCACCGCCGAGCAGGTCTCGCTGCCACAGCGCGTAGTCGGCGTACTGGACCGGCAGCGGCGCCCAGCCCGGGACCCGGCCGTCGCAGCGGGCCTGGTACGCCTCGGCCAGGTCTGATAGCAGCAGCCCCAACGACCAGCCGTCGGTGGCGATATGGTGGCACAGCAGCACCAGCACCTGCTCCTGGCCGCTGACAGTGATCAGCGATGCGCGGAAAGGCAGCTCCGCAGTCAGGTCGAACACGTACCCAGCCGCCGCCGCGACCAGCCCGGCCAGCTCACCCGGCCCCGCCGCCGTCACCGTGAACCCCGCCGTTAGCCGCGCTCTGGCCTGTTCGGCCGAGATAATGTGCTGGTACGGCTGGCCATCGGCGATCGCGAACATCGTGCGCAGCGACTCGTGCCGGGCGACCACGTCGCCCAGCGCGCCGGCCAGCGCGGCCACGTCCAGCCGCCCGCTCAGCCGCCACGCCAACGGCAGGTTGTGCACCGTGCTCGGCCCGTAGAACTGCTCCAGGAACCACATCCGCTGCTGCGAGAACGACAACGGCAGCCGCTCCGGCCGGGGCACCGGGACCAGCGGCGGCCGGGCCGCCTCCGCCCCCTGCACCACCACGGCCAGGGACTCCGCCGTCGAGTGCTCGAACACCGCCCGGACCGGCAGCTCCACCCCCAGCACCACCCGGATCCGCGACACCAGCCGCGTCGCCAGCAGCGAATGGCCGCCCAGGTCGAAGAAGCTGTCCTGCACCCCGACTTGGTCTAGGCCCAGCACCTGCGCGAACACCTCGCACATCGCCTGCTCCTCCGGGGTGGCCGGAGCCCGGGCCGCACTGGAGGCGTACTCCGGTGCGGGCAGCTGCCGCCGGTCCAGCTTCCCGTTCGCGTTCAGCGGCAGCGCGTCCAGCACCATGATCACGGATGGCACCATGTACCCGGGCAGCACCCGCCCGCACGCCTCCCGCCATCCGGCCGGATCCAGCTCGGCACCGGCCGCCGGAACCACGTACCCGGCCAGCCGCTTGTCCCCCGGCTGGTCCTCCCGCACCGCGACCGCGGCCTGGCCCACGCCGTCCAGGCCGGCGAGCACGGCCTCGATCTCGCCGAGCTCGATCCGGAACCCGCGCACCTTCACCTGGTCATCCGTCCGGCCCAGGTAATCCAGCTCCGCCGCCTGGTTCCACCGGGCCAGGTCCCCGGTCCGGTACATCCGCTCCCCCGGCGCCCCGAACGGGCACGCCACGAACCGCTCCGCGGTCAGCCCCGGACGCCCCAGGTACCCCCGCGCCAGCTGCCCGCCCGCCACATACAACTCTCCCGCCACCCCCGGCGGTACCAGCCCTAGCGCCTCATCCAGCACGAACACCCGCGTATTCCAGACCGGCCGGCCGATCGGCACGGCCAGGTCCGGGATCGGGTCATCCGGGCTTATCTGGTAGTCGAGGCAGCTAACCGTGGCCTCGGTCGGCCCGTAGGAGTTGACCAGGGCGAGACCGGGATGCCGCAGCCGCCACTCGCGCAGCAGCGCCGCCGGCACGGCCTCCCCGCCGAGCATCAGCTGCCCGGTAGGAACACAGCTCGCCGGGAGGCGGGCGAGCAGCGGGAGGTGACTGGGCGTCGCCTTGCCGAAGGTGAACCCGCCGGCCCGGGCGGCCAGCGCGGGCAGCTCCTCGTCCACCGCGCCCAGGCACAGCTGCCCGCCGGACAGCAGGCAGCCGTACAGCGCGCTGACGCTCCCGTCGAACGACACCGGTGACACCAGCAGCGTGCGGCCGGACAGGTCCGGGTAGGTCTCCCGGACCCGGGCCAGGTAATTCACCAGGCTCCCCTGGGTGACCAGCACGCCCTTGGGGCGGCCCGTCGACCCCGAGGTGTAGATCACGTACGCCGGGTGCGCCGGATACAGCGGCCCGCAGCGCTCAGCGGCACCGACGTCGCCGGCGGGGTAGCGCGCGATCACCTCGGCGAGCGCGGGATCATCGAGCCGGAGCGGGGTGGTCGCGGCGGGCAGGGATCCGGCCAGGCCGCTGGTGGTCAGCGTGATGGCCGCCCCGGAGTCGGTCAGCATGAAGGCCTGGCGGCCCGCCGGGTAGCCGGGGTCGACGGGGACGTAGGCGGCACCTGACTTGAGCACGGCGAGCAGCGCGACGATCACCTCGGTCGACTGGGGCATGACGACGGCCACGAGCCGCTCGGGGCCCGCACCTAGGGTGATCAGGTGCCGGGCCAGCCGGTTAGCCCGCGCGTTCAGTTCACCGTAGGTCAGCTCCCCGTCCGCCGACAGGACCGCCGGAGCGTGCGGGGTACGGGCGGCCTGCTCCTGGAACAGCTCCGGCAACGTGACCCCCGGCACCGCCCGGACGGTGTCATTCCACTGCAGCAGCAGCCGGCGGCGTTCGGCGGCGGTCAGCAGGTCGAGCTGGCTGACCGGGCGGCCGGGATCACGGGCGGCCTGACGCAACAGCCGGGTCAGCCGGCCCGCCAGGGCCTGCGCGGTGGCCGGATCGAACAGGTCCAGGGCGTATTCCAGGAAGGCGCTGATGCCTGCCGGGGTGCCTTCGGCGTCGCGGTCCTGCTCGAATCCCAGGGTCAGGTCAAATTTGGCGGCCACATCAGGTACCGGCTCCGGCGTCATCCGCAGCCCCGGCAGCTGCCAGTGGCCGGCGCCGATGTCCTCGTCGGCCAGCATGACCTGGAACAGCGGGTGCCGGGCCGGCGAGCGGGCCGGGTTCAGCACCTCGACCAGCCGCTCGAACGGGACGTCCTGGCGGGCCTGAGCGGACAGCACGGTCTCCCGGACCCGGCCGAGCAGCTCGGCGAAGCTGGGATCGCCGGTCAGGTCGGCGCGCAGCACCAGCGTGTTGACGAAAAACCCGACCAGCTCGTGCATCGCCTCGTCGGTCCGACCTGCCACCGGGGCACCGAGCGGGATGTCGGTCCCGGCGCCCAGCCGGGACAGCAGCGCGGCCAGGCCGGCGTGCAGGGTCATGAAGATGGTGGCCTGATGCTGGCGGGCCAGGCTAGCCAGCGCGGCGTGCAGGGCCGGGTCGGCCAGCTGCCACCGCACCTGGCCGCCACGCCGGGACGGCTGTGCCGGGCGCGGCCGGTCGA